>JAUXAX010000010.1 GCA_030619685.1 Dehalococcoidia bacterium
GTGCCGTCGGGAAGTCCTGTCGTTCAAGAGGTGGGCATCGCATTCTCACTCGATCCAGTAGCCATTGACAAGGCATCGCTCGATCTAATTGATAAGGCTCCCGTTATCCCTGGTTCCACTTCAGCAAAGCCGCCTGACATCCTGGGCAAGATGCACCAGACAAGCAGCTTGGTACAGCTAGAAACGGCAAAGAAACTGAAGATGGGCACCCTGACATACGAGCTTGTTTCGGTGTAGCCAGATGACTTGGTGGTGGCCCTCTTTTATTCCAAAACAGGCTGTCCAAAAAGGTAGCGTTGCCACTCCTGTGGCAACGAATTCTTCGTCGTGACAGGAGTCACGACGCTACACAGGGTGAGGTTTTTGGAGAACTCTTTGTCGATAACTATTTGAGAGATAAGTATGAGGCTCATCTACCTGAGTTTGTCCTGGATTGCCGGGATCTCTTTGGGCATGGGGGCTGGTTTCCACTGGGCCGCCATCGCCGCCCTCGTTGGAATCGCGCTTCTCGCTTTCCTCTTGCGTCGCGGAAAGGCGCTGCTGCTTGTACTATGCCTTGTCGCACTCATCGGTGGCATCTTCCGCTTCGAGACCACTGTCTCCTCTGTGGATGAGAGCACACTCCAGGTCCATAACGATAAGGGCATAGTGCAAATAAAAGGTCTGGTTACCGCTGACCCCGAGCCCACAGACAGCGCCGTCGCTCTCCGCCTCGAAGCCAGGGAGATAAAGGTAGGAGAGGCATGGGAAGAGGTCACCGGGACGGTTCTGGTCTATGCGCCCCAGTTCCCCTCCCCTGATTTCCTCCCTTCGGATAGCTCGCGCGATCCCCCCTACTACCGCTATGGTGACCTGTTGCAGGTCGAGGGCGAATTGGAGAAGCCGCCGCAATTCGAGGGCTTCGACTGGCGGGAATACCTCGCCCGCCAGGGTATACACTCCCTTATGTACTATCCTGCTCAGGTAAAGCTACTTGACAGCGGGCAGGGGTTTAAGCCCAAAGAGTGGCTCTATGGACTGAGGAATCGAATGTCTGAGTCTCTGGAGGGTGCTCTCCACGAGCCCCAGGGATCCCTGGCTCAGGCTATTCTACTCGGCAAGCGCAGTAATATCCCGGACGAGCTTAGAGATTCCCTCTCACAGACGGGGACGGCGCATGTCATCGCCATCTCCGGGCTCCATATCGCCATTACAAAGTGATGGTATGCCTTCAGGCACGCTTTGTGGAACCGCAAACTCAATGATTATATTCCCTTTGCCATCAGCCCATACTCTGTGAATCAATAGCCGCACCAACTCCGCTCGGTCTTCTTCGGTGATGCCCTCAAGCCTGGTCTTTATTTGAGCAGAGACCTGTTCGAGATTGCTGAAGTTCATCTGGCTTTGTTGAATCTTGGAAACTTCCTCTGATAGGCGGGCTACCTCTGCCTCGAAGAACTCAAGCCTCTCGGTAGTGAATTTAAGCTGGATAGCCAAGTCTCTCTCAGTTATGAGCCCTCGGATTTGAAGACCAATTGCCTTCTGCCTCTTCAAACCGAGTTCGCAAGCCTGACGTTTCGCACTCTCCAACTCCCTGATGAGGCCTTCTCCAGCCCCTTGCTCCTGGCAGCTCTCTATGCCCTGGGCGATGAGGGCTGGGTTCTCAATCACTCCCACCAGCTTGTTCCACACAAGGTCTTCGAGTTCTTGTGCCTTGATGGCACCAGGCTCTCGACAGCAGAAATGGTGGGGATAGCGGTGCATCCCAAAGCACGTGTAGTAGCGCAGAGGTGGGTCATAGTGATACTCGTAGACCTTGCCAGATTTCCTGACCGTTTTGTGATGCCATGTAGTCCTCGGAATGAGCTTGTGCCCACACTCCTTGCAATACGCAATGTCTCGTAGCAGGTAGAGTACGTGGTAGTGGCGTCTTCTCGTGTTTGTGGTGTGAGCTTTCCTCTCCTGCGCCAGTTGGAATGTCCCCTTGTCAATTACAGGGGGGAAGGGTATCACTATCTGGCTTTCTTCAGGCTGCTTCGTGCGCCTATTGTAGGTGTGGCGGTGTCTTCCGTATGTGCCCCGCCCGATGTAGACCTCGTCCTTTAGCATCCTGTGGATATATGCTGCTGACCAACCGAACTGGGCGTCGGTTCTGGTACGCACTCTCTCGGTATTGAGGTCGTCGGCTATCGACTGGACGGGCTTGTTCTCTATAGCATACTCTCGGAAGATGCGCCGCACGACATAGGCTTCTTCTTCGAGTATTTGAGGATGCCTGTGCTCATCGACATAATACCCGTAAGGGGCTTGCCGAGTTACGACAAGACCTTTACGAGCAACCCCTCGTTTCCCCATCATAGAACGCTCTTTGAAGTTCTCAATTTCCATCTCGGCAACCCAAGCCCAAATCCCCAGTAGTCTCTTGTCAAGGGGCTGCTTCACTGCTTCTATTTCAATATCCGTCTGGTCTATCATTTTCTTTAGTCTTGCTGCTGGGTACATACTGCGGAACAGCCTATCGGGTTGCCAGGCTACTATCACGTTGAACAAGCCCTTCTCAGCATCAGCCAGCATCTTCTCGAAGTCGTGCCTGTTCTTCATGGTGTCTGAACCAGACTGAACATCAATATACCGCTTCACAAGCTCATAGCCCTTGGCTTTGCAGAATTCCTCGATGTCGCTAATCTGAGTGTCTAGGCTTACCTTCTCTTCCCTTGCTTGGTCTTCGGTACTAACCCTGGCATACAGTGCAGCTTTCATTTCCGCCTCCTCAAGTTTGTTCCACTTGCCACGGGGTACGGGCCCCAATGTATACCCCATCAAAGAATGAGTCAAACGCCATCTCAGGACCTCTCATCGGCACAAATCCTTTCAGACAACCCGACTGCCTAACATCCTAGCTCCCTCTGGTCCTAGCTTGTCATTATGGGCATACTGAAGCCAAAGTAGCTATTTTGTCGTTCTTATTGTCGAATAGCATCTATCTCCTCGGTTCCATGCTAGTGGTCATATCATTTGGATTTCGCAATTACCCTGTTGTATTCCTTTCTGATGTCCTCTGAGGAGAAAACAAGGTATCTATCTACCGTTGTCGCAAAGGAGCGGTGTCCAAGCTGCCTTTGGAGCAGGTTAAGGTTGCCCCCGCCTAGTGCCCAGCTCACCGCCAGGCTATCTCGCAGGGTATGAGGGTGAACTTTGCCTAGTCCTGCTTTCTTGGCTGCCATTCGCACCTTATAGTAGGCTTGCTGCCTGGACATAGAGAATAACCTTTTACCGGCTGATTTCCCCTTACAGAAGCTCTTCAGCCTATTAAGGGTATTAGGATCCACTACGACGAGCTTGGTAGTAATGTCTTTTCTCTTGAGCGCAGGCAGTTCTAGCCTTTGATGTTGATAGTCTATGTCGGTGGGTCTGAGTGCCAGTACCTCGCTTATCCTGGCTCCAGTCTGGAATAGCAGCCTTACCAACAAGGCATCCTCTGCGCTTGAGCAGCAAGCCTCTAGTTTGTTCACCTGCTCTGGAGTAAGGTAGCTAATCTCCTTTGGCATATTTCTTCGCCCTCCCCTTGCTGGTCCCTGGCTCGTATTTGAGACCGCCTAACTTGGCCGACGGGTATAGCTCATAGTGAGGATACGTATCCCAGCGAGGGTCATCCTCCTTGCCAGGAAGGATGTGGTAGTATCGCTTGTCTATAGGTGCCTTCCCTGGCTCAGAGTGGGTGAACTCGATGAGCCCAATCTGTCTCAGGTCATAGAACAGCCGCTGGACAGCCACATAGGTCGTCTTCCGCCCCGCTGCCTTTAGCAGCCTCCTTGCCTCAGCGGGGCAGAGTTCTCCCTTCTCCAAGAAGAGGTCATGCAGGGCTCTGGCTACGCAAGGCTTCTTGTTAGCCTCCATTTGGGCTGAGTGGTTCGCTTCGTGGGTATCCAGCCTTGAACCGCCTCCTAGAATATCGGAGATGCCTTCTCCCTGCTTCCCGACTTTCCTGTCAATTGGCGTGTCATCCATTATCGAGTCACCTCATTCTGGGGACTTGACGCCCGAAACCTCGTGATAGAAATCAATGCCCCTGCCTTTCCAGAAATCGGCACATGCCAAGTCAATCCATGCACCAAGGTCTCTCTTAAATCCATTCTTCAAAGCACAGAGATAGCTCATAAACATATTCGGAGTTAGAGGCATCGACAGAGTCTGCGGGACTAACTTCAGAAACACGGCCTGAGAAACAGCCTCAGTGCTCGGATAGGCGACCACAGTCGAAGGCTTAGACCCTGGCATTGCACAGGGCAGTGCACCAGAGGAATGCTTCCAAAGTTGATAATAGTTGTAGGTTGTCTTGGGGCAAAGCCCAAGGGCCTTTACCTCTTCATCGCTCGGTCTCTTGCCTTGGTCGAACAGCACAAAGGCTTTCTGTTTCTTACTCATGGCCACCCCATACGGACCATTTCGGTGCGAGGACCCTCATCATGCTCATTGCTGTTTTTCAACTTCCTCCTCAACAATATATCCTTCAAGAATTATCCCCCTGTCTTTGAATACATGATATAGGCAAGTATCCAAGAAATCCTCAAGTGACAAATCCGCTGGCCAACCCCACTGCTCAACAGCGGCTTGTCGGGCAGTATACATAATTGGCGTATATTGGCAGGTGAAAGACACGGGGGCAAATCTGACAACACCCCCAGGTGTGCTGAGAGGCACTGACGGTTCACCCACTGCCGTTCCGACAGGTTGCGCACCACCAGGGGACTTCTTCCACTCCTGGAAGTAGTTGTATCTGGTCTTCGGGCTAAGTCCGAGCGCCTTTATCTCTTGGTCACTCGGTCTTTTGCCCTGCCCAAACAGCTCAAACGCTTTGGCTTTCTTGCTCATGCTCACCAGCCACGGACCATTTTCATATTCTCGGACCTATTGTTTTCAGATAGCTCCTTGGCAGGTGTGGAAGCTCTTTCTGAGTTGCCACCCGCGCTGACTACAATACCTCGCTTCTACCTCGTTCACTACCTTAGAACTACCCCCACGTCAGCTATGGTTAGTACCCCAGATTACTACCTTACTAGCTACCTCAATTTGGCTACTAATTGCTACCCTAGTGGTAGCCATTTTAGCTGCACTTCTAGGCACCAACGCAGCCACTAACACTGGCTGATGCAGGCACGTCCCGAGGCTATTACGAACGGTACATTTCCTGCTCGTAACAACTACTGGAGTGCGTACCCTGCTTTTCTAGTTGTTCGCCTGTCTCCCCAACGGGGGTAGCCGACATAGACCCTCTCATATTTAGGCTCGCTACTTAGGCTTCCTACCCTGTGGAGTGCCCCAGCCAAGGGCGAGTCTTGAAGACCCAACATCTCTCGCAGACGCAGTCAGGCGAATGGTCCCTTGAAGCGGTGTACGGAGCAGCAACCCGTGGGTTGTCGCCTCGGCGCTTGCATGAGGTCTCCAAGCACTTCACCAAGTAGGGGAAGGAGCGCCATTTGGCCTCCCTCAGCTTCTGAACGGCGTAACGCCAGTCCCTCCTTTCAGGGAAGCTGATGGCCAGATGTTGCATAGTCTTCGTCTTCCTCCAGCCCAAGAGTTCTTCTGCTTCACTGATGAGGTCTTCCACGCTCGGAAATCCTTTGTTGATTGATTGAGCCAGACAAAAAAGCTAAGTGCTAGTGCTTATTTCAATTATCTTTATCTTTTCTTTTTATCAATCAATTAATCTTCTTCTGTGTCAGCAAAAGAAGACACCATCTGTCAGATGCCGAAGACGTCTTCAGTCAAGTTCTGGAGACATCGTCTCTCAAGTCGGGTGAAGTACATACTCACGCGTCCTTCGGCAGTTACTCCCACGAACTTCGACTAGCCCCTTCAGCTTTAGCTCTTTCACCAATCCATTGATGGTCTGTCTCGTCATCCCGAGCAGTCTGGCCAGCCGGGCCTGGCTGGGATACGGCGATCGCCCGTCCCAACGGTGAGCCGCTAAGGCCATCCACACGAGCTTGGCTCCGTGTGATAGGTCAGTTCTGAATAAGACCTGGTTGGGCACCTGGGTGAACCTCTCCAGCAGGGCGGGTTCAATGTCTGCATAAGCCTCCCGTCGGCACTTGGAGACAGCGGTGCTACCTACCCGCGTTCGGGCCGCCGTCCTTTGCTTCTCCATTGAACATCTCCTCCGCTGGCGCTCGATTTCGCAGCAATATCTCCAGCACCCTGCGAATACGGCCGCTCCAATCCGCATCATTGGGCCTATAGATTAAATTGACTTTCAAGTTTTTCGGTTGTTGCCTGTCCCGACTCATTTTCTATACTTTCAGAGTACAAAAAAAGGGGGGTCTTCTTTCCGAAGCCCCCCTCTAGCGCGCCGCTATATAAGCGGTTCTTTTAGCTCCCTGCTAGCCCGAAATGACTTTGGCACGTGCCAAAAAGAGAAGAGCTTTTTTTTTAAAAAGCTCCTCTCCACTAACTTCTTTAATAATTATATCAGAACTTCCGTTCTCTTGTCAAGTCTTGCAGACAAAAATGCAATGTTCGTAGAGAACAACAATTAGTGTCGTCCCCCCAAACATTGCAAGTAAGCCCTGGGAATGGGATAGTGGAGGAGGGCCGTGTCCGTTTCCATGACAGAGAGCCTCTCAGAGCCGATTCTGAGCGTCTAGTGCTGTGGCCCCGTGGTTTGGGTCGGACCGCAGCCCAGCCCCTCAAGTGGTGCAGTGATTTCGACAGCATCAGCGAAAAAACCGCTGTCACTTCACGGGTCCAGGTGAGATAACCCAGAGGGCATCTAGGTGAACGACAATTTGACCAAGGACACGCGGGTCAAGGAGCTTTCTCGAGTTTCGACAGGAATGGCTATATGAGGCTAAAGGAACTATAAGATACGGTGAAGGCAGTACCATGCTGGTATGAGAGGTATCCTCGTAATATCAAGCTTCTCCGAATTGTGCTTGCTTCTCTGGTGGAAGAGCGCGGAATTCATCCTCAAGCACCCATACTAGCTCTGCTTCACCGATGCCTCGCAGTGAAACAGTTTTGAGTACGAAATCACGTCTAACTTCCTCGAGCATTGCTTCTGTTTGTAAACCTCTATTAGAAAAACAGAACGTAAAGTCACTTAATTTTTGTAACCTTGATGCAATGTTAATACAGGGACCAACGTAATCATCGCCATTTCCTACTGAGCATACTCGACCGCGTGCTATGCCGCACCTAAGAACTTGTGGCGGGTCAACTACACGCCTCCGAATCTTCGGATAGAAGCTATCCCTATAGTTCCTACAAATATGCCTGAGCGTGACTATTACGTTGCACATATCAATTAGTTCCATATTCTGGGCATCCCAGAGAAATAAGACGCCGTCTCCCAGGAACTTTGCCAGGAATGGGAGGGTAGCCCACAACCTTTTACCATCTTCGTAGCTGTCCTGCACACTTTCATTTCTTATTTCGATAAATAGCCAATGTAGAAAGCCACTAAGAAATTCGGGAATCGCTAGGTGAGGGTCAACCTGGCTGCAAAAACTGGTAAATGCAGATAAGTCAAAGTTGCAAGCTAGCGCTTCTATCTGTTCTGATGGTTGGTTAAGAGGTCCGAGACCCAGTATTTCGGTGTCAAACTTTTCGAATTTGCTATTCTCTAAAAACCAATAGTCATCTTTTTTGTCATCTAGCAATCGAGTCCTAAGCTCAGCCGTGAACGGAAACTTACCCATCCATTCACCTCCACAAAGAGTCTAGCTTGGTTTTCTTCCCATCTTGGCTATTATACCTAACGGTAGTCCTTCATAGACTTCTTGCGCCAGTATACATATCGCAGTAGAATATCGCAAGAGTTTGAGTTGCAGGATGTCAGAAGTGAGTCAGTGCAAGCCATACGGTGACCCCAGCAGAGCAAAGCTCTTCATCATAGGCCATGACCCCAGACTTCAGCGAAGTGACACCGAGACCAAGCATGTATTCTTCTTAGACCTGCTAGAATCTCCTCCTCCGCAGGCCAGCCCTGAGCGGGCCAAATACAGCCTGGCCCGTTCAACAATCGAATATATCATGCTTCTTATTGGATGGCGTTTGCCCATCACGGAGATGTACTTCACCAATCTGTGCAACGAGTTTCTTGAACACGCACCAAAGGGGCAAACCGTCCTAATACCGAACGATGTCGCTGACCGAGGCATCAAGGATATTGACTACGCCATCAAGAAGGGCGCTCCTCGCCTGATTCTCCCAATGTCTCTCCAAGTTTTCTACCATTTAGCAAGAACCAATTTCGTGCCAAATACCGACCTCCGCATCCAGGTCTTCCTTGAGAAAGCAAAACCAAACAAGAAGCACCGCCAGAGGAAAGCGTACAAGGAATCGGGCAAAGCACCGTTTTTGGATGTCTGCGGCGATGTGTTCTATCACTCAAATATCCCCGTCGTCCCAATTCTTCACGTGAAATCGTGGGCTAGAGTAACGCCTAAGAGCGCCTACTTCGGTCCTATGAACAACGCCATCAAGAACATAGCGAAGATGTTTGCGGAATGACGCCCCCGCAAGAGGGAAGGGAAGCCAGGCCAGGATTGCCTGGAGGGGCGAAAAGACGGTGCAAACTGATAGTAGAAAATGAGATATGACGGTTCCTTGAGGGAGGCCTGGTGAATTTGCTAGAGTGCGAGCGATGGTATCCTTTGAACGACTTGGCCGTAAAAGATGTTCCAGGACAAGGGCAACATGGCTTTGTGTACATCCTTCGTCGGCGCAGCACAAAAGAGGTGCTTTACATTGGCGGCACGATGGACTTGCGTCGAAGACTATTTGGCAACTACATTGGTGGAGTTGGGGGCGGGACTACCCAACGAATTCACCATTTGCTCTTCAAAGAACGAACCATAACTGATACAGAGGTAGCCTGGAAGGAGGCACCAGACCACGATTCAGAGGAAAAGCAGCTTCGACAGGCGTATTTCGCAAAAGAGGGGAAGTTACCTCTTTGGAACAAGCAACTCTAGTTCCGCTGGGCAAAGAACCGTTTTCGGATGCCAAGCCCAGCCAGGCGGATTTGGAGCGGAAAATGAAAGGAAAGCACGAAATAATACGGGTTAACTTTGAGGGAGTTTGGATGTTGGTTCGGGATTTTGGTGAGGCTGGGGAGCCTATTGAATGCGAATGTGGAAACGAAGTGCGGTCTCATCTATGGGAGGTTCCAACTGGCCTGTTCAGCAAAGACTATTTCTTGGCATGCCCGCAGTGTTCTCGCTATGCGATGATACCTAAACGAGCAGCAGAAGAACTGAACCGTGGTGCAAGACTGGAAGTGCTAAGCGCCATGCGTGAGACACCGGTGGAACTCAAGCGGGTGTATCGCGAATGGAAGAAGAAACCTCAGTGGTATGAAGCAGCCAGGAATTCAGCCGTTCGACTAACGTGGCTTTGCAGCAAATACAACCCTTCGTTGTCAGCGGAGCAACTTGTTCATGAGAGGCTCGAAGATAACAGATTGGACAAGGACCACGCGCACTTCTGGAGGTTCGTTAGCCTTATCCTGTTGTTTGAGTCAAATGAAGTATCAAGATCTGCTGTGACAGGCGAAGGTTCCCCGCTTCGGGCGCTATGGCACCCATCTGTGCCACCGCCTCCGGGGTGGTCGCCAGCGCAGTGGACTGCATTCCAGCAGCGTGTGAAGGAAACGCATGAACCTCTGGCGGTAGCCTTGGGCTGCGACGTGGATGACTTATAGGTGGCGTTTTCAGATGACCAAGCCCAGCCAGGCGGATTCGGAGACTGAAGGAGGCGGAATGAGGAAGCTGGCGATTGTGTTAATCTCATTGCTCATACTGGCGCTTGTCGTTGGGGCTGTTGGGTGCGATGGGGAGGAGATAACGCCCTCGCCTACACCCACGCCGACGCCTACTCCAACACCTTCACCTTCACCTACGCCAACAGCGACGCCTATCCCCACACTAACTCCCACACCCACTCCTACTCCTACTCCTACACCAACCCTAACCGCTACGCCGACGCCAAGGCCTAGCCAAGCAGCGGAAATAAAGGCTACCATAGTTGAGTTCTATGATACCTTAAATGCACGGGATAAAGAGCACTTCGAGGCGATGCTCGCTGAAGGGGCCGAAGACTGGCTTGCAACCTTAGCTTTATCCGAAACCTTACAACTCAAGTTTGAGGTTAATGCCATTGGAGACCCCCACTTCACTAATGATGTCTGCACAGTGGAAGTAACAATTACTTGTGTTGGAGAGGGCGTCTTCCAGCCCGATGACCCCACAACTACTGATGTGATGAGGCTCGTGTTTGAAGATACTTCATGGAAAGTATCGCTCTTATAGGAGTAACGTTAGGGTGCGCTGGCTGTAGTCGTGCTTTCCCCCTGGATTTTCCTGGGTCTGCTAGCGTGGCGTGGGACGCGTGCATAGGTATCGGTGTCGCTTTTATACTTCTCGGGCTACCGACTCTAATTGCAGGAGCAGCATGGCAATTGGTAAGAGGACGCTAACAAGAGCAAGCCTAAGACCAAGCCCAACCAGGCGGATTTGGAGAGGAGGAGATGGAGAACAAGCAAATTACATTGAAGGTGACGCTCGAGTTCGATGAAAAGTGGGCTAGTAACTTCACCAGAGAAGAGTTGCTGGAATACCTAAAGGAGAGGTTGAACTATAGCTTGGGATTCAGGGGCGGGGTCAAGAGGATTAGGATAGTCAATCGGTAAGAGGAGAAAGGCATTGAAAAAAAATCCTGTCGCCAGCGCAAAGAAGCCCCAGATTTTAATTCCAGGGCTTCTGCCACTATGCTACCCAAAGGGCCAAGCGGGGATGTAGACAACCCGCTTGCCTCCCCCCTCGTTCGTTGCCTACAAACCTCCAGAACAAGGGAACTATACTTATTTTAACATATCCTCCCAAGGTATCCGTCAAGAACAACGGTTCAGTTAATTCGTGGTTTACACTATTTTGGGATGATAGAATAGGGGTATGGGCAAGTTATCGTTCAGGGCAATACTACGAAACCGCAAAGCTAAATCGGGGTTCGCTTCTGGAATATTTAGCACCTGTTTTTCTATATTGTGGGGCGGGTTGGCTATGACTGGGTACATAAACCCCACACTAGGATGGATATTGGTAGGCGTTGGATTAGTAGGCGTTGTCGTCAGTTCAATTATATTTCTATCTGGTAGACAAAGTGTTTACAAGGAATTATTGATAAAAGAAAAAGGAGTAGATTTAAGACAAATCCCAGATACATTAACTGCTATGTTCCAAAAAGTTAGAGATATAAGAGCAAAGCAAGCTATAAAGGGCGTGGATATACAAATAGCTAAACGGATACAAGCAAAGATGGAGGAGATTACCCCATTCCCCTGGTGGGTAAAAAAGGTTACCCACTATCTGCTAGAAACCAATCAACCTAAAATCTTTGAAAAATGGGTGAATACCTTCCATATGAGATACATTGGCTCTGCCTATGACAGAAGGTACGAAAATTATATATGTAATATAGGTGGTGTTTTAGAAACAGAGGGCTTCGGCTTGCGGCAAGCAATGGACAATGACAGAGAGTATAAGTCACTAAACAAAAAATTAGAGATGCAATGCACTGGTATTCCTGAGAGAATTCTTAAACCCATATTAAGATATGAGAACTATCTATATGGATTTAGTAGTGTGATACTATGGGATGACTTGCGGAAAACTCATTTGGGGCGTCAGTTGCCTAGCAGAGTAGAGGTAAAAATAACACGGTATTCGCAGTTAGAAAAAGAGGTAATGGGTAAGTTGGAGGAGGATGTTACAAAGGCAATTAGTAAATATATGGGGTAAAAGAATATGTCCATTTGTAAATACTGCAACTCCCCAAGCGTAGTCAGATTCGGCGCATTATTTAAACAAGAATTACGTGATAAGAGAGATTGGAAATCAACTAAGATTGAACTGAACCAGAACAACACTCTAATGTTGACTAAGCCGAGAAACCCCTCAGATTTTGACTACAGGGCTTCAGCGTAACATCTAGGGCATGTCTCTTGATGGATGGCAACCATCCGTATATGCCAATTCTGTCGTTGCACTATTCAAGGTTAAGAATCGCTCTTTCTGTTGCACCCTGCTGGAACAAGCTCAAATGGTACTAATTGTTGTGTATTGTGTCCATGCCATGAGGATGGCGTAGCCGCAACAAGCCCTACACTTGTGCAATTAGAATACCGGACATTGAACTCAACACAAAAAAGGCCAAGGTGTAGGGTGTCGAGTGCTCCAAAAGGACTTGGTTTCGGAAGGCTCACAATGGGCGGCACAGTCAAGATGAAGCAGAAAAAAAGATGGCCAGAACAGGCGGAGGGGGAAGTCTCTTGAAGGTGATGGCGATAGGCGATTTTCGGTGAATCTTTTTGACGCGATGCTAAAGGTCTGCGAGAGGCAAGGAGTGAAAGAGGAACCTATTTCCTACCTATTGGGAACTCCAAGGGGTAACGCGAAACCGAAAGTTGACCCTTTGCCTATGCGGCTTCTTACCCATATCCGCCCTCTATGAAGCTCCACCAGCGTCTTGCACAGGGCTAGCCCCAGACCAAGTCCGCTCAAGCGCTCTCTATCACTCTCCTTACGGTGGTAGGGCTCGAATATCCGCCGCTGGTCTTCCTCGGCTATCCCCGGACCTGTATCCTTAACCTCCACTACCAGGTTCCCATCCTCTTGCTTGGCTCTTAAAGTGATCTTCCCTCCCGCAGGGGTGAATTTGAAGGCATTGTCGAGCAGATTCAGCACAATCTGCTGCAACCTGACCCTATCACACCACACCGAGGGCAGTGAGGGAGGTAGCTTCAACACGAGGGATTGACCACGACTCGAAGCCACTGGAGCCACATCCTGAACCACCTCTCGAAGCAGTTTCAGCACGTCTACCTGTTCGGGCTTTAGCTGGAGCATGCCTACCTCGCCCCTTGCCAGGTCGAGAAGCTCATCGATCCTGCTGTTCAGTTTAGAGGCGCCTCGGCTGATGTTTCTGGCTATTCTCAGCAAAGTCTCATCTTTGAGTTCAGAAGTCAGTAACTGACTTGACATCACTACTGGAGTGAGGGGTGTCTTCAGCTCGTGCGCCAGCGCTCTGGTGAATTCTATCCTCTTCTCTATTTCACCTTCCAACTGCCGGCGCAAATCTCTTTCCTTTTGGTAGAGCCTTTGTAGCTTCTCCTCTGCCTTCTTACGCTCGGTGATGTCGACGAAATCGGCCATAAAGCAAATGGGGGTGCCGAAATCGTCTTCGACCATGCTTGCCACCAGATAGACGTCGAAAGTCGCGCCATCCTTTCTCTTGGCGGCCAGTTCACCTGTCCAACCGTGCGTTTCACGCAACGCTCCTAATAGCAGTAAACCTTCCTTTTCTACCTTCCAGAATGCTGTGATGGGTCTTCCCAAAACCTCTTTTTCATCATCATAGCCCCACAGTTTCAGATAAGAGCTGTTCACGTATGTCACATTCCCTTCGAGATCGCAGAGCGCGATTGCGTTGATGGATGCCGCTATGGCCTTATCCTTTATCTTCAACTCTTCCTCCGCCCGCCTGCGCTGTCCACTTTCAATAATCGTCCATTCTCCTTCCCGGCGAATGAGGGCAAACCGGTGGTTGTCCACCACGTCTATCACATCCGATGCCACGCACCTATCAATACAATAGGAACAAATGGCAATCATCCGATAGTCCCCAATGACCTTGTCTACCGCTGCTTCGTAATCAGCGAATTCTCTCCAATCCCGTTTTTCAAGCCAAGAGAGATTCCCGGCAGCTCGAAGCCCGTCAAACCCTCTTTTCACAGCTTCATTCTCTTTGTTGACCCAACCATGCAAGACCCTGTCTGGCTCGAATCTCCCCGATTTCGTGTACCACTCATTGGCGTCGAGTATCTCTATCTGACCCTTATCAACGTAATCATCCAAATTCCCGAGCGCCTTTCTTAAAGTTGCCTTTGCATCTTCCGCTCCTAAAGGGTCTGAAGTAATCCACAGGCACAATTCGTTATTTTCCAATCCTACGGTGAAGTAGGGTATCAGAATTTCGGTCAAGTCTTCCTTCTTCCGGTAAAAGTGACACAAGTGTGTACCCCACCAGACATCACCCACAATATCAATCCCCGTGTTCCTCATCTCCCCTCCCCTCATGAGTAAAAAGTTTGCTTGTTTGGTCTTCTCAAAGGAGTTGCCAAGCCATGCTATGGGTGTCACACTATTCGCAAGGACAAGTGCGGTTTCCCAAACCGACTGCGCCCGTGCCTGCTACAGAGGTCTGCCCCTCAGCGGGAGCAGAGCAGAAATAGGGATATGAAATCAGGGTAGGTCGTTAAAGAACTTCGAGGATATCTTATACTACTCGCATGGGCATTTGTCAACTGAGGAGCAATACAGCCTCGGACAACCTTCCTATGTGGAGCAGTGTCCCAAAAAGGAAGTGCTTCTGGAGCGTTACGGTGCTCGAGAAAGACTTCATTTTGGGCAAGCGGTGATTGGGTTCGTGCAGCCATCACCATCAGAATGTCAACAATTGCCCTGAATTGCACAATATGGACAATCGTTCACTTATAGCCAGAACCGACCAAAGGTCGCTCCCAAACGGGAATACCTAGTGTAGCTTGGATTGCACTAAACTAAGGGGACGCTCGAAAAGGGCTTCTTAACGTGACTGCAACTCTGACAAGCGGTCAGGCACCATTAAATCCTATAGCTCGATCTCTTTCAAGTCTGGAGCAATACTGAGCTTGGGCTCGGTCAATGCTTGCACTTCTTGCGTTGTCCAACCCGGAGCTACCTCCTTCAGTAAAAGCCCCTCCGGCGTAACCTCGACCACAGCCAGGTCGGTTATGATTAGATCTGCACTCTCTCTTGCTGTAAGGGGATATGTGCACTTCTTTACGATCCGATAACCGCCATCCTTCGTATTATGCTCCATGGTGATGATCACCTTTTTCGCCCCCACAGCCAAATCCATTGCGCCACCTATGGTGCCGCCGAGGGCATCGTCGCCGGTGTTCCAGTTGGCCAGGTCTCCCTTCTCCGAAACCTGAAAGCCCCCCATGATACTTATCATCCGCCCGCTCCTTATCATGGCAAAGGAGACGAGCACATCAAAGACAGCCATGCCAGGCGCCGGGGTGCAAAACCGCCCGCTGGCGTCGATGTAACGCCAATCTGCCTTTTCGATCTCGTTCGCCAATACCAGAGGTCCGTACCCTAGAATACCGCTCTCCGTTTGAAACCTGATGCCCTCGGGCACATAGAGCGCGCACAGAGTTGGAAGCCCGAACCCAAGATTGACGCAGTCACCAGCCTTGAGTTCCTTCGCCGCCCTCATCGCAATGGTATCCCTATCAAGTCGTTGCTTCATCTTCCATACCTCCATCGGATTAAGGCTCCGATCGATCATCACTGCCGAACAACATTGTACGCACGAAGTCGATTTCACCCAACTTATTTATCAATGCCTTCCCTTTCTGGGGAGTGCCCAGGCCCCATTCGGGGATCTCTATAATGCGGTCAACAAATATACCCGGGGTCACCACGTGCTCGGGATCGATTTCACCCACCTCCACTAGCTTGTCGACCTCAACGATGGTCACCTTGGCCGCCATCGCCATTAGTGGTCCACTCGCTCTATATCCCTTGTAGACAAGATTGCCAAGCCTGTCCGCTTTGTGAGCTACAACGAACGCGTAGTCGGGCCTTATCGACTTCTGGAGGATGTACTCCTTGCCATCGATAACCTTCTTCTCCTTCCCTTCCTCCAGAATGGTTCCCACACCAACAGGGTCATAGATCCCACCCAAGCTGGCGGCACCGGCATAGAGCCTCGAAGCCATGGTGCCAAACCCAGTGAACTCCACCTCTAACCCCGTTTCCATGTATTCTTTCACAAAGGCACCTGCACCCAGGCGCTGGATACCTACAACGGCGGCTATCAGCTTCTTCATCTGAGGAAGCAAGACTGAGGGCATGGTACCCTCCTCCTCGCTCCAAACCAGGGGTATGAACACGTGAGCGATAACGGTGAGATCCTTTACGCCCTTCCTCTTGATGGCAGCGATCAGGTTCTGAGGAGTGGCTGGGAAGCCCCAACCCTCTATGGCGATAGAAGCTCCGTCAGGGATGTCAGTCACCGCCTCATCGAAGCTAGTCATTACTTTATTTATAGCCACGCGACACCTCCCTTATCTACTCACCCTGAATTTCCTCACCCCATTTTTCAGTCAGTTCATACGTTAGGTCTTCATACTCCTTCTCCTGAGAGAGCGGCTTCCCCAACCAATTGGATGAGTATATATGTTCTCCCCCGACTATCGTTAATAGGAGCGAAAATAGGGGCGCAGCTTGCGCATGGCGAAACTCCGGAACAGCCTGGGGAAGGCATTGCGAATTCCGATGTAAACCCTGTCGCTGGCCTGCGTAACCGTCTCGAACCGCTCTTTCTCTATAGCTTTCCTGATGCTTCTGGCAGTCTTTGCCGGCGGCATTTTGCCGTGGCTGCGATAGTACTCTCCCAATCTGTCGAAGACAGCGTTATCGAAGAACTCCGAGCGTGTGCCTCCAGGCAAAACCACCCCAACGTGTATGCCCCTGTCCTTCAGCTCATAGTACAGTGCCTCAGAGAGGGCGTAGATAGCGGCCTTGCTTACTATGTACGCGGTTGCCCCGGGCGTAATCAGTTTTGCCATAGGCGAGGATAGATTTATAATGGCGCCTCTGCCCTGCTCTTTCATGATTGGAACAACAGCACGAGTAAGGTATAACGTTCCGTAGAAGTTGACAGCCATCTGTCTGTTAAATTCGTCTTCGGGTAATTCATCGAATAATTTTACGATTATTATGCCGGCATTGTTGACCAGGATATCAATACTTCCGTGGCGCTGGTGCGATGCCTGGATCATCTGCTTGACCCGCGACTCATCGCTCACATCGCAGACCTCCGTGGTTGAATCCGGGGCATAATTGCGGACTTCTTTAAGAACTTCCGCCAGCTTATCTTCCCTTATATCCACCAATATGATGGTGCAGCCATATCTCGCTAGCTCGATAGCGGTGGCCCTGCCGATACCCGTCCCAGCCCCGGTAATGAGGGCCATCCTGTTCTTTAAGTCCATTCCTTAATCCCCCTCAACAGCTTTGGAGCGATACGTTCTCACACCATAGCCCTGCTTATTTTACCTGCTCCTTCTCATGACGGCCTTTTCCGAAGGCGCTTCCATCTGCTATGCCCAAATACTTGCTGCACTCAACCGGATCAGCCAACACTCTGACCGTCTTCTCAAGCGACGAGTAGGCATCGAGACAGTTTTCCTTCTGCTTTGCGAAGATTTCCCCGACCCCCACCTGCGAACCGTTATTATTGACTGAATCCCTCGAGTTTCTACCCTGAGAGATAGGTGCTACATTTCCATTTTGGGGAGGCGGCGAGCAACTGATAGCGCGACGCTGGGAGCTAAGTCTGAAATTGCCCCAAATCACCTTTTCGTGGCACGATCGGCGCGCTATCGCAGATGCCCACCCTTGACGTGCACGCCCAATGGGTCAAAGACCTTATTCCTCTATTTTATACTCCCACTGACAGCAGATATCGTCCGGACCCTCTCGAGGTGGCAGCTTTAGACCTGTTACCTTTATCTTGGGGTTACAAAGATAAGTTTCCGTGGCCGCCTTCTCCAGTACTTGACAATGGGCCGGTATTCTTTCCGGTTGGTTGGTCCTCTCGAAGAATTCGAGCACAACGCAATGGGTGCAAGTCAGTATGAGATGATTCTCGTTGATGATCTCAACAGAACCATCAAACAGATCTGTACCCGTCCAGCTGTCCGGCGCCAGTTGCATAAGCTTAAGAGAATCAAGGCAGGTATTCAGCTGGATACCCGAAATCGGGAGGTACTTCTTAAGTTGTCTATCACCTATTCTTGTCCAGACTTCGAGTTGGATTTCGTCAGCTGTCTTAAGGCCAACCCTCTTCTGGATTCCCTCGTACCAGTAGCCAGCGAGGCGAAGGTATTGCCGGCGCCATTGTAGCATCAGCTTGATGAGGAATTCCTTAGAAAGATCCTCAAATACTAGATCGTGTTTATACGGACCGCTATAATCATTTAATTCAGTTTTTGATTCAGACATTGTTCCCTCCTTATATGCGCATAATTGCCTCTGGATTTCTCCTCTTGAGTCCGATGTAGATCAAATTTGACTATTCTTGTTTTCCCCTCCTTTTCAGTCAACGCATTAAGCTATGAGTTGCGCGAAGAGGCCCGATAAGGTAACCTACCCTATCACTTCCGCCTCACGTAGCTGATTAATGCGCACTTGGTCGTAGCCAAGCTCGAGCAGGATCTCCTCAGTGTGCTGGCCGAATCTCTGGCTCCAATTTCTAGCCTGAAGCGGCGACTCTGAAAGCTTGATCATCGAGCCAATTTGCTTAGCGCGTCCGAGGGTTGGATGATCCAATTCGACAATCATCTCGCGAGCAAGCAAGTGAGGATCAGAGATCACCTCCTCAAGAGCGTAGACCGGGGCGACACAGGTATCCTTGCGCCGTAGGATTTCGACCCACTCGTCCCGAGTTTTGGTCAAGAAGGCCTCCTTGAAATACTGGTGAATCTCCTCCCGTTTTTCGCCTTCCGCATATTGATGATGAATGAAGTCTTCGCGGCCAAGAAGTTGACACAGGTTGGCATAGAACCAAGGCTCGACACTAGCGATGCTGATATACCCGCCATCCTTCGTCTCGTATACATCGTAGAATGGTCGTGGCCGTTCCCCCATGGATGTCGACTCGCCTTTTTCAGTAACCCCACCGACGAGGGCAGGAAGTAGCAGCGCCATCATCAATTCTACTATGGCGTCTGTCATGGACACGTCCACGAATTGCCCTTTGCCGATCTTGTCCCGGGCCATCAGGGCAGCCAGGATACCGATGACAGCACTCATTCCACCAGCGGCGAAGTCGGCCAAGGGCAGACGAGGAACAACGGGATGACCACCAGGCTGCCTAATCGTGCCCAGAAGCCCGCCCACAGAAATGCAGTTGATGTCATGTCCCGCAACGTCACGGTACGGCCCATCTTGCCCGTATGCTGTCAGCGAGGCATATACTATTCTGGGGTTGATCTTTCTGATAGTCTCATAATCGACACCTAAACGTTTAACGACACCAGGCCTAAAACCCTCTGTTATAACATCAGCAGTTCTGGCCAATTCATAGAATATGTCAAGTCCCTCTTGGGCCTTGAGATTAAGACCCATGGTCTTGCAGTTCCGCCACCCTGGGAAGTTAGGTGAGTCCGCAAACAGAAACAAGACAGGACCACCGCGCCGTTCAGGTCGAGCCTCGTACACCTTTATCACCTCAGCGCCCAGATCTCCAAGAAGAACGGAGCAAAATGTGCCAGGCCCTAGCCAAGCCATATCGAGCACTCTTATTCCCTCGAGAGCCGCTGCCATCTATAGTTGCCTCCAAGGATGTTATTAGTTAGGCCAGCTAACCAGTTGCGGAAAAGAAGCCCTGATGATCGCGGGATTTAATGATGCTTTACTTCGGTTTTGTTGCTGAAGTATTTCACCCGCAGTGGTTCCAGAGCTATATCGCTGCCTATTGTTCCTCTAACTACTCAAGATTTGTGCGTATCAGATCTTTTACGACCTCACTAGGTATGCGGATATGAGGTAGCTTAACGCTGGGCAGACGCCCGCTCCTAACCCAGCGGCGCACGGTCTCTTTACTCATCCTCAACTCATTGGCTACCTCTTCGACCGTTAACATACTTGCTTCTGGGAATTGGTCAAGTATGCGTTGCATGACTTGTGTTATGTCGCCAGTCCTCTCCAACGCGCTCTTCACCCCACGCACCATTCCCACAACCACCATAGGCTTGCCTGCCCGGTCTCTGACAAGCACAGCAGTAAGGCGAACATCAACGACAGTGCCGTCGCTCTGTACAACTCCCACCTCATCTTCCACATATCCTCTTGATATGACCTTTGAGATGATACGAGCTGCTATCGCTGTATCTGCTACGAAATCCTGAACATGCATGCCGATAAGTTCTGCCTTTGATTTGTTAACATAGTTGCAACACCGTTCATTGGCAAATACGATTGTTCCATCCAATTCAAACACGCTGAGAGCGGCTGGATAGCTTTCAAGGAATCCTACTATGAACTCTTCACTCAGGATCGAAGACGACATTTGACTACTTTCTATGACAAACTGCTACCGAAAACTACCAAAACTCCTGGCATTTGTCAAGACGTTGTACTGGTATCCCTGGCTACCGATTGGAAGGGTATTTCCAAGTCGGAAACCGCAAAGAGCTACCGAAATGTCTGCGCTCAAGGAGTATCCTCTGGAAAAGTGTCGCAACCACTGTCGTCAACAGTCTGGCCGAACTGGGGTGTGTTGTAGGTTATCTAATTCAGTCCGGATTCAGTCTGGCGCCTCGAACAGACGCCACCTTGATCAGAAGTTAAGGAGTCGATGTTTTGTATCTGCAGAGGGCCAAAAACGCGATATCGCCACCTTAACTCGGGGAGAATCAGGAGGACTCTACTTCAGGAACCTCCGTTTTCGAGCAGAGCTGGGCAAAATAGCAGGAGCAACAAAACGCCCCAAAGTGCAATGCTGAGGGCCGATCGGATGGACCTTATGGACTTTGAGACGGAAGATGAAAGAAGTCAGATCGCCAGCCCTGTGGCTTGAGAACTGTGAACCTCTTTCTGAGCTCTCTATACCACTTGCATTTCTCTACTCTTACATCGAACGCAAGGGGACAGTGCCTACAGCGACCTTGGAAGTTAATGGGGCATCCCTTCACTGCCATGGCCATTTCACCCCAGATTATATTAGCACACTTCCAGTAGCTAGCGAAGCCCTGTAGAAGCGATAAGCGTCTGGCGCGATGTCCACCGTGGGGGAACACTACTGAGTGGTTTTGCTTTTGCCAGAGGTGCGCGGACGCCTAACAATATGAGTATTTGTGCAACCGATGGGACTTTCTGAAACCCCATATCGGCTGTCGGGAAGACTGGTTAGGTACGGCGCATACAACTGTCACATGCACCAATCCCACGTTTACTGTCTAACAAGCCGTTCAACTTCTGGTCTTTGTCGTTTTGTTTCTAGGTAACCCAAATATAAATCAGGAGCTACTTGAATGAATCGGCATCCCATAGTATCCTTTAATAAGACCGATAGTTCGTGAATGATGATGTGGACCGGGCCGACATTTCAGGCTTACTACCAGCAGATAGACCGTATTACTCGTGAAAGGCTGGACAAGGAGGATTCCAACTACCTCCTACAGGTGGACTTTGACGAGTACTTGAACTTTCTGGTGGATGAAGCCAAATGGGAGCCACTGTTATGGGATGAGTCTCAGATGACAGTGGAACCTTTCTCTACCAAACGCCAACGTAGAGATGAATTCCACGACGGCCGAACCTACCAGGTTGAAGAGCAACGAATTCGCCTCCGCATTCCTATTCCACCTCATCCGCAGAGGGCCGACTATTTTAAGTTTGGTCCCTCAACGACGTGGGGGGCAGAGCCGGAATGGAGATTCGAAGGCGATGTCCTTATCCACGAGGTAGAAGCGACTGAACAAGGAGTCCAAAAAGGAATTGAGGCGGTTCGCTTCTGGCTCGGGAATCGAAACAAAGAGATCGAGGCTGGAAATAGGCAGTTACAAGACCGGATTCGACCAGTCTGGGAAGCAAAACGGAAGCGATTGGAAGAGAAGCAAAACACCACCGAGGCGCTGCTGCAGAAGCTGAATATCCCCTTGCATCAAGACCCCAATGCCAAGATCAAGCCGATAGAGATCAAACCCCGACAGCTACGTACAGTTATGGAAAAACCAAAGGCGACGAGTAAGGCTGAGTCTGCCCTGAACCGAAGTGACGTGGTATCGCTCGTAGACTTCATTGAACAGTACACCCAGCAGTTTGAGGTTGCACCTAGAACCTACCAGAAGATGGACGAGGAGGAATTGCGAGATCTCCTAGTCGGAATGATGAATGCCAACTATCCAGGAAGCACCACTGGCGAGACTTTTAGTAAGCTGGGGAAAACAGATATCTCCTTGCGAGTGGATTCCGGGCATGTGCTGATATGTGAGTGCAAGTTTTGGTCGGGAGCCAAGGCATACAAGGATGCGGTGGAACAGCTGTTCAATTACCTTACATGGCGCCAGAACTACAGCGTGCTTCTCCATTTCTGCAAGCTGAAGGACATGACTGCTGCTTTCTCGGAGGGCAAGAGAGCGGTAACCGAACATTTATCATTCACAGCCGGGACATTGCAGGGACAGTCCGATACACGCTTCACCAGTAGGCATGCCCACCCTCAAGACGCCAGCAAATCAGTGGAAGTCTTCCATCTGTTTGTTGACCTGAGCGTTTAATTCTAAGCGGTTCGGCCCGCGGCGAAAGCGAGGCCTCGTCTGGCTCAGGACGCTTGGGATTCAGGAAGCACAGCATACATTTCCGAGGAATGTTGGGTGGATGGCACCATATGGCTGACTGTTTAGCCACCTGAAATAATATGTTGTATGTAATTCTCACAGCCAAAGATTGCCTCTGGGCACATTCTCCTTAACATAGCGATCATGGGCTTTTAGCTTTGTAGCAATATCTTTAAGCATAGCCTGGGTTCTATCTTCCTCTTTTCTTTGGGGATATGAAGGGGCTTTCTCTTTTGGTGCTACTTCTTCTTTTCTTCTAAATATGTCAAAGAAGCCCATGTATTCATTTTGTAAAAGGAGTATATAAAGCTATCACACAAGCTATCACGAGCCTGGACGATAACTAATCTGAACCGGATTCCCCCCAACCCGCATTCCTGGGAGCTGGACAACATTCTGGGCCGAGGCGCACAAATGGCCACGCCTGTCTCTCGACGCACTGAGGCTGTCATTGACTCTGCGATCGTGCTTTTCCAGCGAGGAGTGGTGATGCCGGAGAGGTTGATAGAGACAGTCAGTGCCTATCTTTGGCCTAGTGGTGGGGCTGTCCGGCATTGGTGATTGCCATTGCTGAGCCTCGAGCTTTTCAAGGGGGCTATTGGATGTTCTTGTAAGTGACAGGCGTAGGATATTGAACCTGTACCTTTTTCCACTTGACTTCAGTGGAAATATGTCTATAACATGATATGGTCTTGGTCCGATTCTCATAGGACCACTCGTTCAGGAGGTACTGAGAGTGTTTGAACCCCAAACGCCTAGAGCAGGTGACGTGCTTTTGGATACCGATTTCATGTTGTCTGCGTTATCCCACTGGAGTTATTACAAGGCAGAGAATATGGAATCCAAAGGGTGGTTTAGCTTCCTAGACATTTTAGCACTGTTCTCACTGGCTGAGGCAGTCGTGTTAAATGAGAGATTGTTGAGTGAACACTTAGGTGATGATGCACAACAAATACCAAGCTGGGAACCCATCTTAGAGTTAGCCAAAAAAGGTATCATATACCGCACGGACTACATACAAGACTACAAACAGAGTGTGACCAGTGAGTACTGCCAGCAAGTCTGGACGGTTATTGAGGATGACATGGATAAGTTAGCAAGATGGGGTTGGCCAGGCGCGGATTTCACGCTTCAGGCATCTTTTGAACGCTCCACATGGACAACTAAGAACGGAATCGACCATCTGGCATGGCCAGTATTCCAAGTACTTACACACGCCGCAATATCGACACCCGTGCAATCAATGATGCAACGGCTATACTCTAAGGTCGACTCTTCTCTAAGATCGCGAGTGTGTGAACTAAGGGGGGTTGGTTGTCCTATTCCTATGTACATACCTCCAATTCCTGCAGTGATCCTTGAGCGCTGCGAAGGCGATGCCAAGCGTTTCTTTGACGAGGCAATTAGTCTCCGGGAGGAGTTCCAGGGATTCAGAAAAAAGTACCTGAACTACCAGAACCTGATAGCTAATCCGGGTAATCTACCTATACGTGAGCTATTTCAAGCCTACAAAGATGCTGTGAGCGATGTCACAAAACAACTCGAACGTACGACTCGAAAACGAAGTGATTCAAAGCTCATGTTCGAAATCTGGAATGCAGCCTGTGAGATGAAAGCTGGCAGTCTGTCAGTTGATCCTCAAGCTACTGCAGCCCTTAATCTGAGCGCGTTGCTCCAGGCGGGAGTGAAGGGTATAGAGGTGTACAAGATAAAAGCGAAAGCTAAGATGATGTTTGACTTGTGGAAGAAGGTGACAGAAATACGTAACTACGGGGAACTAGTAGTACGCACATTTGGCATCGACGCCAATGAGTTGCACAGTTTCAGCCGTGTTGCCGAACGTCTCGCAATCAAATGCGACGCGCTAGGAAACGTGAGACGCGAACAGTTTTGGGAACAGTGTTTAGAACCCCTGAGTCCTGAGTAGGTGTGTGACTCAAGGTTAGCCTGTTGTAACAATGGTGTGTAGTAGCCTGAGCGATTGCTGCTGAAGCCTTGTCTGGATTTGACAAATGTTGCTGTAGTCTTCTGCGTAGATTGGTACTTGAGCCAATGTAGGCAGTCTTCTTCCACCCGTATGCATATCTAAGTTGATAGGCACCTGGTTCTTCGGGAACTCTATCAACGTTCTCCTAGGTGAACTTACTCCATCGCTTTCTTATGACCATTGGCAACCTCCTTCGAGAGACTACATCCTACAATGCCTTGACATTGACTTGCAGCAGGAGTATACCAATCACAGTAGAATATCGCAAGAAGTAGGCTGTTTGCTGGGTACGAGTCAGCTACACCTACGTAAGAATTCTCAGTTTTTCTGTGAGCCGTTATGTTAGCTGGGTCTGAAGCGAATTGATCGTGCCTTCAGGCTGATAGGGCTGGTGGCGCAAGGTTCGATTCCTTGGGCGTTTGTCGGCCTCGTAGCCCTCCTTCAAATCGCACTGTTGCGATTGGCTGGTCTGAATCTATCAGTTCTTGCTGGCCTAGAGAAAGGAGGAAGGCCTATGAAGGAAAAGACAAACCAATTGCTAAGGTTGCTTGGTCGCTACGTACCCAAAACAAATTGGGCTACAGAGGCCAGCTGCGTGGCAGGGTCCCTGCCAGCCTGAGTGCATGATCGGACTTACCCCAGCATGAGATAAATTGCAGGCAAACTTAATTTCAGGAAAGTCACCCTGACAGTCCTCACAACTTTTCTCTAACCACGAAAAGTGTTCCCTCCACTTTGTGACGCCGATACATAAGCTTAGCATAGCCGCTAAGATGGCAACACCACATGTTTTAGGGATATATTCAATGAACATCTCGCTCAACGAAGTATTTCTTATACTTTGCCGTGAGTCTTAGAACTCTGACCTCGTAGATAGCATATCTGTCAGACCAGTCAGCTGTAGCCTTATGGAGTCCTATCACTCCGAGAATTTTTGCGGCAACCAAGCACCCATGAAGCAAGTCTATAAAAATAAGTCGAATCAGTTCTTTAGTTCCAACACCTCCTAACACAGCATGCGAGCCAATATCCCTTTCCGTACCAAAAGTCTGCAATTCCACAGATTCTGGATAAGGATGCGCCCTCCGTGTTTCAAAAGTGTATAATTCACGCAGTTCTCTCTCCGTATCATTTTGCACACCATTTGTCAGTTTTGCCGCGAGCTTCTTGTCCACATATTCTTGCTTTCTGTACTTACCTTCGAGGAATCTATCGGCTTCCGCGGGGTACCAGTGAAAAAGCAAGACTCTCGTAGAACATTCATGAATTGCCCGGTCTATCGGAAAACATTCGCCCCGATAACCAAAGAGGAGCAGTTTGGATTTAGCTCGGAGGAGGTTACACACCCTAGCCATCAACGCAACTTCAGCTCTATCCTGTGCACTCCATTGGCTTGAGTTGTCGGCTGCAAATGACAAGGCTGTGGTCTGCAGCCACATTGCTTCTCTGAACAGGGCTAATTCCTCGGTCAGAATGGTTTGGCTAAGCGAATACCTCTGTGCATCAGCTTCATCGAGAAACGCCACAATCTCATCATCTCGAAGGCCCTCGTCTTTAGCAACTCCCAAAGTTACCACTTTGGGCCAATCAATCATCTTGCGCATATTTTTCAGCTTCATCAAACACGGTAACAACTTCATCCCACACATTTTTTCTACTCTTAGGGCAGCCTGTCCTCCTTACAATTCTTGCACTACTATACATACCACAGTAGAATATCGCAATAGGAATGTGTCAAGATGTCTCAACGGTACCCAAATCGAGATTCTCAGTCTTTGGAGGCGCTACATGCGCTTGAAAACAGTATCAGGCGGCTTAGTGCTGAGTTCCAAGGAGCTAATGCCTTCAATTTCTCCCACGAAATTGAACTGGCTGCATACTTGATGGTGTGGACGAGACAGGCATATATGGTTAACTCGGACGCGCGGCGGACACCCATATGCCTTGCTCGACTGGAATGGCCGTGTGTGAAGAGACGGAGCATCGACCTAGTCCTGTGGGAGCCAACGTATGCAAGGAGAGCCCGTTCGCAATGGGGTACTCCGAGGGGGCGCTTGGCAAAAGCGGTACCTCTGCTTGCGGCCGTTCAGGTCAAACGTGGAGGCGGGAGAATTGCCACTTGGTCGAGTATACAGAAGGACATTGAAGACTTGGAGGCAGTTTACGCCTCTGAGGACCTTGGAGGACCAGTCCTCTACGCTCTTCAGTGGGCAGACGAGAGTCTAAGAGATGATAGCGGAGACGTCAGAACGTATCGTGAAGTAAAGTCTAAACTGAAGAAGTGGTGCAGCGACGCACCCCAGCGTAGGCGTGCCCTCGTCATTAGTAGGGACAGGGTGGGATTCGCTTATCCAAGAGGAGTCTGGCTGGTTGACCCACTTCCTCCAGGTACTGTTGAAGCCATTTAGGTTATATCTCTTCCTCTCCCCAACCTCACACTCAATTCCAATTTTGTAATTGCACTCCGCACGGCCAGGGGTTCATCGCCCCCACCAGCCTCAAGTGTATACAATATAAACCATTCGTATCCATTCTGTTTGCCTGTTAAGATAGAAGTATAGGTACTTTAGCTGGATACCAATCCCTAACTACGACAACGGTGTCCTCTAGTCCTACTCTACCCAGTTTCCTTTCCAGAGTCTACGTAGTCTTTCTCTGAGCGAGAGACTCGGTTTGCTTAGACTCCATCTATTTGAGTGGCCAATCTACCACCAGAGATTTAAAAGAGGGGGACTACGTGACAAGGGTTGTTGAAGAGGACGGAGTGACGACGGTTTATGCTTAATTTGCGACCGCCCTGGCGGTCGCCTGCAAGGAGTTGTTATGGACCGTAAATATATCCGTTAGTCTGTCTTGACCCCAAATTCTAGGAGTAGCCTGGGTAACGTATCGTCAAGATTTTGCACTTCCTTGTCTGTCAGCTGGATGAGCTGAAACCCATATCTCTTATAGATTTCTAGCTTCTTCTCTTTTCTGGCCAAATATTTGGGATCAGCTTCATATCCCCAATATTCGATATATACTTTGCCAGTCGGAATGTAGAAATCGGAATACACTTCTTCTTCGATCGGGAGCTTTCTCTCATAAGCATGAACAACTTCCGACATGTACAGCCAGTTGTCTATGAGCAGCTCTGCCTTGGATCTGACATAATGCCCATCAGTGGCTCTGTGTTTCGCTTGGAACTTCTCTCTAAACTCTACTTCGTCTTTGTTGCTAGTATGATCCGCATCTTGGGTTGTGGTTGGCATCGTACCTTTGATTTCATGCATGCTGGCAACAAGTGCTTTGTTGGTCACAATCGACTGAGGCCAACGGACATAAGGTACGCCGGATGTCTTGTCCTTTGACTGAACACCACCCAGTCCTTTCCCGAGTTCTGTGACTAGCCAACCCTTCATTCCTTTCTTGACCCATCCAAGCTCAGAGAGGATATAGTTTGTTCTGTTTGCGGATATTTCAAAATGCTTTCCGATGGCAGTCGCAGTGAGGAGCGCTTGACTAGTATCAGCTCGGCTTCCATCCAGTTCGGGCTTTAGAGACTCAGGCCAGGCAATGTACCTTCCGTACTTGTGGCTTTGCCTGTAAGCACCACCCTTTAATTTGCCGGTATCTGTTAATCCCCAAGAATCTGCATTTCTGACTATCAGCCCCATATCAGCCAATTGATTGAACAGGGCTTGGGGATTCTTGCCCAACGCTTTTGCCAGAGCTGATGTGGATAGCTCTTTCTCGCTCTCACGCTTGTCACTCATGTATTCTGTCTCCTGGCAAACGTTAGCCTATCATTTGGTGCCCATAACAATTACTATACCGTTTGCAGCATTATACTACGAATGGTATGATAACATAGAAAATGGGCCTTGGGACCCGTTCATCTATCCTGGAAGCTAACCTCTTTAACGCTTCCGAGAGATTCCTCTCTTTCTTCATATGCTCTCCACTTGCGACAGTCACATGAGACATCTATAATGCCACAAAGGACTTGGAAGGGCAACATCTACGAGGGGGTTAAACGATGAGCGAAACAAAGGTGTTTGGCGATAAATCAAAAGCCAGGGTGCTCGTGATAGGTCATGACCCAAGACTTCAAGAAAGCGGTACTATAGCTGAGTACTGCTTTTTCGCTGACTACTTTTTCAGAGACATTCCAACCAGACCCTCAGAACTTCGCAAGTACAAATTCGCAGAGTCTCTTTTCTCTTATGTCGGATGGTTGACGAGCTACAAATACACTGCGAATGAGTTGATAATTACGAATCTCTGCAATAGAGCTATACAACGAGATTCAGAAATCAAAGGCAAGACGGTTCTTATACCTTTAAGATATGCAAAGGAAGGACTAGCTACTATTAACGATATTCTGAAATCTTCACGAATTGAATTGATAATCGCTATGTCCCAGCAGGTAAATTACCTTTTGCAGGAACTTGGGTTTTATTTTTCGATACCAGACTATTTGAAGAAATCTAGACCCAGAAAGAAGGCAGCTGATAGCGGATACTATGAGCCAGTGGGTATATCCCCATTCTTAGAGATCTGCGGAAACAAATACATAGTTGGTAAGATACCGCTCTATCCCGTTTTACATGTGAAGCAGTATCCGTTAAAAGGAGGTATCAAAGCAGCTTACCAGAATGCATATAACAATTGCATAAACTCGATTAAGGAACTCTAATCAAGGGTAGGGAATTCATAGAGTGAAAAACTTTCAAAATCTCTGAAACACAATCGAGGTGGGCTTCACATGATATGGCAGGAATGAAGACTGTGTAGGGTGTGTGGGGTTTTCGGGGTATATTAGGTATTTTCTACTTCTTATGCACTCTTGTATCTAGAAAGGTGTTACATATCTTCATTTCCCCCTTTCTCTAAGTAGAACCATTAGTTCTCTAACTTCTTTCATTTCGCACTTGGGGATGGACAGCGTGTTGACCCGTCTCTCGGTGCCTTTTGCCTCTCCTGTCGTTAGCTCAATATCCGGTAATCTAACTGGGAAACATTGTAGTGTCCTATAGCTACTGTATGAGGAGAAAAAAGGGGCGCCAGAGAGGGCGTTTTTTCTCCTGCACCTACGCTATGGCCTGCATATGACGCGCCGAACCTTTCTTGTATTTAGATACAAGCCATGGCACGGCGGACGCGAAAAAGGAACATTTTGCCTGGACTGATTTTCGGGGAGCCTGTCAGTTGACCTGGACTTCGTATCTTTGATTTTCTTTGAGTATTCTCTGTTTTTCATTCCGTCGTGGCGTCCCCCACCAAGCCCTATTCTGCGGCCTTTGGGGCGGGCTACTCGCTGAGCGCAAGTGTATCCAGAATAATCTCAAACATTTCTTCCCTTTTATTGTCGACGTAAGCGTTTGATGGAACTTGGCCTGAGTACTTGTCGTATAAGAAGGTTGACATTG
Organism: Dehalococcoidia bacterium; assembly: GCA_030619685.1. The sequence continues at coordinate 29,834 of JAUXAX010000010.1, forward strand.
GCATATGGAGGTATTGGCTCAGCAGCTTCTCCGCGATTAGGCTGGGTATATCGGTCGGGTGTGGAGCTTCTGACGCCAGGATAGCTTCGACGAACTCAAACTCCTCAATACTCCAGATTTCCAGAGGGGCAACGTAATCCTGCCTTAACAAGCCTTCCTTTTGTACTATCATTCTAATAAGGTCGTATACGAGTGGATTGAGCGGCCAGGACTGAAGTGTAACAACGACAGGGTAATACGCGGTAATTGTGCCCGCGGCTATTCTTGGTAATCTTAGGTCACAACTGCGAATAGCCCTAATAGTGTTGTCTATCTGACTTGCCGCCTTGCCCCCCTGCTGGCCGCCAATGAAGCAATCCCTTATGTCGGTCACGAATGATTCGTAGTCCCGCTCTACTATCGAAGACATTAGCTTTGGCGACTTAATCTTGAATTCAAGCAAGACGGCACGCTTGCCGTACACAAGCACGGCGTCGCAGGACTTCTCGGTTCTTGCGATGCGACCGTACTCTTGTGAAGTAAAGTACTCTGGTTTTGTTAGTGAATTGGCTTTGATTCGCTGGCATACCTTGTGACAGTAGAACTCAAATACTTGCCCCCAGTAGTTGCGCAGATCCTCGTCATATTCTCCCCCCTTGGCGACCCAAGTCAGTGCACTATCCAGCAGTCGCTGTAGGTACCTCAAGCTAGTGGGATAACAGTCTTTGTCATCATCGAGATGAATCAGAGGTTTTAGCATGAAGTGACGAAAATCGGCAATCTCGCCAGGTAAATTGTTGCTGGCGCGCTCCTTATCAATAAATTCGGACTGAGACTGGGATATGGTAGCAAAGTAGCTATCTACTGTCTGTTTGGATATGGCCGTATTTGAGAAATGAGTGTCCTTGTTCACAGGAAAATAGAACTCCTTTGTGAAGGCTTTCTCAGGATCAATATATTTTGCAGATAATCCAAATGTAAGCGCTGCATATTGTGAAGTAGTGAGTCCACGTTCCTTCTGTAGAACCTCTACCAATAGATTCTTCGTAACACCTTGGGGATTGAAGTTCGAGTCGTTTGGAATGTCAAACAACATGTCTTTGTATCTGCCCAGCACACTACTCATCGACTCGCCAAGATGGTTGTAATAGATATGAACCAAATTCATAAGAAAAATTTTCTCGGCGTTAGTAAGCGTTTTTCGTGAATTGAAGGAGAGCTTCTTGACTAATGACCCAATGTCAAACTCACGCTCCTCCTCCGCTGGGGCTGATTTGTGCAGTAGGGAACTCAAGGCGAGTAGGCAGCGAGCTGTCACCTCCCGTCGCTCGTCTTCAGTAGGCAGTGAAATTGACGACGGTAACGAATGCAGTAAGGCTATTCTAAAGAGCGCGAGGAATTGCATTCTATGAAATAGGTACCTTTGTCCACTAGTCTTCAGTTGCATACTTCTTGACAGTAAGTCTGATGGACATAGTGCGTGAAAGAGGATGGGTTGCTTGTCGTAATCATTCTGAAAGTGGTCCATGAAGATACTCCCCATTGAAGCCATTCGTATCCAATACAGAGTCGGCAAGGATTCTATCAAACGGACTATCTCGTCATATGAAATGGCTGTTCCATACACTTCTTCAAACGTCAAGAACGCCTTAGTTCGAGAGAGGAACGGGTGCCAATTTGGAACTGAGCTGGGTTCAGGAGTAGGATTAATACTAGTTTCTGACATATTATCTACAGCGCGGTTGATTATTTTATCTCAACATATTATTAACTTGCGACATTCTACTGCGATAGGTATAGTAGTGCAATAGGTATACTAGCGCAAGTCAACCAATTCGAGGAATGTTTAAAGGGGAAAGTCAGCAAGTGCAATCTAACATTGAGTGGCGAGAAAGAAGATTGCTTTCTCTATTCATGATGGAATTGGCATTGTCAACGATTCGTCGGTGCAGGCGAAGAAGAACAGCAGAACCGTATACAGACATTCTTGCGGTTTACATTCTTGTAGTAGCATCCTTAGAATCATTTATAAACGAAATCTGCGTTGAGGCGATAGAGATTCGTAGACAGATGGGATCGGATTATGAATTCCTACAGAACGTTATGTATGGTGATACTGGTAGAGGTCTTGAAATTCGACAGAAATGGTACGCAGTTATTCAACATCTACAAGGTAGAACTCCCGTCAGAGGGTCAAGACCTTGGCAAGACTTTCACCGTCTCGTTGCGATTAGGAATCTCTTGGTACACTATAGCGGTGAATATGAACCACCAGAATATGTACCAGACAATCTGGCAAGCCTACTGCACTCGCAACGCATACTAACAGCGCAGCGACAAGCTCATAGACCACTAACTTTGTCTGAGGTAGTAGAAGCCGACTTTCCACACTGGACAGAAATGGTTTGTAGTGTGAGTATGGGGATATGGGCATTCAATACATGTGTAAATATGATTCATTATTTTCTCGAAGCGGCGGATGAAGAAACGAGAACCGACTACGAGGTTATGCTAAGGATGCACAGAATACGGCGAATCGCTGCCAGCACGCATCGTTCAAGAAACATCTAATAGGTATCTAGCAGAACATCAAGACATTTGTTCTCTAGAGATTTTGAAATTATCGCTCAAGCTTTCTTACCTTAGGTCTTTCCTTCAATCACCCACCTAGCTACAACTTTTTGTCTATTGCGTATCAAAGAAGGAGTGTGGATAAACAGATGAACACAAGAGGCTTAGAAGAGTGCAAAAGGATTCTATCAAAAGGTGACATTAGCACACTTGAAAGACGTGCCAAGAGGCTTCAGGAGCTTCAAACGATTCAAACTGATGGACAATTATTCTCATCACAAAGGGAGTGGGACTATGCAGGTGAAGCCTCTGACAGCTACATTAATGGCAATTACAGAAGTGCCATCTTCTGCTGCGCTTGTGCAATTGACCAAATTCTCAGATATGAGTATGTGAAAGCACCAAGTAGTAGATACGAAGACATACAACGGCTTACATTGGGGCAAGTCATAGGTAGGTGTAAAAAGGAAAACGTGATATCTTTGGCTCCTTATCTTGAAAAAGCTGAATTACTAAAAGATATACGAAATAATGTGGCCGCTCATCCATTGTTTGTCGACCTACCCGCGCGGTCTGACCCAGAAAGGCGCGTAAGAAATGAACTCCTCCGCAGCGACATTGAAAGGCTGCTTGAACTAGTTGGAAAGCTGGACCCTAGCCTCAGACGTGACATAGAATCTACAAAACTTATAAGCGAGGCGGAGGGGAGAAGCTACGTATTCGGCGAGGTTATTAGTCGTCGGTCTGAGATGCCAACATCTTTCAACGGGTTTTGGGGACTCATTGAGGATGAAGCTCTGAAATTCTTGGCCAGACAAGCTTGGAACATCATGAAGACGATTTCGGAAGGCTTGTATGGCACTGAACAAATACTTTCTTGTTAAGAGCCCATATTTACGTTGGTAAAGAGAAGAAGAGTAGCCCATTGCTAGTCTTAGGTGTTTCTGTTTGGAGCAATAGCTTCTCTTGTCTTTAGCTCAATATCCGGTAATCTAACTGGGAAACATTGTAGTGTCCTATAGCTACTGTATGAGCACTCTGTACAGACAACACCTACTTCCACAAATAGCGTAGATATTGCCGGCCCCGACCCACATAGGGGTTGCGATCAGTGTCACTGAAGTAGCAGCTGCAGAGCGTATGTCTAGGGTGCACTATACCGCCACCAACTCCTGCCTTGCCCTATCCCCGTTCCTCTTTTGTCTCTGATTCGCTCTCCCAAACCTCACCCTCCCCAAATTCATCCTATCCATAGACAAGAACTTCCTATGCTGAACCCTGACCTGGGCTGAGGCTAGCGCAATCTACTCCCACGGGTAACGTGGGTATTGTATGCGCCGACCCGCATGCACGCTGGAAAAGAGAAGAAGAGCTCAAAGGGAGGCCACCACATTGGGAGAGGCGTCGGAGTAGGATATGAGGAGCCCAAGTGGGTTCCTTTTGACTTGACAAGCATCACGGAGATGCTTTATGATGCAAGTAATCATAAACCGTTAGAATAAGTAGGATGGTCTTGCAGATACCGTCGGGATACAGTGCAGTAAGAAGATTGGCGCGGGAGCGTCCAGATTGGCTTCCGATAGTGGAGGCATGTTTGGAAGAGGCAAGAGAAACGAAGGGGGAATTTGCAGGAGCTTGGGTTTTGGAGACGGCAAGGAGAAAGGGAATAGAATGGTTTCCCAATCTGAGATTGCTTGTAGGATATGGGATTCTGAAACATGAAGATACAACCAGAGGTGGAAGGCGGGCCTATTATACGATGCCTGACCCGCAAGGAATCGAGAGAGGCCTGCAAGAATTAGCATTGGCAAATGGCTGAAGCGAAGGGATACAATGTTGACAGAATGCTAATAGTAGGATTAGATTTCGATGACTGCCATGTTAGCTGGGAGACTAAGGCAAAACTTGGGATCATCATTGTTCAAAGGAGTGATTGAACTAGGGTATTGATACAGAATTCAAATGAGGTATAAAGAACCATAAGAGTGGCTTGAGCTTCAGTCTTTGGTTGCTTAAATACAGCAGTCGAAATGCTGAAGCGGAGGCGACAGATGACAAGCTCCTTAAAAAAACCAGGAAGTCATTCAAGGGATATAAGAATGCGAGGCACCATGGAAGGAGTTCCGAGAATAGGTAATGGAATGATAAGGGAGATAGGCATACTCGAGAGCAACAACCTCCTCGAAGACTATGTTTCTAGGGTAGTGTTCGGTGTGTGTCGCATCTTACATGACAAGACACAAAAGGTCTTCACTTTGCCCGAACAGCGAGATGAGATGCACAGTTATTTGAGAGAGATCGATCTCAGAGAAGGAGTTATGGTCGACCTTTCCCCGGTTGCAATTTGCCTGCTCGTTGACGGAAACTACATGTACACCTTTCAGGCGGCCTATTAGAATTTAAGCCCACCGAATTCGGTGGGCTCTTTGGTACCAAGCTTCACTAGGAAGCCTACGATAGGATTAGGTTCAAAACCATCTCTCCAATTCCTCTAGGTACAGCTTTCGAACTCCTGCTCTGAACAGGTCCTCTCCTTTTCGAACAATTCCTCTTGCTCCTACAACAGGGTTCTCTTCGCTCAAGATCCGCTGGGCTTCGGTGGCATATTTCTTGTTCACAAGCTCTGGGTGCTTCCCGATGATCTCTCTAGTCCTCTCCCACGCAATCAAAAACGGCTCAAGAAGGTGATTACCACTCGGTGTTATCCCATAGAAGATGAAAACTTCCTTTTGTTGAGTCAGACTAAACTCGTGAATAGCTTTCACCACCTCAGTAAACTCGTCCTTCTCTTCTGGGCTCAGACCACTCGTAATCTCAAGAAACGCCTTTTTCGTCCTTTCCTTACTCTTTTCAATCTCTTCTTCTACATTGAAATCAATTGCTTCTACACACTCGCCAACAAATTCCGCAGGAGTCTTGAAAAAGAATCCAGCTCTCTCTGTTATCGCACGGCAAAGGGAGCTGTCCCTAGCTTCTATTGCTCCCAGCAGATCTTCTGTGGAGAGTTCTTGAAAGTTCAGAATCAACTTCGAAATTTGCCTACGCGTTTGCTGGCGTGAAAGCAGATACTTGAGATGCATTCCTATCCGGTCATCCAAGGAAGACGAGATAACCTCCAACATCTTCTGCTCAGCCCACTCGCCTGATTTCTGAACGTCTTTCCTTTGAGCAGCAGTAAAGCAGAACGCCTTTAGCCTTCGATGATAGTAGCCTACGGGGCTCTCCTCATATTCATGGTATTCAAAGTGCCTATCATATTTGTAGTAATTGTAATCTCCGCATGCATGAAAAAGATAGAGTATCGCTAGGTACCCCGCCAGAGCCTCTTCACCATCTGTATTCTCTTCAATTCGTTTAGCAGCTTCAAATAAACGGCCAGACATTTTGGAGAAAAAAGACAGTCTTTCTATTAGGTCCTTACAGAACAGATACGGATCTCGAACATAGCGGTCCCTCTCCTCGTTGCTTAGAGGAGGTGTGAATCTGTCAGCGGAGTGGTATAGCCAATCCTCCCCCGGTGTCCTAAAAGCCTTGGGAAAAGGCTTCATTCTTCTTGGGATGATTAAACCTTCCGTCTTTGATAGTTTGATTGCTTCGTTACTAATGCCAGCTTTTTCAAGTACACTCATATTCATTCCTCTATCTTACAGACCACTCCTTTGAGCCCATCGATTTTGATCTTCATACCGTCCTTCAAGACCTCAGTTGCCTTTCTTGTCCCAACGACACACGGGATTTCAAATTCTCGAGCGACGATAGCTGCGTGGCAGAGTATTCCTCCAGAATTAGTAACGATCCCCTTTGCTTTTTTCATACTGGCTGTCCATTCCGGGTCAGTAGTCGCTACAACCAGTACATCATTTCCCTGAAATTTTTGCGGGATTTCAGAAGGGGTATGACAGATGCGAGCAAACCCCAGGGTAACCCCAGGGCTCGCACCGATTCCTCTCAGAATTATTTCCTCATCTTTTCTCTTTTTCATAGTAATCCTGCGATTCATTGTTACTCCCATATGCTTGGCAAACCACAGCAAACTCGGATAGCACTAGCTGATCTTGCCTGTCTGACCTACTAGATGTCATTCCCCATCATCTGCATTATATCATTCTTGGCTTTGCCGCCAAGCATTTCACTTGTTTCCTTCCGCAGAGAAAGGTGGCAGCAATACGAGCTGGTCGTTCTATGTCACTGTACAGGTAGGCTGCGTCAGGTGTAAGTATGTCCTCACTAGCTCTTCTGAACTTGATTATCGCAAGATCCGGGCAATAGCGCTTTTCTCTAACACTCTTACTGGTAGACGGGACTGAAAAGTATACCCCAGCGTCTCTTTTCATGGCTTGCACCTCAGCTGGATCTTTCCAATCAAGGGGATCATCCGCGTCTATCTTTCTCTCCGCAAGTAAGATCTCGATGTCTTTGAGTCCCGCCTCTGGCAGTATAAGGGAGAATAAGCTTGCATCTAGCGAATAGAAGACAGGGACGCAAAAGGCAAGTATGTCGGTGCCGATCCTACAAAGAGGAAGGCGGCTTTCCATTCTTATGCAGAGCCTATTGGGCATTCCCACTTCCAGGTTTCTGAGGCTTCCTTCAAAATGCAGTGCAGCAGATGTCTTTGGTATGAAATCAGTATCAACCCTTTTCTCCTCAAGCTCACCTGAGATGTCCACTCCGTTCCACTCGATCTTTCTGCTTCTTTGGATTGGGTCGATGTACAATGGCGTCAAGATCCCCTGTTCCGAAGTAAGCTGAAACATCTCTATCATAGTCTCTTGGACAATGTATCCGGTCTTAGTAACTCTATACTCAGCGGCGAAGTGGGTAAATATGGCTGACGGTGGCGTCTTTTCCTCTTTATACCTCCACATATTATCCCCGCTCTTTGCACCAATTTGCCTTGCTTCAAGCGCCTGCGAAAGAAAATCGCCCACTTTCGGGGACAATACTCCTAGTAGAGGATTGCCAAAGCGGCCCCACTCTTCAGAAGTCAAATGGTGATCGGGGAAATGAATCCTCGTGATCATTTCCGCGGCAGATCGTCCCAATCGGTATTTCTTAATGAGTTCTAGCCACCTCTCCCTATCTTTAGGCAGTTTTTTCCCTGCTTCCCAGTTTGTAATGGACTGACGCGACACGACAAACTCTTTTGCCATTTCATCTTGAGTGAGCCACAGTAATAATCTTGCTTGTCTGAGAGTCCGACCTATTGGGTTCTCCTGTCTCTTACCAACTGTAAATCGCAGCATGTTCATCCCACTAGATGGTAGCATGATGCCACTATCCAGCGCAAGATTTGTTCCTCAGGCAAACCAAAAAGACCTATCATGCAACCGAAGACTGCGATAATCTAGTTAAGAATCTAGAAGGAAAAGAGGTGGTGCGTATGCGAGATTATGACTAGGAGACTGGGGCAGTAAGGACGAGAATCTGAAAAGAGAGGGGGTGATGAAAGGTGAAAAGGGTAGTCCTGGGAGTTCTAGTGATTGCTCTGATAGCTACGCTGGGAGTAGGCGCGATATACCCAAAACCTGTAGAGGCAAAGGCAACGCCTAGCAGCTACGTCAAATACTACATCGAATATGTAGATGCAGTCCCCGATGGAATGGTCATCAGACTGACGTCGACGGGATTATCAATGGGCAGATGCTGGGATGGTGCTATGATGCTGGCCAATTGGGCTCGCGATCTCTACTACCAGGATGGGGGAGGACCATTCTTTGGCTATCGCTCAGTGAGTGATCTAGCTCGAGAGATTCAGCTGCATTGTTGGGCACGCAATAACCCAGTGAATGCAGGGGTCTGGGATAGGTGGTGGAACGGCTATGGGGCATGGGACTAAATAGTCCTATAATTTCAGAAGCGGCCGCCTGTGGTGTTCCCGCAGGCGGCTTTCTTCGTCTCATTACTACTGACCTTAGCTTCATCAGTGTTTCCCTGTACTGACTGTTTTCGCTGCTTTATTGGCCCTACGTCCCCCCAACTGAACCGGTGTGCGATATATTATACTAGCTACTGAGACGAACCTTCACGCCCTAACCGTACGCGTGGTCACCTCAATATCCGGTAATCTAACTGGGAAACAATGTAGTGTCCTATAGCTGCTGTATGAGGATGGCATCACCCTGTCCCACGTTGAGAAGAGATATGTAAAGGTGTACTTATTCCTGTGTGGCGTGTTACATTCGTTCCGCAGCGGCGAAGCCCTCACAGTAACTTTTCTCTAACCACGAAAAGTGTTCCTTCCACTTTGTGACGCCGATACATATCGCCATCGTGGGTGGGATCGCGCTTAGTTTCTGGGTGTGGCTATTCGGGAGAAGACGTCCGACATATTTCTTGCTCGCTCTTGTCGCTATCTGGGGCTATGCCCTGCTCACCGGGCTGCATGCACCTGTGTTGCGCGCAGCCATCATGGTCAGCCTGTGGCTCTTTGCCTACTATATCGGCAGACCGCGCAGTGCCTTAACGTGGCTGCTCTTTGCCGCTGCGTTCATGATAGGTATCAAGCCGTCAATTTTGCGAGAGATATCCTTTCAGATGAGCTTTGCGGCAATGGCGGGGGTGATACTGCTGACCCCGCACTTTCAGTCATGGGGCAGAAGAGCTTTTAAGCTGACTGATGAGGGTAGAACGGGATTAAGCTTTATTATCGATAGCCTCTCGATCACACTAGGCGCTGTCTTGGCCATCATGCCCATCATCGCTTACTACTTCCATCAAATCTCGCTGGTGGCACTCCCTGCCAACTTCTTCGCCCTGCCGTCACTGCCCGGAGCTATCGGCACCGCCGCCCTTGTCGCGGTTTTCGGGCTCTTTGCCCCGCCGCTGGCTCAGGTGCTGGGATGGGTCACCTGGCTTTTTATCAGCTATATGATTGAGGTCGTCGAGTTCTTCGCCGCCCTGCCCTTTGCCTCCATTGAATTGAAAGAGGTTGGCGCTCCCTTTGTTTGGGGGTATTATGTTGTTCTGGGCGCAGGACTATGGGCATGCACTAACTGGTCGAGGCTGGGTGCAACCATGAGCAAGGCCAAGGCGCGCATATCATTGGTGCCGGAGCTCTACAGGAGAGTGCCGGTGAAATTCGTCATTCCGCCTCTGATTGTCGTGGCTGCCCTGGTGTGGACCGCTGCCTTCACGGTGCCTGATAACCGGCTCCACGTTTTCTTCCTCGACGTGGGCCAGGGCGATGCCATCCTGATTCAAAAAGGCCACCAGCAAATCCTTATCGACGGTGGCCCCGATGCTGAGAGGGTGAGCCTTGAGCTTGGCGATAAGCTGCCCTTCTGGGACCGCACTATAGAGCTGGTCATCCTGACCCATCCCGAGATGGACCACATCACAGGGCTGGTGGAGGTTCTCCAGCGCTACGAGGTCAAGCACGTTTTGACCAGCGGGCAGGAATGTGACTCCTCCGTCTGTGTGGAATGGCGCAGGCTGATTGAAGAGAAGGACATCGAGTACACCATTATCCAGGCAGGGCAGCGGATCGCGCTGTCTGGAGAGGTAGGCCTGGAGGTACTTCACCCCCAGAAAACCTTGCTCCAGGACACAGCTTCTGACGTAAACAATAACTCGGTGGTTGTGAGGCTGGTTTTCCGCGATTTCAGCCTGCTGCTCACCGGAGACATCTTCGAGGAGGCAGAGCAGCATCTGCTTGGCGAGAGGCTCAGCCTGAGAAGCACTGCGCTCAAAATCGCCCACCACGGCTCCGAGACTTCCAGTCGCTCAGGCTTTCTCACTGAAGTCGATCCTCAGCTGGCGGTTATCTCGGTAGGAGCGGACAACGCCTTCGGGCATCCCAGCCCTGAGGTAGTGGAGAGGCTGGGGGAAATGGTTGGCGAGGATAACCTGTATCTGACTTCGGAGCAGGGCACCATCGAGCTCATCACCGATGGCAAGAGGCTGTGGGTGCGAACGGAGAGGTGAGAAAGCCCCCGATACATCTTCTGTCGCAAGACCAGTGGCACCTAGGCCGATGAGCTTTTGCCCTCTCGGCAGGTGGCTAAAATTAGCTCCACCTCCAGACCAAGTGCTCACCATCTAAGTCGTATTTCAAAAGCCCTTCCTCGACCCACTTTTTGATACGCTCACTGACTTGGTGATTGGGGTAGCGGACAATCTGCGCCAACCTGTTTGCCAGATCCTCCACGGGATCCCCTTGCAGCTCCATCATGCCCAGGTTTTCAATCACATCGCCGCGGAGGAGAGCCCATGCCAGAGGGCTGCGTCTCTTAGATTTCTCTATCTCTTCTTGGTCTGATTTGACCCCTTCAAGCATATCCGGGGTGAGTCTTAGTCCTCTGTAGTATCTGTGGAGAACCGCTATTATGTCCTCTGGCCCGGCACCTTCCGTCCTGGTCACTGGTCTATTGGCATCATACTTGGATACCAGAAGGTCCAAGATTCCTACTTCATTTCCGTTTTGTTCCAGTACTCCAGCGATGTAGGCGAGCCCCGCAGGCATGATGGGGACTTCTGAGAAGGGGTATGGTGGATTTATTAGCAGAGTCCTCATATTTCACCCCGAGCGCGACCCGTACTCTCCCATATCGACTGGTTTTCGCTATGTTAAGACCACTGCTCACTGGCTGTCAAGTGCTCGGGATGACCGAATATCCCGCTTTACCAACCGTTGCAATTCCAACACTGCCCTATTATAGAACTCAACAAAACTCGCTCTTTTTCGCGACGCTGCTCAAGTTGCACCGTTTGTGTAAGTTTTGACGTGGTCTTTTCAAATAGTCCCTTTTGTGGTATGATAACGCAAATTTTTTCGATCAGTCAGCTTATGCTGGCTAGAAAAGGAGGCATGTTGAAAAGGAGACCTTTTGCCAAATTGCTGGGCTTATCGGTGGCGCTACTTTTGGTGGGCATGGTATTCAGTGCCTGCGGCGACGAAGCAGCGCCCACGGGGTGGTATTGGAAGCCGGGCGGGTTTATCGACTACGCCCCCAGCGGCATGACCGACTTCGATCAGAAGCAGGATGCGTGGAAAGATGCTCGGGGGAACTGGTCCTACTGCGGGCCGGTGGCCCTCGCCAATTCCCTGTGGTGGTTCGATTCTAAGTTTGAGCTTGGCTCCATCGCTCCACCTACTATCAGTGATACCTACCCACTGGTCCAGTCTTACAGCCCGGGACAGTGGGACGACCACGACTCCAGTAACGTGGACCCGTTGGTCAGGGACCTCGCCCTGCGCATGGACACCGATGGTCAGAAAACCGGCCTTGCCCACTACGGCACCGACGTCTATGACCTAGAGGCAGCCATTGACCAGTACCTCGCCAGCAAGGGTCTGCAGAACGCATTTTATGAGGTCACTGTAAAGAGCCCGGACTTTGAGTGGATCGAGGAGGAGGTGGAACGGTCGGAGGATGTTATCCTGCTCCTGGGCTTCTGGGAGCAACAGGGAGAGGAGTGGGTGCGCATCGGCGGCCACTATGTCACCGTAGCCGGTGTGAACTCAGTCACCTTTGAGATCGCGATCAGCGATCCCTACTTGGATAATGCTGAGGCCGGGGGAGGGGGCAGGGTGCTGCCAGCGCCTCATGGTTACCCTCATGTCGCATCGGTGCACAACGATGCCCAGTATGTCTCACACGATATCTACAACGTGGTCCTCTCCCAGAGCCCCGGTGGCATTTGGGGGCTAGAGGATTATCCGGCGACCCCGGAGCTGGTGGAAAACTTCTCCGAGATGAACTTCCCTGAGGATCTTCTTTACTATATGGGTGTTTACATGGGCGGCCCCATCCATACCGAGATCGATTACGCCGTTGCGGTGTCGCCGTTGCCACCGCCAACACCCACACCTACGCCGACGCCGACGCCCACGCCTACGCCCACGCCGACGCCTACACCGACGCCCACGCCTACGCCTACGCCTACGCCAACGCCCACACTGCCCCCAACACCTACGCCTACGCCTACGCCAACACTGCCCCCAACGCCTACGCCTACGCCAACGGCGACGGCCACTCCAACGCCTACCCCCACGCCCACACCTACGCCAACGCCTACCCCGACACCAACGCCTACACCAACGCCGACGCCAGACCACGGCGGGCTGGTTACCGGCGTAAGTAGCTCGTATTGGAGAGATGGCGAGTGGGTGACATTTACGTTGCACCTAACTCCAGGCGAGATATACGGATTTGAGGGGACTGTCTATGACCTGCATGTCTACGTTCACTACTATGGCGGGGAAGAAATTCTGGTGGGGGAGTTCGAGTTTGAGGAACCCCTGGTGCCCTGCCAGGAATATACGTTCGAGGTAAACGTTGATGATTTGCCGCCTCTAGAGCCTTACGAAGATTATATCAAGCTCGTCTTGACGTGTGCGGGCGGTCTGCCTATAGGCTGGTCATCCAGTCAGCCTGCTCCACACTAAGATATGTTTGCCCGAGGCATACTCACCATCAGCGATAAGGGCTGGCCTGGCTGACGCCGCTACATTAGAAGGCAGTCTCGCGCTAGCGGATGGTACGCAGCTCGGTGGGTCGCTGGAGCTCCACGGAGCTCCCTAGACATGCCTAGTGCACGGTGAGAAGGTCCATCTGCTTGACGTGCAGGAAGTCCTGCTGGTGCACCTCGGCGAACCCCACCAATGGTTTGCGGAAGCGTGTCTTTGTGCTTGCAATGGCGGCTTCTCTCTCAATTGTGGAGACTGTGAGCTCTCGAATTGCTTGCTCACCCACTGCTTGCTCGCAAGCGGCGATTTTGAAAGCATTGCCTACCTCGGGATCCGTCTAAGTATAGACTCATAAACGCTGTCCAAGCCGTGGCTGGCTGCGAGGCTAACACGTTAGATGCAAAGCAGCTACTGCTTTGGCGTTTTTGGAGACCTCGTTATATAGTTCGCAAGCCTTCTTGGTTCGCTCCACCATCAAATCTGCTCCCTTGGACTCTATGTACTTCCTGGTCTTATCTGGAACCTGCATTCGTCCCTCCACCCCGGTACCTACAATGACTATATCCGGTTCCTCTTTCATGAACGATTCTATATCCTCTACGACCAGGCTATGTCCTTCTTTCCTCCACCAATTATCATCAACCCTGTTGGGAAAGACAATAACGTCACTTGTGTATTTCTTTCCCTCTATGACAATGCGGCCGAATTCGAAGGCGTCAATCATGTCTCACTCCTCTCGTCTGGAAGCGGCTTTCAGCGGCAGAGCGCCAGGTGCTTCCTTGATTGGGGTGTTGGACGAATCACTTCTCAGTTAATGCCCTGTGAATCAGCGATGTCACCAACTTACCATACTTGATGTTGGTATGACAACCTTCCCTAGTCCAAGTATTTGTGACACCATGTGCAGTACCGTTCGATTGCAAAATGCTGGCGAAATGGAAGCCGCTCCAAGACGGGGATATCCCCCGTAGATTTAGATCGTGCTTCAATAACGGGGTTCTCCGAAAGGAGTTGGTATTGACGCAATGGCTGTGCCCCGGTTCTGGGAAGGAACGTTGCAGCAGCAGAATGAAGCGGGTGGCAAAGCGGTGAACAATGGTCAAAGCTAGCGAGAATCTAGTGGAGTGTTCAATTTGAATAGATTCTTGATGGGTCCGGTCTCTTGGAGAGGGTATCCTCACGGCGGCGGTCCCACCTATGGTCAGGCTGGATCGGAACCCAGCCGTTGCGCACTGCCAGTAGCACTGCGTGGGCTCTATCGTTGGCATTCAGTTTACGCAGTATGGAGCTGATGTGATTCTTGATAGTCGCCACGCTGGTGCCGAAGGCAATTGCAATTTGCTTGTTGGCATTGCCCTTGGCGACAAGGTTTAGGATTCGCACCTCTTTTGAGGTGAGGGGGGTCAGTATGTCATCCTCTTTTCTAATGCCAGATGCCATCCCCTGGAATTGCCTCAGCACTCGCCAAGCGACTTTGGGTTTCTCGCTCACACTGTCATTTATGGGATACTCACCCCTGGAAGCTCGTTCCAGTATCTTGGTGAGCTCTGCGGGTGAACAGTATTTGCTTCTGAGGTAAGCTACAGCCCCGGTTTTGACAACTTCAAATAACTCGTCGTCATCTTCCAATGGGTTGGCGCTCAGTATCACGACCTTTATTTGAGGGAAGGTGCGAATGATCTTCCCGCATAGCTCCAGTCCGTCTAGGAAGGGGTAACTGATATCGAGTAGTACGATATCGGGCGACTTGGCCGCGATTTGAGCTATTGCCTCGTTGCCATTCTCGCCAGGGTCACATTCAAGAATCTCCATCGCGTCGCGGCTGTTTCCTTGAGGTATGACCTGGCGTACCCCAGCTCGGAAGAATGGCCGGCTATCGACTATCATCACGACGATTGTGTGCATGGCTCACCCTGAAACCTCTCGTTTCTTCTGGAAGTCGCTTCTCTTTGTCTCCCACAGGTGGGAGTTTGTTCGTTCTCCTCCAGGAATAGGGCCGCTGTATCCTCTGCCCTGAGTCTGCGATCGCCACGGCGCGAGCACAATGGCAATAACTCGAAGCGTTCCCTTTTGCTCACCCACTAGTTTATGTATTCCCAAGACCGAGTGAAAATATACGCCTGCTCGTGATCGAGGGATGTGTCGATTCCCACCGTCCCCGTAACACTCACTGTGTTTGCCACTCCACCTGTAGGCATGTCTCCTACGCCCCTTACCGTTATCGAGAGGCCATCATCGCCCCAAAGTGCAAACCAACGGTCCGTTGTGAAACCAACCCAACCCTCCACCGTGACCTTTTGACCGTCCCATTCGCTTGGGCTTGCTGCAATATGCGCTAGGTCCGTCGTTCCAGTCTCACTGTGGGTAGACGCTGCTGTTGCCCCGACCAACGCTGTCGAGGCTACCACACCGATTGTCAGCAGAGCTATGACGGCCTTCATCACAACCAACCTCCTTCATTCCATGCCATCTTCGGTCACTTTTATGTATCACCTGCAACCATTGTCGAGGTTGCGATAACAGGTGTTCTGACTTGCTATGGTTGGCCTTTGACTTGCTTCGCCAACGCGAGACAGTTGCCTCAATCACAGGTCGTTACTTAATCAAGTAGCTAGCGACTTTCGGTAAAATGTCGCCCCCGGGGAAGTTCAAGTCGATGGGGCGGTCTTTCCATTCGACTATTGTGCTTGGTTGCAAATCTACGCCGGAAGCCCCAGCGAGACTTCCATAGAAGCTGCCGCCAGGTTGAGCGGTGAGGGAACCCTCAAGAGACAGAACGAATATGAAGCCATTGCCTACTATATTCGGACTGAAATCGATGTCGCCTACGGCAATTATGGCTCCTGGCCCGGAAACTCTGGACCCAGATCCCATGTTAATTGAGCCTTCAACGTAGATGGTATGCCCCTTGAGCATTATCTTCAAGTCCGGCGTGGGGTCGAAGTCTAGATCACCTGCAACGTAAAGAGTGCCCCCCAGCTTTACATTCCCATTACCCTTGATTATTAAGTTCCCGTTCGTCTTGCACGGCCCTACTTCCAGAGTCTCGCCCCCGCCGACCAGTAGAGGGCTGGAACCGCAAGATTCGGAGACCTGGCCAGAATACCACTCGGAAAGCACCTCAGCGTCCGGCCATCCCGGTACCCCGTAGCTTACAGTACCATCGATCTCACCCTTGTTGTCCAACTCTCCGTTGAGTGCGAGGCTGCCTGTGAGCTCGGCGTTACTGCTGATCTCTATGTCGCCGTAACTGATCAGGCCATATTTAAGGAGGCTGTGATAGTCCCATACGGCGACGTAGGATTCAATGGTGGCATCAACGCCTATGTAGCTTGTGGCTGTAGAGATAACCTTGTAGAGCGCATCCCCGTAGAGCGGGTCCACAGGCTCTTTGTATATCTCGATGGCTACATCATTTCCATTCACATCTTCAATGGCGAGGACCATAGGGTCATCTTCTGGGCTGTTGGGCAGCTCGGCGTCGGCATTGACTATCCTGAAATATGCATCCTCCACGCCCATGTCAGCGGCATAGACCTTGAGCATCCTGTCTTCACGTATCTGAGCCGAGCGGCCAGCACCGCCGATGAAACCCAAGAGCGGCGGGATAACCAGCATAGCCAACGCCAGCGTGATCGTGACGAAGATGAGAACCGCTCCTTTTTCGCTTGTCCTAAGGTTTGAATTTCGCATAATTGGCGCACCCCCCACTTTCGTCCTATGCCTGACCACGCCCACCTAGAAGGCCGACGCTAAATCTCAAAAGTCTTGCCAGTACGTTAAAGGCTAATCTCTCCATTCAATCAGGCCACTCACCAGATAGTACGATTCGTGTATCCCATGAGAGTACTATATAATGCAGCGCGCCGACCGTAAATAGTACTTCGGGAGTAAACGGACCAGTATTATGGTCTTGTCTTCTCTGGGCTAAGCCAGTACTTTTGTCACCTGCCTTGACTTTACAGAAGTACCCGCCTCCGTCTGCTCCGGGCACCAGATAGTACTAGTCCCGCCTCGTACTATCGCCCATTGAGTGTCTCGGTATGGACTTCGACTGGCCGCTCTTGAGAGTCATAGACGGTGTAGTACGAAAGATAGACCTGAAGACGGTAAGGTGAGCTTGCAGCGATGAGGTCTGGCGGGGGAGGTCACGGATTAAGAGCCCTGAGAATGTCTAGGTTCAGGCCCGGGAACTGTGAAAGCCAGTTCAATCTTTCCTTCTTCAAGTTCTTTGATAGCTCATCTATCTGCTCGTCATCGTAGTGATTCCTGAGGTCGAAGCGGTCCATTTCGACACCGGGCATGTCGGCAGGCACCTCGTACCCCCAGAAATCATGTTTCACCCACTTGATTTTGTCTTTGGCAATCATCTCCAGCATCTTCACCGAATCTCTTACTGAGATATTCTGCCCCCTGACCATGCCTCCGACAGCCCCCGTGTTCAAGAGGAAGCACTGTATGTCGGGATTGGCCCGGAGGATGTCGAGGAACATATTCCCCTCCTCCGTCCGGGAACCGACGATAAACGGGTTTGTGCCCACTACTCTGAGCGATTTGCCTGCCTCGGTCGGGTCGCCAGCCGAGGTCTCTACGGACTCGCCGAGCATAAAGGTCGCTGCTGCCCACTCCTGACTGAGGCGAGCGACCGGAGGTATGATGTCCTGTCTCCTGGTGATGAACACGATGAAATCCACCTTCTCCAGATCCACGCTATCGTCGGTAAATGCTATGTCCCTTCTCTTGACCATTGCACGGCCATTGGAAGTCAGGCTGCTGTCGAAGAAATCGACCTTCCCCGTCTCTGGATGTACGAGCACATTCTCCAATATGGCCCTGGGGCTCAAGGCCGCTGAGTAGAGCAGGGGTTGGGAGCTAGGTTCCAGGCCATCAGTCTTTATATAAAATGAGTCCTCAGTGCCGGCCGCCGCGCCGTCCTTTTTTAGTATCACGACGTCGTCCTGCCGAATAACGACTGTCTCAGGATAGCCCAGCCAGTGCGAATGGCAGGACAGGGAGGTCTTACCAGTCCCACTGAGGCCGAACAGCAGAAAACCGAAATCTTTTAACTCCTTGCCCCTGTATACGCGCAATACCTTGCTTGCCGCATGAAGACCGAGATGCCCCTGCTTCTTGGCCCAGTACATGACCTGCCGAAGCATGGCCTTCTTATTCTCACCCTTGTAGTCGCTGCCCAGGATGATCGTCAATCCGGCCGCAGGAAACACGAGCACCTTCTTCTCCTGCCACTCCGGCACAGTGAGTGCTGTGAAATCGGGCTCCTTCCCTTCAGACGGGAACAGGGTATTGCCCCACATCAAGGGGAGCCTAGCGTACTCGGCCGTGACATACAACCTGCAGTGCCTCTTGAACCCTGGCGTTGAGCACATGACCCTGTCCAGTGCTATCACCTCTTTCTTCTTCAGATAGTCGAGGACACTATGGACGAGCTCGGCGTCTTCTGGGTCCGGCTGGTCCATTATTACCTCAGTCAACTTCGCCATTCTGTTCCGCACGTTGGTCGTTACGGAGAGGTTGCCGAACTCGCTTATGACCCCGCCGTGCTCCAAGGCCCATGCACGGAGGCTCTCCTCCGATGGGTTATCTATGATCTTCTTAGGCTCGAACCTTTTCCCCAGTATCTGCTCCATTTGTGTCCTGCCACCCAGTTCGGTATTCCTCGCCTGGCAACGGATGTAGAGTAGTAGAGTATATGCAAAAGTACGATGAAAAGCAACAGTAGACCACCCTATTTCGATGTAGGTGAGTCTTAAACCGCAGACGGCCACCAACTCCGGCTCCTACCACAATAACATCATACTTTGATTCCGCTATCACATTCCCCCTCTACTTTTTCTTGTCTGCAGCAGGCCTATATTGGCCTACACGCTCTAGGCTAGGCCAAACTAGGGCTGAACGAGACGCTACGCTAGTTAGAAATCTCCGGGGTGCTCGGGCTCCTTGTTGCGCCATTGTTTGGGCGAGAATACGAAGGAAAGGATAGCAGCCTTGGCCATTTTCCCTACGATTGTCGCCAGGTCTCTGAAGTTAAAAGCTGCTCGGACCCTCCACTTCACAGGGTCAACGATATCTACATACATAACCAGGTAGTCACCTTGACGCTGTAGATCGTTAACCTTTCCTGTCAGCTCAGTCTTTCCCAGCCCCGTTGACCTGAAAATCATATTGAACCGACTCCCTTCAGCGTATTATGTGCAACCCTTTTGCGCGCACCAGTCGCTATTTGTGTCATCAGCGATCACCGCTACGGTTACCGGCCCGGTAATGTCCCAGGGCAAGAGATAATAGGAGCTACCACCAGGCTTGTCGATACCCCCACCTGTTGTTGACGTGGGACTCCCAAGGTTAAAGAAGCCCTTCTCCTTGCCATCAAAGTAGACCTTTGCCAGTGCTGACCATCCAACCGGCAGAGATGCTGAGCCGATGTTCTTTATGGTGTAACAAATCTGCCTACCGCTCTCCCAGACACCGACTACTACTAGATCAGGAAGCTGCTGTTCTGCTTGGGAGGGTTGAGGAACTAGAGTCAAGGAGGAGAGTACGAGCGCTGCGATGACAGCCGATGAGATTCCACGTGCAATCTTCATACGCCAGCCGGATGTTTGGCCAAGTTGACTTGAGTGCCTCTATTAATAGCAGTAGTCAATCAGAATGTCAACAAGGGGCCGAAAGGGTTCGTATACGTACCAGGAAGCTTGAGCACTACAGATTCATTCCGTCTCCTCCTTTTTGACGTCCTTGGGCCGCGACCGCGTATGTTCATATTCCTCTTCATTCGCGTGGAGAATAGTATACTACAGTAATCATGAGGGTTGTGCTAGAATCTTCTAAAGCAGACCGCGGTGGTCTATACTACAGCAGAGGGAGAGACAAGATGGAGAGATGGCTTTTTACCGTGGAGAGCAACTGCCGCGATACAGCGAGGGAGAAGGAGCTTAACGACTGGTATGATACCATACACCTGCCTGACATCCTAGAGACGCCCGGGTTTGTGCGTGCTACTCGGTATGAGAACACCAACCCTGCAGAGGGACAGGGGAAGTTCCTGTCCATGTACGAGATCGAAACCGACGACCTGGCTCAGACGATGGCTATGTTTACTGAGAAGGTTGACAGTAAAGCAGCGCAAGGGCGCATGTCGGACTTGGTGGTTGCCGTTGGCGGTGGGCTGTATCGGCAGATAACCGCATCGATGGAGAGCAAGTAACATCCCCGCCGCGGAGGAGGAAGTCGTCCGGCACCTGCGGACCTTCCGGCTCACAGCTCCTTATACAAGAAGGCCAGGACAGCCAGGGTCGAAGACAGGGCCATCAGCCCGGCAAAGCTGCCCACAATCTTCCACTGCTCGGCCCCCGAGAAGTCCCCCGTCACCACCTGGGGGAGCTTTTCCATCAGGTTCGCCGGGGAGAGGAAGCTGATGTCCAGGAAGCTGAAGATCAAACCAAGGCTGAGCCAGATGAGGGCGACCACCACCACGGCCAAGACGGTGTTGTTAAACAAGGTGCTGACGGCCACCCCCAAGGTCGCCAGAGCGGCCAGAATCATCCCCACAGAAAGGATGCCGTAGGTGACCCCCGCCACGGCCAGATCGCTATCGGGGTGGTAGCGCCCCATCAGGTAGCCTGCGGGGATGGTAACCAGCAGGTAGAGCGCCAGGACGGTCAGCACCAGGGAAGCGAGCTTGGACAGGATGTAGTGATAGCGCGTAACCGGACGGCACAAGATGGAGTCCCACACTACCTCCCTCTCCGAGGCGACGGAACTTCCGCTCAGGACGATGAAGACCACACTTCCAATGGTCAGGTACAATGAAAGGGCATCGGAGAACAGGTGCGACGCCGCCTCCTCCTCGCCAGCGTTGGCCGAGACGACCACCAGGAAAATGCCCGTCAGGGCCGTCAGAAGAAGCCACAGGCGGAGCATCCACGAGCGGGCCAGCTTCCACAACTCCCACTGGAGCAACGCCCAGAAACTCTGGAGGTCACTCCTCCAGTTCCATCGCGCGGGTAAATCCACGGGTGCGTTCCTCCTCCAAACGATGCAGGAAGGCGCTCTCCAGTTGGTCGCTGACGGAGCGCACAGAAAGCAGCTCAACCGAGTGCTGCGACAGGAATTGAAGCAGACGCGTGAGCTGAGACAAAAAGGGCTCACCATCGAGGAACCGGACATGCAGGGTGTGCTGACCCACCAGCGTGAACTCCACTCCCTCCCCTCCCCATCCATCGAGTTCCCTCTCCAGAGCAACCAGGTCTCCCTGCACCTCCAGCTCCACCTCATTCTGACGCCCACCAAGTCGCTTCATCTCCACCACGGTGCCACTGAACACCAGCTTTCCCGCGCTGAGCACCCCGACGTGGTCGCAGACGCGGTCAATATCCCCCAGCAGATGGGTAGAGAGCACCAGCGACTTCTCCCCCGCCAGGCTACGGATAAGGTCGAGGGTGAAGCGCCGCCCCTCGGGGTCCAGGCCCAGGGTGGGCTCGTCCCAGATGAGCAGGTCAGGGTCGTGGAGGAGGGAGGCAGCGATGCCCAGGCGCGTGGTCATGCCCGTGGAAAGGACTTGCACCTTCTGCGCGGCCGCTGGCAGCAACTCCACCGCTCGCAGAAGCTGGGCCAGCCGGGTCTTGCGCTGGTCTGGAGGGAGCCCCGAAAGACGCCCCACCCAGTCGAGGTACGTGATAGGGGTCATATCCCTGGGAAAGTGAGGGTAGGTGGGCAGGTAGCCGATCCGGCTCCGCAGGTGCGCCGAGTTGGGCGTCATCGCCTCGCCGAAGACCCCCACGCTCCCCCCCGTGGGCCGCTGGAGCCCCATGATGAGTTTGATGGCGGTGGTCTTGCCCGCCCCGTTGGGGCCGAGCAGGCCGAACACGGAGCCCTGGGGGACCGTCAGGTTGACCCCGCTCAGGGCGATGTGGCGGTTACCGTATATCTTGGTCAGGTTGCGTAACTCGATGACGTTCACACTTACCTCGGGAGAGCCCTTTGTCAACCCATTCTAGCTGGGATTTCCCATTTCAATTGACGATGGGGCTTTTCCGGCCTCATCACTTCTCGTGTAAAGCCTACCCCCGTAGCGCAGCATCTGTCAAGCTGACCTGACCCCCGAAAATCGGTCCAGGTGGCTAAGTTAAAACTATACCCAATAATATTAATGAAATAATAATTAGTATAATGCCATAATAAACATTATAATTCCTGTCAGTTTTTGCGTCGTATTTAATAGGGAGCTTTTTAATTATATAAGCAATTATATAAACCTGAAACTTGTGAATCCTTTTGGGAAAAAGAATTAGAACCACGCCAGCAACAAAGAAGATAATCGATCTGATAATATTGTAATCCATAATTAGCTATTCAATTTTAACCAGCCCTCAATCATTGTACCACCTGAAAAGTTAGACCAGCTGCCAAGTAGGCCGGCTGAAGTGACCCCGCGATCTCAGGAACATCATCGGGTCCGACTTTGGAGTAGAAGGTGCCATCTGGCTCGACAACAACCAGAGGGCCTCGCTGGCAGAAGCCGTGACAGCCAGTGCGCTTAATTTGAATCTAATCAACTCTGGAGGAAAGCCAGGGCAGCTTCCTCTGAAGGGCTTTATCCCGGCTCCAAGTCACACACGCCATGCGGCAGATCCCACATCTATTGCACTTATCCGTATCAATGCAAATATTCTTATTTTTGTCTTTGACTGCAATGGTGATCGCGCTGGAGGACATGCAACGAGGCAGAAGGGCAACGGGCAATAATGGGGTATATCGACTTCAGCATCTCTCCTCCTTTACTTCGAAAATAAAGTTTAATCCGTTCGCCCTGAGCCTGTCGAAGGGCCGTTCATGGTTCGACAAGCTCACCACGAACGGCATCCGGCATATCAGATTTTCATCACTCGTTCGTGGGCAACCGCTCATGAGGGTTTATCCTAAAATTCTCTCCGCCTCTTCCATATCCGCTTCCATCACATAAGGGATACCCGAGATCCCCGCAGCATCCCTGGTCAACGCCACTAGGTCATTTCTGGACATATATTTGAGAGCAAACTTGCGACTTCCGGCCATGAGCTGGCGCAGACCCTGGGCAAGGCGCTCGTAATAAGTGTAGAGCCCGATAGCCGAAGTCGGAATCTTCTCATAGTCCTTGCCATACTCTCTTTTCAGCTCCTCGGCAGTAACAAAGATAGCTTCCCTCGTTTTACCAAATCGCTGCAGGTAGACAGGAAGTTGCTCGCTGCTTATTGCATCACCGATAGTCTTAGCAACCATAACCGCAGCGAGAGGCGCTCTTGCCATGGCTATTGCTTTCACATAGGGAGCACATAGTGCCAAGCCCTTGAAGATCTGGTCTTCTAAAACGAATCCACCCGCAAGTAGAATGTCAGGCACGTATTCACCTTTCTCGGCCAGACGATCACAGTATTTATAGAGTAGCGACCACAGTTCGATACCAGGCACGCCCCACTCGTTCATCATACGCCACGGGCTCATGCCGGTACCACCACCTGCAGCATCAACGGTGAGATAGTCGATTTTTGCCATGGAGGAGAACTTGACTGCACGAGCAAGATCTGCGGGCCTGTAGGCGCCGGTCTTCAGCGACACGTATTTGGCACCAGCCTTGCGCAATTGACCGACAGTCTCAAGGAAGCTCTCTTCGGTAACCATACCAACTCGTGAGTGCCTCTCAAACTCAGTAAAGATGCCCCGGTTGAACTCGTCTATATGGTCAGGGTCAAGGGGATCAGGAAGAACAACATAGCCTCGTTTCTTAAGGAGTTGTGCCTTGTTTAGGGTCTTGATTTTGACCTCACCACCTATATCCTTAGCTCCTTGGCCCCATTTCAGCTCCACCACATCAGCCCCGAGTTTTTCTAGGGCATACTCCAGTACACAAAGACGGCTATCTTCAACATTTGCCTGCACGACAATGGCGCCGTAACCACCACGCTGCCATTCCTTAAAAAGTTTTACACGGCTCTCGAGGTCAGGTGAATGAACCACTCTTCCATTCTTTATCTTTGAGTCGACATCCATCCCGCACACATTCTCACCGATGGTAAGTGCCGTGCCTGATAGTGCCGAACCGATGGCTAGACCTTCCCAGTTCTGCACTGCGATATTGGTAGAGCCCAGACCAGGAATAACTATTGGCAGGCGCAACTTGATTCCCTTATCGTGCCCTAGCCTTGTCTCAAGATTCACATTTGGAAAGATAGCCTTGTCGGGGTCTTCTTCAATACCGACAGCACCAACCGCTGATCCCATTATGTTAAAATGGGACAGGTCAACGGGGTAGTCTTTTTGTGACGCAGTGGTAATGATGCCAAATGGTTGTGGGTAGATGACCTCATGGCCACGGTACGCGCTCTTACCAATCTCGCACATACCGATACAGCCTTCTATGCAAGTGACGCACATTCCACTTATCGGGCACCAGTCACCCCCTGTCCTGTTCTTGGTCAATGTCGAGGCTGTTGCGTTATACCTTGTCAGTGTCATCCCTGACCTCCTTCTACCCTTTTCCAGGTTGCTTTATTTCCTGATCGCATCTCCATTACTAGTAAACCTTGTGGCCACGTGGGCCGACACTCTCGGAACATCCCGTGCATATGGGGCAAGTCTCCACAGGTGTGAGGTTCTGGCATCCTCCGCAAAGACCATCTATGAGGTTGTCCGCTGTGCAAGCTCGTTCGCAAACCGGGCATATCCACTCACAGCCACCGCAGTTACGACACTCTTCCGGAGTGACATCAAAAGCGGTTGCCACCCTACGTGACGTACCACGGCCAACGAATCCAATGCCGCCAGATTGCATTTGCTCTTTGCAGTAGCGCACGCAGAGTCCGCAGAGAATGCAGCCTCTGTCCTTTATCTTGAAACGAACCTCGTTGATACTCATATTTGAAGCCATGTCCTGCAGCATTTTGGAGTTTGGACACGAAGCAAGCAGCAGTTCGACGATGACCTTACGCGCTTTCCTCACCTTCTTTGAGTTCGTAAGGATCACTTGTCCCTGCTCCACTGGCAGAGTACAGGACGCTTCCAGTGATGAGCGATTGCCTTTAACCACCTCAACTATGCAGACACGGCAGGCACCGTAGGGACTCAGGCCTTCATGATAACAAAGCGTCGGAATAACAATACCCATTTCTGCTGCCACTTCAAGAACTGTAGTGCCCTCAAGCGCTCTCGTTTTGATTCCATCAATAGTCGATTCAATCATGTTTTTTCCTCTCTACGAAACTGTGATCGCGTCGAACTTGCAACTGTCGCGGCAAAGCCCGCACTTGATGCACTTATCCAGATCGATCGTATGCGGCTTTTTCTTCTCGCCTGATATTGCCCACTGTGGACATTCTCTAGCACACACTCTGCAGCCGGTGCACTTCTCCTCATCGATGGTGAAGGTAATGAGTGCCTTGCAGACGCCTGCGGGGCAGCGTTTCTCTCTTATGTGAGCCTCATACTCGTCACGAAAGTATCTGATAGTTGAGAGAACGGGGTTGGGGGCTGTGCCGCCGAGAGCGCAGAGGGAAGTCCCCTTTATGACCTCGCCAAGTTCCTCCAGAAGTTCGATATCTTCTTCCTTACCTCGCCCCTCCGTTATGTCGGTGAGAACATCGAGCATCCTGTCTAATCCCTCACGGCAAGGAACGCATTTGCCGCAGGATTCTTCAGTCAGGAATTTGACGAAATATCTTGCTATATCCACCATACAGGTGTCCTCATCCATGACTATCATTCCACCTGAGCCCATCATTGATCCTGCCTCGGTAAGCCTATCGAAATCAACGGGCAGGTCAGTCAGGGTCTCGGGAATACAACCGCCTGATGGGCCTCCTGTCTGAACAGCTTTGAATCTCTTGCCATTGGGTATTCCACCACCGATGTCGTAAATTATCTCTCTGAGCGTGATGCCCATTGGCACCTCAATGAGTCCCGTGTTGTTTATCTTGCCCACCAGAGAGAATATCTTGGTGCCCTTGCTCCCCTCAGTTCCGATTTGCGAGTACCAGCTAGCACCCATGTTGATTATGAGTGGTACATTCGCCCAGGTTTCGACGTTATTGAGATTAGTGGGTTTACCGTTAAGTCCGCTCACCACGGTATGGACATGCTTGGGGCGCGGCTCACCTATCTTGCCCTCCAACGAAGCTATAAGCGCAGTCGATTCGCCGCAAATGAATGCGCCTCCGCCCCGCGATATCTTGATATCAAAGTCGAAGCCAGAACCGAGGATGTCCTTCCCAAGAAGCCCGTATCCTCTAGCTTGCTTCAACGCTATACTCAGGTTCTTTACAGCTAGAGGGTATTCATGCCGAACATAGACGTATCCATCATATGAGCCTATTGCGTAGGCGCCGATTATCATCCCCTCTATGACACTATAAGGGTTTCCCTCAAGAAGACTCCTGTCCATATAGGCTCCAGGGTCCCCTTCGTCAGCATTGCAGACCACATAACGTATGCCATCAAAGGACGGTGCATCACGGCATGACTCCCACTTTGCGGCCGTGGGGAACCCACCACCTCCCCGCCCGCGCAGACCGGACTTTTTGATCTCTTCAATCACCTCCTCGGGTTGCATTTCGCAGAGTACTTTGGATAGAGCTGAGTAACCACCAATTGCGAGGTAGTCCTCTATGTTTGTAGGATCAATAAGTCCATTACTGCCAAAGATCAGCCGCTGCTGCCTTTTGTAGAAGGGAACATCGTTTTCAAAAAGTGCTTTTTGTCCACTTGTCGGATCAACATAAAGCAGTCTATCAATAACATTGCCTTTCAGTACTGTAGCTGAGATTATTTCAGCAGCATCTTTTGGAGTAACCCGGTGATGAAAGATCATTTCAGGATATATTACCACCAGCGGACCATGCTCACAGAAACCATGGCAGCCTGTCACTTTCAATTCTACCTGCTTGCTTAACCCTTGGCGCTTCATCTCGCTCTTGAATGCTTTGGTAACTTCCTCGCACCTATATGCATGACAGCCAGTGCCGCCACAGATTGAGATACAGGACTTTTCCGGCTTGCGCTGGCTCAGTATCTTGGCCCGCAATTGTTCTAGTTCAACTGCTGCCCTCAACCTCTTCATGGCTCCCATCCTTCCGGGTTCGTTCTTCTGTATATTTCCTAAGGACTTTCTTGACCTTTCCTGGGCGCATTTGTCCGTGGTGCCTGCCATCTACAACCACGATAGGTCCTAGAGCACATGCTCCTATACAGTTAACGGTCTCCAGTGAAAACCGCATATCTTCGGTTGTCTCGCCAGCCTCGATGCCAAG
>JAUXAX010000062.1 GCA_030619685.1 Dehalococcoidia bacterium
ACGCGGTGAGAAGGGATACGTTTACCGCGAGATAATAGGCAAAGCGCTCTTGGCCAAAGGTGGCTATTAGCATTATCACGCTCCAGACAAGGAGCAACGTCTTGGCAGCAGTTCCGTCTCTTATGACAAGGTAGGCTATCATGGCGAGCGCTATTAGAGAAAGGTAAAAGCCCGTGGTGAAGTTATCCCATATTCTCGATATTGATGAAAGCCCGCCTGCCTCAGCGATTGTTGCCTCTCCTCCTGTTGGGCTAAGCACGCCAACTTTGTCCAGAATCGAGTTGAGCAGAGAGGGGTTGACAAGATTGAATAATGCTAGGCCAATGCCGCCCAGAGCTGCTAGCGCTAGGGGATAGTAGGCTCTTCTCATAGTCTTTCTGGTCATTAAGAGCGAAAGGCCGCTCATCGCAAGGAAAGCCAGGATGCCGATGAGCAGCGATGAAACCTGGAGGTTCCCAAACTGGTATTGCCCCGAGAGGGGAGCCACCATTAACAGGGCCATGAGGAAGGAGGGCACACCGATGATACAAAGGTAATCGGTTGACCTGCCTCTCAGGTGGTCCATGATGTATTGAAGAACGGCGAAAACGAAGATTATGAATATGAAGAGGGCACCGCCAGTCCACGAAAGGAGGTATAGTCCTAATGCTATGCCGGTCAGCAGGGAATAGATCAAAGGTTTTCTCAGGGTTCCCCAGTCCCTGCTCCACACGGTGCTGAAGGAAATCCCTTTCTGTTTTGAGCTTTTGACTGCCAGTATCAGGAGCAGCATGGTCAAGGTGCTAAACAGGACTTCGGCGACATGGTGATCGGTGAAGCCGAGTAGGGAGCGCATAAGGAATTCGCCGGGCAATATGGCAATAAGAGCCGCACCCAGAAGTCCGGCCTTCTTGTTGAATAGCTCCTTCCCTATGAAGAACACAGGTATGGTTACGAGGGCACCCAGGATTGCCGGGAAATAGGCGCCCAATGTTTCTATCATCCTCGGGGATGGGGAGCCTGCCCCGAAGAGCCAGATGAAAAAGCCGCAAAGCCAGTCAAAGAAAGGCGCGCTAACTATTTCTTGTCCGGAGGGATAGAAGCCGTAGGGGTCGAAGGGCATGCCGTGAGGGAAATGCTGGACTAGATTCTCTATCACCCGCATGTGATACCAGGGGTCGTTTATCTGGAACCTGACCCAGCCGTTGGCAAAGACGTTGTCATAGGGGAAGTACACGCGCAGAAAGAAAGCGATACCGAAGATCAGGGCCAATGCCAAGCTATATGTGGCTCGGGTTGACAGCTTTATTCTTGCACCGAAAGTGTTCATTATGAAGATAATGAAAGATTGTAATGCCAGCGGAAAGGCGTGTTTCAAGCTAGCTTGTGTCCTTCACATCAAGCCACAGGTAAAGCGACCTGTAAGGCTCCTCATCTCCGTTCCTATATAGAATGAATTTCACTTTCTGGTCATCCCCCAATTCTTGGGGTATGAAACTTACTTCACTTTCCCATTTCTGGTCGTGGTCCAGTGCGGGTGGCCTGATTGTGCTGTTGCCCTCGCCGTCTATTAGAATCTCAACTCGGTACGTTAGACCGTCTTCATGTTCGTGGTTTACGATGCCCAGGATCACCTTTCCTTCCTCCCCTACTGTCAGCTCGTCGGGGTAGTTGTCGGCCTTGCCATCGAGTCCCAGAACATAAAACTCAGTGAACTTCTCTCCAGCCTTGGGGGTAATGATGACATAGGCCAGGGTGCCGATAGCTCCCAATATCGACGCCACCAGAACAATGGACAAGACTTTGTCCCAGCCGCTCATCGCTGTCCACTGCGACAGGTTGACGTTGAAGCTGATAGATAGGCGCTCCTCTTCTGGCAGTTTGTGCCGGCGGTACCAGGCTGCGCCAGAAGTGGCCAGAATGAACAGGGTGATGGAGACAAGGATGGGATACAGCTTAATGCCCCATGGGGTATAGTTCAAAATCAGCCCGATGAGCGGCGCAACGGCAATGGAGAGTCCAAAGCTCAGGGCAACCCTTTCGATGCTCCCCAGATCAGCTTTCTTAGGGAAGAGGGCAGCTATTAGCGTATATCCGGGGAAGAAAAGGATGAAAGGCAATCCGAGTACGATGCGTAGTGGGTTCGAGGGCAGAAGAGTGATGATAATGATTAGGAGGATGGAGAGGATATCTATAGCCGCAAGCTCGTTTCCAGGTTTTATCCTCAAGAGGCCTCCATTTTGTGGCAAGAGCCACGGCTTCCACTAACTCCAACTTTGGTGAAGACTATAATACAAGCTTGGCCAAAAGGCAACATGGCTGGTAAGTATTGAGTAGTCAGCTTTCAGTTCTCAGCAAAGCCTGCAGGAGCATATGGCCATAAGCTCGGTATACCTTGTGTCAGGGCAGATAGTAAAGGCAGGGGCTAGGGGGTAAAGCTGAACAACACAATGCTTAGTTTGGGCGTGATCGATGCCAGAGGCGAAAACCGCCGACATCGCTATAGATGCCTCAATAGGGCGTCTGTGGGAGGAAAAGGCGATCTGAAGATAGAGAAAGAGGACCTCGTGTCTAGAAGGCTATTCCGGCTCAGGATTTCTTGCCACTAGAGATTATGGTCGTCCCATATTTCCTCTGATATTGGTATGGCTCCCCGGCTTTGAGACAGTGATAGATGATTTCAGCTAGCTTGCCCATGGTGCTGACTAACGCTTTCATCCGCGGTTTACCGCTGGCTACTTGGCGGAGGTAGTGGTCCTTGAAATCGTTGTCACGGACATTAGTCCTAATGCAGCCTAAGCATACTTGGAATAATACTCGGCGCCCATGCCTACTTCCCTCTTTCCCTTGCCTAGTTCGGCCAGGGCTAGTGCCTGACTGGGTGAGGCTACTGTAGACTCCAAGGGCTTTCTTGAACTTCTTCTTGTCGGGCCACCTGCCTATGTCCTTGATAATTGCTACAATAGTCGCGGCGGCGATCTCGCCAAGGTGCGGAAACGAAAGCAGAATGTCCCCGTATGGATGTGTCGCTACTTCCGTTCGGAGTATAGACGTCAGCGCATCACGTTTGGCCAGCGCCTCCATTCTTTGATGACTCAAGTCTCTGATTAGCCATTGGTAGATTTGCCCAGGGATACCAACTGTGTTAGCGGCAAGTTCGAGTATACTCTCCTTGTCTTTCTGACGCAGGCCTTGGATCGTCTCTAGACCATTGCTTGCAAGGATATCTTTGGGGGTCGGGTAATAGGGCGTGATCTTCAGAAGCTGACTAAAATACCGGGCTTCACCTTCAGGAAAGACTGCCAGCAAGAACTGGTGCAGCCTGTTATTGGCTTGGCTAGCCAATTTGTTGAACTGCCACCTTTGCAGCACCAAAGCATTTAGAGCTGCCGCCTTGGACCCAAACTCGGGTGTCATTGCCGAAATACGGAATGATAGTCCATGCACATCTCTCAGGTAAAGCAGGTACGCAGTGCTAGTGGCATCGATTACATCGCTCTTACTCTCCTGGTCGAGAAAGCGCTCCCTGGCTGCCTTGACCGCTTTGGTCTCCAGATGATAAACAGTGTACCCTTTCGCCTGCAGGAAATGGACCACAGGTTCTGAGTAATGACCTCCTGTATGGTCAACCGCAATAGCTACCTCCTCAGTGCTGGAGATATGTGACCTAATGGCCGTATCAAGGCGTTCAAAGTCATGGATATCATTCTTAATGTTAAGCGGCTTCACCTTTCTCCACGGTGCGCCAGGGCCCTCTAACAGAGCTACAGGCACAACTGCCGCCTTATGCTCCCTGCTATGAATATCAAGCCCTATATAGAGCTTCCGCTTGTAAGACATGATCCGTTCCCCCATTCTAGTTCACGGGGCGGGCAATCTGCCCAGTGCAACGAACCACAGTACCGTCAGGCCTTGCCTCCAAATGCCGACCAGTCGACAAATTGATCTTTCACACTGTTCCAGTATCTTGACCAAGACCATATTTGGTTTATGAGCTGCCTCTTCAGAGCTATTAGGCTCTTGTTAAGGAAGCATCAACCATGATAATATCTGGTCTCAGCCCGCTCCGTGAACCAAACGAAAAACAGCATATACTACCTTCAATCCCAGCGACAATCCCTACGCAGTGGTGTTGCCAATTATGGTGCTTACTTTGATATGTGGACCTCGCGTTACCTTTGTTTGCTAATTTTCCTTGGGTATGCTACTCATAGTCTGTAGACTTATAGTATACACCACCCTACGATTCAGTCAAGTATTTGGCTAAGACGGTAAATGAAGATGATAGAGAAGCGGTTTGGGGAAAGGGTGAGGAAGCTACGACTGGCAAGGAATTTGTCTCAAGAAGAACTGGCATTCAAAGCACGTATGCACCGGACCTACTTAGGTGGCATTGAAAGGGGAGAACGAAATCCATCGCTAAAGAATATCGCTGCCGTAGCGAAAGCCCTAGATATTACTTTATCTCAATTGTTCTCGTTTGACGACCCAAAATCTGGGGGAATTTGAACTCCTAAGGAGCGCTGTAGCCCTGAACATGAGTAGGAACCTCGACAGGGCTGTCCACCTCAGGTGAATAATGAATTTTATTGACGCCTTGATTTAGCGCTCGGCCGTTTACCTTAGGTAACAAAACATCGATTTGTGTAGTATAGCTGTCGATTCTTTGTCAGCGGAATTGTCAACGAAATTAACAGCACCTAACGTCACTGGACGGTACAGGATGAACTCAAAGGGGCCGATTTAGTGTACTCAACAATACGTGTTGATACGTGATAGCACAAAGGGCGTACATTTTACACACAGAAGGCCGTAGGTTCGAGTCCTACATCGCCCACGTTCAATTCTAAATAAACTGGGCACAAATTGGGCACATAAGGTTTTAGGAAATAAAACGAAAAGGGGCAGGTAACAGGGCCAGCCTCTTTTTCTATATAAAGGAACCTTTGTGCTTGGACTGGTGATTGGGGGGGCACGTCACTCAGCTTGAGCGGTTTTAATACTCGATCAGTTCTACCATGATACCGCCGAACCTGTCGGTGTTCAGGTAGGCGAAGTCTACTCCGTTGAGGTTCTTGCGAAATATCACGTCGATCCCCTCCTTCGCCAAATCAGCCAGCTTAGCGTCAAGGTCATCCACCTTAAAGCGCAAATGATGGAGTCCCTCTCCTTTTTCCCTCAGGAACTCCGTGTGGATTGTCTCGCCCTCCAGAACCTGAATCAACTCAAGCTCAACAGACCCCGATTGAGCGAAGGCTATCTTCAACCGGGCATCGCATGATTCGCCCCGGTAGAGACAGTCTTTCATATCGAGTTCAAGGACACTCCAGGGACCCCAGCCAAAGACAGAACTGAAGAACTCCATGGTCGCGTCCATATCCTTCACCACGATGCCGATCTGTTCCACTGGCGGTAGTCTCAACTTGGGTTCTCTTCCTTCTGCCATCTCTCCCCCTTTCTATCTCTCTTTGTTCAGTCAACCGTCATCCCGTAACCGTCTCGATGGCGGCCACCATGTACCTGTGACTAGCCCCGGATTATTGTACCACCTTTAAAGCTAGAGTTGCTGGCATGTATGAGGATGGCATAGCCGCAATACGCCCTACTGTCTTCGAGTTAGACTCCCGGATATTGAACTGAGAACGCAAACGCTTAGGGTGTGAAGGCTCATTTGAGTAGCCAGTATACTATATCACACACCGGTCCGGTTGGGGGTGGGTGGCATGGTAGAGGCCATTGAATTCTCTGGCGTTGCACTCTCAGGCATACGGTGCTTCATACCATTTCAAGGCTCCACCAGAATCACTCCACCCTCACCCCTCAGAGCCTTTTCGAATGCTTCGTTAATATCATCCAAAGGCATCTTACACGTTAGTAGAGGGTCCACATAGATCTTCCTGTCTCTTATGACATTGAATGCAGAATCATATTCACCCTCCGTCCAACTTATCGAACCTTTAAGAGTAAGCCCTCTCAACACGATATTGCTAATTGGGACTTCAACCCAATCGAAGCATATACCTGCAACAACGATTGTTCCACCCTTCCTCACTAAAGCTATTGATTCCTGTGTCGTCGACACATTCCCTGCACATTCGAGTACAATGTCTGGACCCACGCCACCCGTTAGTTTAAGAATTCTGTCAACGGGACTAGCTACGCTTGCGTCTATGACTTCGTCTACCACATTCCCCGCTAGCTCCATCCTGGATTGGCTTATCTCGGTAGCATATACTGCTTTGGCACCCAATGCCCTTGACAGTCGCGCTGCGAGTTGACCGATAGGTCCCAGCCCAAGCACAGCAACAACATCCCCTTCATGCATTTCGGATAGTCTAATAGCATGCAACGCACCCGCCGTGGGCTCGACTATGGCCCCGTGCTCGTAACTTAGCGCATCCGGTAGTCTATAGAGTCGATTGCATTTGGCTTTAGCGTAGGTAGCAAAAGCCCCCTTATATTCCACCAACGCGACATAACGTTCTTCACAGAGTCCTATTTCACCCCGTCTGCACCAATAGCACTCACCACATGAAAGGTGGGGGTCAACTGCCACTCGATCTCCTAGTTCCCATCCCGTCACATCTACACCGATTGCAACTATGTCTCCAGAGAACTCATGACCTACTCCTATACCCGCTCCCTCCTTGTAAATATGCAAGTCGGAACCGCATATTCCGCAATACCGCACTCTTATTAACACTTCGTCTTCATCTGGGATAGGTTCAGGGACTTCTCTGATCACCACTTTGCGTTTGCCTTCTACCATCGCTGCTCTCATCTGATCCCCTCCTTACCATGCTTTCAAACCGTCCTGGCTGTGCTAGTCTATCAGGACACATCCCTCTTGGTCAAAGCCTCCAAGAAACTAGCAAGCCAGCGTTCCTCTTTTGGGACACATACCGGCTCGGTTGGGGGTGGGTGGCAGGAATAGGATGGCGTAGCCGCAACATGCCCTACACTTTTCCAGTCAGATTGCCGGATATCGAGCTGAATGTAATGCAGACCACTGTCTAGAGCAGCGAGTGCCCAGACTAGCCTGTGAAAGGGAGTCACAGTAGTATCTACACGGACAGGGGTTCATTGCTTACCATACCAATCACGCATAGTATTCCCAATAAGCGCAATTGCCTTCTTACGTGGCATCAGTTTCCCTATCAAGAAAGCGGTCCATCGATTTCTTGTCCCTGCGATATGGCTTGGTCTTTTCCCTAGTGCCTCCAGTGCCTCAGTTACCGTTGGCTCAGGTTCCATTATCTTTGCTAAGCGTGTATGTTCCAAGTGCGGCTGTGAAAGGATAAAACCAGTTGTACGTGTAGCACCCGGCATGAACCCGAGCACATCTACACCATGCTCGTGCAGTTCGCCCCACAGGCTCTCCGCTAGGATCAGATTGTAAGCTTTAGTAGCGGCATAGTTCGCTACATATGGAGTCCCTTGCAGGGCCGACGCAGAGGAAAGCAGGATGATCCCTCCGCGCCTGCGGCTTATCATCTTCTCCCCGAATTCCTGTACTAATATTAATGGTGCCCTCACATTCACGGCTACCGTCCTTAGCTTATCTTCTAGACTTTGCTCAAAGAATAATCCTACTGGCCCGAACATTGCGTTGCTCACCAATAGACCGACCTCTATTCCATTAGCGTATTCGCGTATTGTGTCCATGAATTCCGTATTAGATAAGTCAGCTATAACTGTTCTAATATCTACGTCATTGTTCTTTTGTATTTCTTCTGCCACCTGTGCTAGTTCATCTGCAATTAAATCAACTAGTATTAGGTTTATCCCTAGAGTTGCAATCTGCCGCGAGAACTCTGCGCCCAATCCGCGAGCCGCACCTGTCACTAAGGCCCAGGGGCCATATTTGTACTTGAAGGTAGGTGATATTGGCATTTTGCGCCTCCTCTTATAGCATCTTCGCTGTGGTGTTGTGCTGTAGACTTGTTGTGGTAGTATACTTATCGCTAATGATTATCGCAATAAGTATTTACACACAGAACAATCTGAGGGAGACATGAATAGCGAAAGCACAATCCCAAAGCGGTTCCCGTCGCAACCATTAGACTACGCAACAGCCGCTGCGGCCCTTGTACAACAGAAGGGCGTTTTGTTTGCTCCTGCTATTTTGCCCAGTTCTGCTCGAAAACGGGGGTTCCTGAACCGGGCTCCTCCTAATTCTCCCCGAGTTAGGGTATCGATATCGCGTTTTTGGCCCTCTGTGGATACAAAACATCGACTTCTCAACTTCTGATTAAGGTGTAGCGTGTGTCTGCTTGGCATGCCAAATATCGAGGCCCCGAACCCCATCGTTTTCACCGCATGTAGCGTGATAATTTAGCCGCCTTTTTCTTCTAAATCCCTGTTAACCGCGTTAGCATACTTCTTCTCGCCATTGACAATGCCCTTGTTGTTGTCTAGGATGTACGCACCAAAAATCTTCGCAGAATTGGACCTGCCTAAAGATGAAATGCCCAAAATGCCAGTTTGACAACCGTGAAGGGGTGAAGTTTTGTGAGCAATGCGGGACCAAGATGGAATTGGTTTGCCCCAATTGTGGAGCTAGAATCCCCTTGGGCAGCGTGTTCTGTGGTGAGTGTGGCCAAGATCTAGCAGTTCCCTCCGAACGTCCCCCAGCAGACCTCTCCTTCGAGGAAAAGCTGGACAAAATACAGCGTTACCTGCCCGGAGGTCTCACTGAGAAGATACTGGCCCAGAGAGGCAAGATCGAGGGTGAGCGCAAGCAGGTCACCGTCATGTTCTGCGACATGCAGGGCTTCACACCCCTCTCCGAGAAGCTCGATCAAGAGAAGGTCTACTCCATTATGGATGAGGTCTTCGAGACCCTGATCCATAAGGTCATCGATTATGGGGGCACCGTCAACAAGATGACCGGCGACGGCATCATGGCCCTGTTTGGCGCCCCCATCGCCCTGGAGGAGGCACCCCAGCGGGCCATCCGCTCTGCGCTGTCAATCCAGCGGGAGATGGCCAGGGTCAGCAATCGTCTAAAGAGCGAAAGTGGCATACGCCCGATAAAGATGCGTATCGGCATCCACACCGGCCCCGTCGTTGTCGGCACCCTGGGGAATGACCTGCGGGTAGAGTTCACCGCAGTGGGAGATACCGTGAACCTGGCCTCCAGGATGCAAGGGCTGGCGGAGCCAGGCACGACCTATGTCACCGAGGAGACCTTCAAGCTCACCGAGGGGCTTTTCCGCTTTGAGGCGCTGGGTGAGACGCAGGTCAAGGGCAAGGAGGCACCGGTCAAGGCCTACTGCGTGATCGCCCCCAGCACCAGAAGGACCAGGTTTGACGTAAGCGCCGAGCGGGGCCTGACGCCCTTTGTCGGCAGGGAGAGGGAGCTTGAGCTGCTGCTGGACGGCTTTGAGAGAGCTAAGTCAGGAAGAGGCCAGGCCTTCTCTATCATGGGCGAGGCCGGAGTGGGCAAATCCAGGCTGTTATATGAGTTCAGAAAGGCCATAGCCAACGAGGATGTTATCTTCTTAGAGGGCAGGTGCCTCTCATACAGCAGGGGCGTGGCCTATCATCCCGTCACAGACCTGTTGAAGTCAAACTTCGATATCAGGGAGGGTGACGAGGACTACCAGGTCAAGGACAAGGTGAAAGGGGTCCTGAAGCAACTAGGGGCAGACGAGGCCTCTACCCTTCCATATCTACTTGAGCTGCTATCGGTCAAGGACAGCGGAATAGACAACATAACCATGAGCCCGGAAGCCAGGAAAGACCGGATTCTGGAGGCGGTGAAGCGAATTGTGCTCAAGGGCTCGGAGATAAGGCCCCTGATCATGGCCATTGAGGACCTGCACTGGGTAGACAGGAGTTCCGAGGAGGCATTGAAGTATTGGTTGGAGGGCATATCAGGGGCGCGGGTCCTCTTGATATTCAGCTACCGTCCTGAGTTTGTGCACACTTGGGGAGGCAGGTCATATCACAGCCAGGTGAACCTGAACCGACTTTCCAACCGCGAGAGCCTGGCGATGGTGGCCCATCTCCTGGGTACAGAGGATATAGATAGGGGCCTTGAGGAGTTGGTCCTGGAGAAGACGGAGGGGATCCCCTTCTTCATCGAGGAGTTCATAAACTCCCTCAAAGACCTAGGGGTAATCGAGAGGAGGGATAGTGCGTACTATCTAACTAAGGATATTAGGGATGTGACCATACCAAGCACGATCCAGGACGTGATCATGGCCAGGGTTGACTCGCTGCCCGATGCGGCGAAAGGGGTGCTTCAGACGGGCTCGGTGATCGAGCGGGAGTTCAGCTATGAGTTGATAAAGCGAGTGACAGGCGTGTCAGAAGGGGAACTGCTGTCCCACCTGTCAGCACTGAGGGACTCAGAGCTCCTCTATGAGAGAGGGATATACCCCCAATCGGCCTACATCTTCAAGCATGCCCTGACGCGTGAGGTGGTGTACGATTCGATACTGACCGCAAGGCAAAAGAGGCTCCATGTCGACATAGGCGACGCCATTGAGGAGGTCTACAAAGACAACCTTGATGAGCACTATGCTGTATTGGCTGAGCACTATATCGCAGGTGAGAACCACGAGAAGGGGGCTGAGTACTGCCGGCTGGCAGGAAGGAAAGCTGAGAGTGCAGCCTCTCTTAACGATGCGATTGCACATGGGGAGAAAAGGATAGCCTGTCTTGAGAAATTGCCCCAGGTAGAGGATGTACAGAAGAAGATAGTGGATGCCAGGACGGCTGTGGGGCTTTACCACAATCAAATGATGCATCCTGTTGAAGCAAAGGAGGCTGTTGAGCCGATAGTTGATTTAGCTCTGGAGCGTGGCTATGAAAGGAGAGTCTCACAGATATATGCCATAATAGGATGCTACACTTTTCAGGTTGAGGAGGATTACCCCAAAGCCTTCAAATACCTGGGGGATGCCCTGAAGATCGCGGAGGAGTTAAATGATCTCCTTTCATTAACAATGGCAAACTTCTGGTTGGGAGCTGCGCTCTCTTGGAGTTGTGACTTTGAGAGAGCCATTTATCATATAGGAAAAGCATTGGAGATTAATCTGGCGGCGAATACCCTTTGGGGCATATCAGTCGTCAAATGTGTGCTAAGTGTTAATGTTTATGATTTTCAGGGAAGCATCGATCTGGGCTATCGTACCAGCGATGAGGCCCTGCGGCTAGCCGAAGAGAGCGATGATATATATTCAAAGGCGTTTGCGTATACCAACCATGGCTACTCTTGCTATTGCAAGGGGTTCTTGGAAGAGGCCGAGGATCTTCTGTTGAAGGGAATCAATTTCTGTGAAAACATCAACTTAGTTTCATGGTTTTCGTTGGGACATCTTTTGTTGGGCGATACCTACCTTGATATGGGAGAATACAGGAAATCTCAGCATTGCCTTGAAAAAGCGATTTCGCGGCTCCAACAGGAAAGAGCCTTTCCCTCTTGGATGAATTTAGGCAGAATAGCTTTAGCTCGGGCGAAGGTAATGAACAATGAGATGGATCTAAAGCTGACTGAGATATTTAGATGCCATCAGGATAATAGAGTCGAGTTATGTAATGGCTGGATGTCGAGATACATAGGGGAGATTCTATTGAATATCGATGAAAAGCACATGTCTGAGGCGGAGGACTGGATCAAGAAGGCCATGGAAGCGGACAAACGAAATGGCATGATGTTTCATCTGGCAAAGGACTACGAGCTCTATGCCGAGCTATTCAAGCGCAAGGGCGACACACCGAAGGCGAAAGAGAACCTCACCAAAGCCATAGAGATCTTCAAGGAATGCGGAGCCGACGGGTGGGTGACAAGGGCGGAGGAAGCCTTGGCAGCAATCTAGGGGCAGGACAGAAGCAACTCTGCTCCCACAAATGGCATCAACCCAAGGAGGAGTGACGTGACTGACATTACCCTAGAAGAACAACAGGAAAAGCTATATGGTTATGAAAAAGGGTACCACGCGATGCATCTGATGAATGCAGGAGTCGAGCTTGGCTTGTTTCAGTTGCTCAATACCCTTGAGGGCTTTGCCAGCTCTGATGACTTGGCTGGTCGGCTCGGTCTTCATGAGCCCTATGTAAGGATTTGGTGCCAAACGGCCTACCATCTTGGAATCCTCGATTGCGAGGAGCTTGGCAGATTCAGGCTTGCTCCTAATATGGGCACTTTGCTGAGTGACACAGCGAGCCCTTTCTACTTCGGGCACAGGGCGAGATTTGTAACTACTCATCTTGCAGAGGGCCTCAAGACGTACCCCGAGGATCTCAGAAACGGAAATAGTTATTTCTATGATGATCTCGAAGGTGATCAGGGAAGGCAGTTTTCGAGGGATGTAAAAGCCCTGTCCAATCAGATGGTGCCTATAGCTTTCACATATGTGGTCATTCCCAGGATTCCAGGGTTGAAGGAGAAGCTGAGCGCTGGTGCCAGGGTCTTGGATGTTGGATGTGGCTCAGGACTTCTGATGATCCGACTGGCTCAAGCTTTCCCCAATTGCGAGTTCGTGGGGATCGAAGTTGATCGATTCGCCGTCGAAGATGCCCACAGGGGCATCAAAGACAATAGATTGGAAGACCGAGTATTAGCCCAGTTGGTCAACGCAGCCAGTATGGATTATGATGGACAATTTGATCTAGTAACTATGGGCTTTGTGTTGCACGAAATATCTGCTGAATTAAAACGCACCTCGCTGGCTAACTGTTATAGGGCCCTGAAGGATTCAGGGGAGATAGCGATTCTTGACTTCGCCTATCCAGAAACACTGGAAGATTTCAGAAGCCCCAAGTATTCACTTGGCATCATGGACCAATTCTTCGAAACAACCTGGCGCAGTCAGCATCTCTCCTCCGCAGCAAGACATCAGCTTCTCATGGACCATGGGTTCAAGAATCC
>JAUXAX010000066.1 GCA_030619685.1 Dehalococcoidia bacterium
CAGCTTAGTCACGGTTCCATCGGCGTTTAATTTATACAGACCTATTGAATTTAATGCGTAGCTATTACCACTGGATGTAGTTGCTACCGAGGTATTTTGAAAACGACCGTTATACTCATCCAACTCATAATAATACAAAAGTTCACCATCCGGACTTAATACTGCAATACGATTATCCATGTTGCCAGCTATCAAGAGATTGCCATTAGCATCAAAAGCTAAATCATGTGGAGTAATCAACCAATCTTGTGCAACCAAGCCAGTTATCGCTGATGGAGGTGTTGTATCGGGTGCTGGTGATGGAGGAGTTAGCGTGGGGGTAGGTGTCGGCGGTGCTTCTACTGGCGGTTGAGCGCAGCTGGAAAACAGGAAGACAGCGATAACTAATACTGTAAGATAAATCCGTCTCATTTTACAATCTTACTACAAACCCAGATTTCATGGCAATACCTGCATGTTCGGCTCACTTTGTATGTGTCAGCGTCGGAAAAAGCAAACCCGCTCCCCGAGGAAGATTCGAACTTTCAAGCTAGAGGGATTCCTTCACCCTCTCTGCCAGTGGCCTGGTCATTCCCGGTACTGCCGCAAGCTCTTCCAGGGAAGCCTCTTTAATTCCCCTAACGGAGCCGAACTGCTTGAGCAAAGCACGCCTGCGCTTGGGTCCGATGCCGGGTACCTCCAGAGCCGAGGTCATGGCAGTCTTCCGGCGCACCTTCAGGTGATAGGATAGGGCGAAGCGGTGCGCCTCGTCGCGGATGCGCTGCAGCAGGTAGAGCGCCTGGGAGTCACGTGGCAGGACAACGGGTTCCGCAGACTCTGGCAGGAAGACCTCCTCGTCCTGTTTAGCCAAAGAGGCAAAGGGAACGAAATCGATGCCAAGCTCTTGTGCAACCTCCAGGGCGGAGGTCAAATGCCCCTTACCACCATCGATTAGCACCAGGTCTGGTATCACTGCCCATGAGCTGCCGTCTTCCGCTCTTGTTCGTTTGAAGCGCCGCCTAAGGACTTCTTGCATCATAGCATAGTCATCAATGCCAGCCACAGTCTTTATCTTGAAGCGGCGATAGTTGGAAGGCTTAGGGCGACCGTTTTCAAAGACCACCATACTGCCCACGGCGGAGGTGCCCCTAATGTCCGATATATCGTAGCACTCCACCCTCTTAGGCAACCTGGGCAGGTGAAGCTGCTCCTCGAGTTCCCTGAGTGCAGCAGCGGTTCTCCCGCTGTCGGCTAGCCATTTGGCTCTCATCTGCTCCAGCACCTGAGCTGCGTTCTCGGCCACCATATCCACCAACTTCTTACTCTCTCCCCTGTGAGGCACCTTGAGTCTAACCTTGCCCCCACGTACGCTCTGCAGCCATGATGAGATGACCGGCATATCCTGGGTCTCAGTCTGGAGCAGGATTTGGGGAGGTATGTAAGGGGCTGAGCCATAGAACTGCTGGATGAAGCTGGTCATGATCTGGCTTGGGTCCTCGTCCTGTGTTCCCTCCAGGATGAAGTGCTCTCTCCCAATGACCTTGCCACCGCGAATGAAGAATATCTGTACGCAGGCCTCGTTCCTTTCCCTGGCGAAGGCAACTACATCCTCATCCTCTCTGGTAGTGGAGGTGATCTTCTGCCCCTCAGTCACATTCTCCACAGCCTGAAGCTGGTCGCGTAAGTCGGCAGCTTTCTCAAACCGCAGCGTGGCAGCGGCTTCCTCCATCTCCCGCCGCAAGTTGCGAACCACTACCTCCTGTTTACCTCTCAGGAAGAGGACTACCTGCTCTATGATCTTGCGATATTCCTCCTTTGTTATCTCACCGCTGCAGGCTCCAACGCAGCGATCGATATAGAAGTCGAAGCAAGGGCGAGGCTTCTTGCCTGTGATTACCCATCTAGGGGAGCAATAGTGAAAGAGCTTCCTCAGGAGGTCAAGGGTTCTGTGTACCGACCCAGCGCTGGCAAAAGGCCCAAAGTAGCGTCCGCCATCATCTTCAAAGCGCCTGGTCAGGAACACGCGGGGCCACTCCTCGTTCAGAGTAACCTTGATGTAGGGGTAGCTCTTGTCATCCTTGAGCCTGACGTTATAGCGAGGACGGTGTTTCTTGATCAGGTTGCATTCCAGAATAATCGCTTCCTGTTCGGAATCGGTTACTATGAAATCGAGGTCTCGCGCCCTGGCAACCATCTTCTGAAGCTTGGGCGCAAGCGTACGCGGAGTGCCGAAGTAGGACCTGAGCCGGTGGCGTAGGCTAGCTGCCTTGCCCACGTAGAGGATCTTCCCAGTGCTATCCTTAAGCAGATAAACCCCGGGCTTTGTCGGCAGCGCCTGTAGCTGTTCCTCGAAGCGACCCTGTTCCACCGAAGATATTTCACCTACCCCTCGTGTTCGCCCTCTGAAGCTCGAGTCACATTGATAACACCAGGTACACCTTCTAGCTTGGAGAACAGCCGGCTGAGTTGTCCGATAGTGCTGATATCCAGGGTCAGGAAAACGGAGAGTGTCTCATCGCTTTGGTCATCGAGCGAGGCTGCAGCTATGTTTATCTTCTCATCTGAGACGAGGGAGGTAACATCTCGCAGCAGTCCTACCCGATCCCAAGCCTCGACGCGAATAGTCACAGGGAAGGAAAGGCCTGACTTCCCCCATGTTACCTTGACCAGCCTCTCCTTTTCATCTTCGCTGAGTACGTTGGCACAGTCCTTGCGGTGGATGGTCACCCCTCTGGTGCGGGTAACGAAGCCGATGATTTCGTCACCGGGCGCAGGCTGACAACACGGGGCGATGTGGGTCAACAAATCGCCAG
The DNA here is from genome assembly GCA_030619685.1 of Dehalococcoidia bacterium. Next base: position 2,793 of record JAUXAX010000066.1, read on the forward strand.
CACCTAGAACCTGAACTGGCGAGGTAGTTTTCGGCTTGGGTGGAGCCGCTGCTGAGGGCGTCTGAGGTCGCTCATCAGGGGCGGTTATCTTCAAGGCGATCAGGTGAGCGCTGATATCGCCACAGCCAATAGCAGCCAGGAAATCATCCACCCCATCGTACTTGAAGAGTCCGGCAATCCTCTCCCGGTCGGCAAAGCCTATCCCGAGGCGTCGGAGCTCCTTTTCCAGAATCATCCTTCCTCTTTCGATATTCTCTGCCCTCTCCTGACGGCGAAACCACTGCCTGATCTTCTCACGAGCATGATGGGTCTTGACGTAGCCCAGGTTGAGATTAAGCCAATCGAGGCTGGGACCGCGATCCAACTTAGTGGCCATGACCTCAACGGTGTCTCCGTTACGAAGTTGGTAATCCAGCGAGACCATTCTGCCGTTTACCTTGGCCCCGATGCAACGATGCCCCAGGTTGGTATGAATACGATAGGCGAAATCGAGGGGGGTTGCGCCTCTGGGTAGCTCCTTTATCTCGCCCTTGGGGGTATAAACGAAGACCTGATCCTGAAAGATGTCGGTCTTGATAGACTCGATGAACGCCGTTCCGCTCAGTTCACGCTGCCACTCCATAAGCTGCCTGAGCCAGGTTATCTTCTCTTCAAACTCTATATCCTTCTTTGCCCCTTCCTTGTACTTCCAGTGAGCAGCCACTCCATATTCGGCTGTACGGTGCATGTGATGTGTACGGATCTGAACCTCCAGCGGTCTGCCGTCAAGGCACATCACTGTGCTGTGTAGCCCTTGATACCTGTTCTGCTTAGGGTTGGCAATGAAATCATCGAATTGCCCAGGAATGGGATGCCACAGGCTGTGGACAATTCCGAGAGCGCTATAGCAGTCAGGTTGATTGTCTACAAATACGCGGAGGGCTAGCAGATCATGGATATCACTGAACTCCTTTCCCTCAGCAGCATATCTCTCCATCTTGGTGTATACGCTATAGATGCTCTTTGGTCTCCCAGTGACCTCTGCGTTGATGCCTGCTTTCTCAAGCTCCTCCTTGAGGATTCGGCTCACACGGGCTATGTAGCGCTCCCGAGTTACTCTACGAGCTGCGATCAGCTTAGCGATCTGGCGATAGGTATCCGGCTGCAGATAGCGGAAGGACAGATCCTCTAGCTGCCACTTTATCTGCCAGATTCCCAGGCGATGGGCGAGGGGGGCATAGATCTCCATCGTCTCCCTTGCTATCCTCTGCTGCTTCTCTGGGTCGAGTGCCTTGAGGGTGCGCATATTGTGCAATCTATCAGCTAGCTTGATGAGTACCACGCGGATGTCCTCGGCTGTGACCACGAACATCTTGCGCAGGCTTTCCACCTGGGCTTCGCTTTCAACAACCTTATCAAGCCCTCCCTCTAAAAGATGTGATGAGATCTTGTCCAGTCTGGTCATACCCTCAACTAGCTTACTCACCTCAGGCCCGAATCGATCCTCAATATCAGTGAAAGGAACACCGCAGTCCTCAGTAACATCATGGAGTAGGGCAGCGGCAAGTGAGATCTCGTCAAGGTAGAGGTCAGCGACGATCACTGCTGTCTCCACCGGATGACTTATATATGGTTCCCCCGACCGGCGACGCTGGCTGGCATGCGCCTCCAGTGCGAAATGATAGGCATCCTCCACAAACGGCAGCCTATCCTCAGGGAGATACTCTTTTACCTTCTCAACAAGGGGCTCTATATCCATTAAACGCACCTTCAGGGGCATCCCTATTCTAAAGTATATTCCAAGGGTGCCTCAGATGCAATCTCCTTTACAAACAACCCACGATGCTGTATTCTGCTAAACGACAGAGAACTGGCGCATTAGCAGAGGGGGTCTTTTCTTGTATCAGGCGCCGCGAGGCACTTCAGATATCCTACCCCGAGAGCAGGGATATTGGAGCTACACCATGCAGAAGGCAGTTGCCCTCTCTGAATTGTACGGATATCAACGCATAGACACCCCCACTTTTGAGGACGCTCGCCTTTTCGTGCGCAGCATCGGCGAGGAGACCGACATTGTAGAGAAGGAGATGTACACGCTTGAGGATCGGAGTGGGGATAAGTTGACCCTCCGCCCCGAGGGGACTGCATCAGTCTGCCGTGCCTATGTGGAGCACGGGATGCACACCCTTCCCCAGCCGGTGAGGCTCTACTATATGGCAGCTATCTTCAGGTACGAGCGTCCTCAGGCAGGAAGATACCGACAGCACCATCAGTTCGGTGTCGAGGCCCTGGGAGACAACGACCCCGCCCTTGATGCCGAGGTCATCGATATGGCTTGGCAGTTTTATGTAAACCTGGGGCTGCGAGCGCTTAGCCTCTACTTAAACAGCATCGGCTGCAATAGCTGCCGACCGGCGTATCTTGATGGCTTGAGAGCCTATTATTCCCAACATAGGGAATCCCTATGCCCCAATTGCAGGCGCCGCCTATTGAGAAATCCGCTGCGCCTCCTAGATTGTAAGAGGCCTTCCTGCACCTCCTTTGCGGAGCAGGCACCGAGGAGCATCGATTACCTATGCGATGAATGCGCAGAGCACTTCGATCAACTAGAGAGATACCTCAATCTACTGAATCTACCCTTCATCATTAATCACCGGCTAGTACGTGGGCTAGACTACTACACCAAAACCGTATTCGAGATCGCCCCTGAGGGCGAAATAGCGGCTCAGGCGACCATCGGGGCAGGCGGCAGGTATGACGACCTCATCGAGCAGCTCGGCGGCAAGCCCACCCCTGCAGTCGGCTTCGCCACCGGGATTGAGCGTCTTGTGCTTAATCTGAGGAGACAAAAAGTCGCTGTTCCGGTACCTCCAGCGCCCGCTGTGTTCATCGCCTACCTAGGCCGGGAGGCTAAGGATGAAGCGATGAAGCTCGCTTCCCTTCTGAGAAAGTCTGGGCTAAGCGTAACCTTAACCTTCGGCGATAGGAGGCTTAAGGCGCAGCTCAAGCAGGCTAACTCCACTGGCACACGCCACGCTGTGATCATCGGCGAGGATGAACTCAGAGGCGGGACAGTGGTGCTCAGAGACATGGATAAGGGCGAGCAAGAAACGATCCCGCTGGATAAAGTGGCCGAAGTGTTGAGCAAGGTCATAGTCTGAAGCACCTTTGTTCCGAAAATAGGCCTTCTTCCGTTCGCCCTGAGCTTGTCGAAGGGTCGTTCATGGTTCGACAGGCTCACCACGAACGGTATCTAGCTCGCTCATTTTCATCATTCGCTGGTGGGCACTTGCCCATGAGGGTTTACGTTGAAAAGCAGCTTGCCTGTGCTATAATAAAATAAACTTGACCCTCCTCCGCTGGGAGGATTTCTTTCAGGTGAACTATGCTTGAGAGGCTAGAATCAATCGAAAGACGTTACACCGAATTAAACGAGCTGATGTCAGAGCCTGAAGTGGCTTCCGACTTTGATAAGCTGCGGAACCTGGCACGTGAGCAGGCATCAATCGAGGAATTAGTCACCAAGTATAGAGAGTATAAGGCTACTCTGAAAAGCCTGGAGGAAACACAAGCAATCATCACCCAAGGCCTGGATGAGGAGATGGCCGAATTGGCCAAGGAGGAGGTGAAAAGCCTTGAGCAACAGCGTGATCGCTTGCTCGAGGAGATCAAGGCTGCTCTCATCCCCCGTGATCCTGCCGACAAAAAGGATGTTATCATAGAGATCCGCGCTGGTGCTGGAGGAGAGGAAGCAGGGCTCTTTGCTGCCGATATCTTCCGAATGTACAGCCGCTATGCCTCCGCTAAAGGGTGGCAGGTGGAGATCATGAGTAGCAATGAAACCGGTATCGGTGGCTTCAAGGAAATCATCCTGGAGGTCAAGGGCAAAGGCGCCTACAGCAGATTGAAGTATGAGAGTGGAGTCCACCGTGTGCAGCGGGTGCCACTCACTGAGTCCTCGGGCCGCATTCATACCTCGACAGCGACCGTGGCAGTTCTGCCTGAGGCGGAAGAGATTGACTTGGCCATTGATCCCAATGACTTGAGAGTAGATACATTTCGTGCAAGTGGTGCCGGCGGCCAGCATGTCAATAAAGTAGCCTCTGCAGTGCGTATCACCCATCTGCCCACGGGAATAGTAACTACATGTCAGGACGAGCGCTCCCAAATGAAGAATAAGGTTAAGGCAATGGCAGTTCTTCGCGCCCGCCTCCTTGACAGAGAGCGCCAGCGTCAGTTTCAAGAGGTAACCGATGCTCGCCGTTCTCAGGTAGGGACCGGGGATCGCTCGGAAAAGATTCGTACCTATAATTTCCCCCAGGGGAGGGTCACTGATCATCGCATTGGCCTAACCCTCCATAACCTGGAGAGTGTGCTGGAAGGCAACCTCGATGAGATCATCGATGCTGTAGCCACCACCGATCAGGCGAAGCAACTGGAGGTGAAGGTGGGGTGACCTTGGGCGAGGCGCTTGCCCAAGGGGCAGAGAACCTCGTTGCCCACGGTATCGATGATGCCCGCCTTGAGGCCGAACTTCTATTGAGGTATCTCTTAGGACTCAATCGAGTTGACCTCTATGTCAGCCTGGACAGAAGGCTGACCGATGAGGAAACCTCCGCCTTCTACGCTCTTATCCAACGGCGTGTGAGCCACGAACCTACTGCCTACATTACGGGGCACAGAGAGTTTTATGGCCTGGATTTTCAGGTTGCCCGCCCTGTCCTTGTACCTCGACCTGAAACTGAACTCCTGGTGGAGAAGGCTATTGAACTTGCAACCACCCTCTTTACTCGCTCTTGCCTGATTGCCGACGTTGGCACTGGCTGCGGAGCTATCGCTGTCGCCTTGGCAATAAACCTGTTCCACGCGAGAATCTATGCCATCGATATCTCCAGCGCTGCCTTGGAGATAGCTGGAGGCAATTGCCATCGTCATGGCGTGAGCGATAGAATCACTCTGCTTCAGGGCGATCTGCTAGACCCTTTGCCTGAACCGGTGCATCTCATTATCGCTAATTTGCCTTATGTGAGGAAGTCGGAGCTAGTCGAACTGAGCCCTGAAATATCGGGGTTCGAGCCCTTGCTGGCTCTGAGTGGTGGTGGCGATGGTCTTGAGATGATTGAAGGACTTGTCTCACAGGCGCAGAGAAATCTGCTACGGGGTGGGGCGATTCTGCTGGAGATAGGGCATGATCAAGGACAAGCAGTGTGCGAATTGGCAGGGGAACACTTCCCCAAGAGCGAAATCAGCGTAACGACTGACCTTAGTGGACTGGACCGGGTAGTAAGCATCCTGACGAATTAGTATATGGATTAAGAACCTATTCCAAATTGGCTAGCTTGGCATTGACAGAAGTAACTGGCAACACTGGTGAAAAGAAAGACATATTGATTTTCCTGGGCACTGCCGGCGCCGGGGTGTGCAAATGATGAATTGGGGAATGTTAGCAAGCCTCTAGACTTTGACTCCACATTTCTCGGCATAGGCTTGGCTCAGCCTCAGAAAATTCTCCTCAAAGGGGAATGAAGTGATCCCCTCCGCCGTCATCAGCACAGCATCCTCTCTATTATCCGTGTAGTAACCGCGTCGAGTTCCTACTTCGACGAAACCATATTTCCTGTAGAGAGCCTGAGCAGCTTTGTTAGTGGAGCGTACCTCAAGCGTGATGAACCGGGCATCGCGCTCTATAGCGAGCTTGATAATCGCGATAAGCAAAAGCTCGCCAACACCCCGCTGTCGCTGGGCTTCACGCACTGCTATATTGGCAAGATGGGCCTCATCTGCCATAAACCAGATAGCAGCAAATCCCAGAACCAGTTGCGTTGGGGCTACTCTGGCTGCTTCTCCCCTGAATAGGCGCCTAACACTTGCACTCAGAATCCCAAGCTTTGATCCAGAGGATCGGACATTGCAATCTGCATCCTCAAGCCCCATGTCTAGCCGCTCACTCTCATTTAACTCTTCATAGGCTACGAGGTAATGGGTCAAGCTGCTACTCGTTAGCTCACGCCTGAAATTGGTGGTAGGCCAGGGTGAGGGGAAGGCTTCCCGTTCGATCCCGGAGACCTGGGGGATATCCTCCAGTTCCATAGGCCTAACGGACAGAGTCATCGCGCCCACCAAGTCTGTGGCTTTCATGCTACCTACGCTAGGCTTTCTAAACATTGTAACATATTGCAGTGGAGCTTTCCTGGCTCTCCGTTGTTTTCCTGTGCTAGCCTCATAAGCGCGGCGTCTTTGATAGTTGAAGCTAAGCTGGATTGGTAACCGATAGGCGCGAACCTTGACAAAGAAGCCGCTAACTGGCATACTGAAGGCAGGTGAATCGCCTCCTGGCTGGCGGTTGACAAGGTTAAGAAGCACTGTGAAACCGCAACAAATATTACTCGTTGTTAGTGGTCACAGGGCAAATGATATCCATAAAGATCCACCCCGCTTGTATTCCACTAATATCCTAGTGTTCCATCTGGAAGACCCGACACCTAATACCGATGAGGAAGAGCCAGCCAAGGGAGCCACGCAATGCCATCTAGCGGGCTTCAGGGTCAACCCCAGGATACATCCCGATCATGATCATACCTATGTCAGTAGTCGTCAAGGCATGGAGTCTAATAGCCTTGACCAAGATATTGCCAAGAAGGACTGTTGATACAGGATCAATCAAAAGTCAGGCAAGGAAAGGAGCAGCCTGATGGCAAAGGTATCCGATCGTCTCAAAGAACTAAGGGAGAGGGAAGAGAAGGAGAGGGCAGCAGGTGGCCCGAAACAGATTGAGAAGCAGCATCAGGCTGGTAAGCTGACAGCAAGGGAAAGGCTCGAGCTGCTGTTTGACCCCGGAAGCTTCTGCGAACTCGATATGTTTGTTCGCCATCGCTGCACTGATTTCGACATGCAGAAAACCTTCATCGCTGGCGAAGGAGTAGTCACCGGCTACGGCACAGTGAATGGTCGCCCGGTATGCGCCTATTCCCAGGATTTTACCTCCAGAGGGGGAACTCTGGGGGAAATGCACGCAAAGAAGATATGCAAGGTGATGGACCTAGCCGTGCGCATGGGCGCCCCACTTATTGGCCTCAACGATTCTGGTGGCGCTCGCATTCAGGAGGGCGTTGATGCCCTCTCTGGATATGGCAGCATATTCTTCCGTAACTCCTGTGCCTCGGGGGTTATCCCTCAGATCTCAGCGATAATGGGCCCTACTGCCGGAGGAGCAGTGTATTCCCCCGCCATGACCGACTGGCTTTTCATGGTCAAGAAAACCAGCTACATGTTTATCACAGGTCCCGATGTGATCAAGACGGTGAGCGGGGAGGAGATCGATTTCGAGAGCCTGGGTGGGGCTGCGGTACACAACATCAAAAGTGGGGTGGCACATTTCGCCTGCGAGAGCGATACCCATGCCATCGAGATGATTAAGGAGCTGCTGAGCTATTTGCCCTCCAACAATATGGAGGATCCTCCGCTCCTTGATACTGGAGATGACCCCAACCGCACTGCCCCTGACCTTGATACCATAGTCCCCGATAGCGCCCGCCAAAGCTATGACATGAAAGATGTTATTCGTTCCATAGTCGACAACGGGACAGTCCTGGAACCACATTCCCTCTATGCTGAGAACATGATTGTCTGTTTCGCTCGCATGAATGGTAGAACCGTGGGTATAATCGCCAACCAACCTTTGTTTATTGCCGGTAGTCTGGACGTCAACGCCTCCGACAAGGCTACTCGCTTCATCAGGTTTTGCGATGCTGGGGGGTCCTTCTGCTATTAGCTCCTTGCCCTCGGTGTCATACTGTTTCACTACCCTGACACCGCTTGTTTGTCTCCACGACCAGAACAACATCACGCCACCAGCCAAGCCAGCAAATCCAACCGTTATCAAGAGTGGGTTAGTTAATTCATTGCCGAGATAGGCTATATACCCGCCTCCCCCCATCAGAAGTATCACGCCCAGCAAGTAAAGATGGCGACTATACTTCTGCCATAATTCTTTCGGCTTATCCAATTTGATTTTCAACTTCTTCATAGGTTATCTCCTATGTTGCAACCTTTAGGCCTATGCCAAGGGCCAATAGAATCATAGTAACCCCCAAAAATAATGTGACCCTTTCTATCAGTGAGGACCCTTTTGCTTTTTGTTCG
>JAUXAX010000022.1 GCA_030619685.1 Dehalococcoidia bacterium
ACCGAGATGGTAAAAGGGAAAAGCATAGGAGAGGCGCTGGAAATCTCCAATAGGGCGGTAGCTGAAGCCTTAGATGGGCTGCCCCCGATTAAGATGCATTGCTCAGTTCTAGCTGAGGAAGCGCTCAAATCGGCTATCGAAGACTACTGTGCCAAAAGCAAACGGAGGAACAATGGAAGTAAATCAAATACCTGAAATCAGCTATTGATGAGTATTTAAGTAAATCAAAAAAAGGGGGTAAAAATGGAAAAGTTCAGTCCAGTAGGGGAAAAGGAGGTAACTCGCGCCATAGTTAGCGAGTTTGCCGAGCAGTTTAACGAATATGTGGAAAGTGATCGCATCATTATTGGTGGTGGCCCCAGCGGGCTAATGGCAGGGCGTAACTTAGCCAGAGCCGGCAAGAAGGTGCTTATTGTCGAACGGAATAACTACATCGGCGGTGGGTTCTGGATTGGGGGTTACCTGATGAACAAGATAACGGTGAGGCATCCTGCAGAGAGAATTTTGGATGAGCTTGGTATCCCCTACAAAGAGGCTAGCAAAGGTTTACTCATTGCTGATGGACCCCATGCCTGCTCAAAACTTATCGCTTCCGCCTGCGATGCCGGGGTTAAGTTTGCCAATATGACGAAGTTTGATGATCTGGTACTGAGAGAAGATGGACGGGTAGCTGGAGCGGTAATTAACTGGACGCCTATCTCGGCATTACCCAGAGAGATAACCTGCGTTGACCCGGTCGCCATCGAATCGAAAATACTGCTTGACGCTACCGGACATGAAGCCGAGGTAGTGCGGAAACTGGAAGAAAGAGGCCTGATTAAAACTAAAGGCTTTGGTGCCATGTGGGTAGAGAGGTCGGAGGATCTAGTCGTGGAGCATACCGGTGAGGTTTATCCCGGTCTCATTGTCAGCGGCATGGCAGTATCAACAGTCTACGGATTACCCCGGATGGGTCCAACATTTGGAGGAATGCTTTTATCCGGGGAGAAGGCAGCTGAAATTATTTTGGAGAAACTGGCATAGAGTTTAGCCATGGAGATTATTCTCTACGACGAGGGCACTAGCGAAGGACTAGATATCAGTGAAATTGCCCAATATTTAGCCCGGACAGTGGGGAAGGCTAAAATTGAAGTAAGGGGAAATCCGTTTGTTCTCAATCTCCCCCAAGGTAAGGTTTCAGATTATGCTAGAAAAATTGCCGGTATAAAAATTCAAGAGATACACCAAAAGATACTGCCAAGTCATGAGCCTCTCTATGGTGAGATAGAGTATGAAAGAAGGAGAATTCTAGGTAAAACAAGGTCTTTTGGAATACTATACGACGGATTCCATTTGCTGAGGATCCTCTGCGAAATTTTGCCAAGAGAGGAGCGCAGCCGAGAGTTTGTTCACATCTTCTTTACCAACCGTCTATTTGCTACTTGGGATGGCAACAACAAAAGATATCATCTAAGGGCGAGTGTATACGGTGTTCCGTCTATTATCTCAACGACAGGGCTCGTAGAGGCACCGGCCAAGCCCAGGGAGTACTACCTTCTTAAGCAACAATATGAGAGATTGAGGAAAGACCTAACAGAACTCAAAGAGAGATTCAAGGGAAGTTTCATCGATTACGAGGATGGGCGCCTGACTGATGTTATCAAAGGGTATGCGATGCAGGCGGTTTTCTATTCTCTGACTGGCGACCCCTTCTGCGAGGACAGAAGCTGTAGGCTGTATAACGCCCACTGGCAAGGGGACCTTATCTTCGCGCAGCTTGAGAGTGAACATGAGTTTTGTGAGCAACATGCCGGAATCTTAGACAGTCTGTGCAGAAAATGAGAGTTGGCATTGAGGAGATCGAGGTCACAGAATCTAAGACAGTGATGGAGCTTATGGATGAACTGCGGCTCCCCCCTGCCCCGTTCCTGCTGGAGGTGAGCGGGGAGATTTTCTATCCAGATGAGATAAAGGACAGAAGATTAGAGAGAGGCGATAAAGTAGCAATAATCCCAGTGATAGCGGGGGGATGACCACAGCCCCCGTGTTTATCCTGCCCGAATACGGTTGGGAAAGGGCCGCCTGGTTTGCTATCCACATTCTAGCCTCCGACGCCGTGACCAGCGGCCTAAGGCCCAGGTTCTTGTCCATAGATTTGAATCCACCGATGTTGGTGAACTGATAAATCCTGAGGACGGGATGATTCTGGTAGAGGAGGGAAACGAGAAGAGGCTTGAGCACCCTGTTGTTGATCTTTTTTGGAAGGCCTTCTATGCGCAAGGATCTGGTGGGAGGAACCTTGGCGGCTGCGCTGGAGATACGTACCTCGTAGAGAGCTGATAACCATGGCCCGAGTAGTGGTAGCTATGAGCGGTGGGGTGGATTCATCGGTCGCCGCTGCCCTTCTCAAAGAGGAGGGTTATGAGGTCGTCGGGGTGACCATGAGGATATGGGATGGGGAACCCCTCCGTGGACAAGAACCTCGTGGCTGCTGCTATGGGCCAGATGAGGAGGATATAGAGGGTGCCCGCAGGATTGCCCAGACTCTGGAGATTCCCTTCCACGTTTTTGACCTCAGACGAGAATACAAAACCGAGGTTCTGGACTATGTTCGTCGGGAATACTTGTCCGGCAGAACGCCCAATCCTTGCATTCGATGTAATCGCAGCGTTAAGCTGGATAGCCTGGTTGAAAAGGCTTGGCAAGCTGGCATCGACTTTGACTATGTTGCTACAGGCCACTATGCTCGGGTGGAATGGAACCAAGGCAAGCGCCGCTACCTACTCAAAAAGGCCGGTGACGAAATCAAGGATCAGTCCTACTTCCTCTTCTCTTTGTCCCAAGCACAACTCGGCCGCTGCCTTTTCCCGCTGGGCAACCACACCAAGAAAGAGGTAAGAAGGCTGGCTTCCGATTTTGACCTCGGCATGGATGATAGGCCTGAGAGTCAGGATTTTATGGCAGGAGGTTATTCCTCTCTCTTGGGAGCAGCCGCACGGCCCGGTCCCATTCTCGACAGGCAGGGGAACGTCCTGGGTGAGCACCGAGGAATCCCGTTTTATACCATCGGCCAACGCAAAGGGCTGGGCATATCGATGAGCGAGGCTCTCTACGTTACTGGCATTGACCCGGAAAGAAATGCTATCGTCGTCGGAACAAAAGAGGAAGTGTATGGAGACGAGCTTATATGCGCTCGCCTAAACTGGATAGCGATACAGCGGCTAAGGCACCCTACCGAGGTAAAGGCGAAGATAAGGTATAATCATAAGGAGACTGAAGCCGTGATAGCTCCTCTGGGCAAGGACGAGGTGCACGTCAAGTTTAAGGAGCCGCAGATGGCGATCACCCCGGGGCAGGCGGTGGTCTTCTACAATGGAGACGTGGTTGTGGGTGGCGGCACAATAGAGCGAACAACGAGGTGACATCTTGGCCAAGATTCTTGCCGTCTGTAAAAGTGAAGAGAAGGGGACCAAGAAGGAGTTGCAGGCAGAGGGGTTGCTTGAGGAGGAGCTTGGCCTTGTCGGCGATGCCCACGCCGATTGCTGCACTCATCGTCAGGTGAGCCTGCTGGCCATTGAGAGCATTAACAAGATGCGAGGAGCGGGTTTCGATGTGGGCCCCGGCGATTTTGCCGAAAACCTGACCACCGAAGGTATTGCCCTGGCCTCGCTACCTGTCGGCACACGCCTGTCCATTGGGCAAGACGCTGTCCTGGAGGTTACCCAGATTGGCAAAGAGTGCCATACTGGATGCGCTATCTTTCGTCAGGTAGGCAAGTGTATAATGCCGAAAGAAGGGGTGTTCGCCAGGGTAATTCGTGGTGGAGTGGTGAGGGCTGGAGACGAGCTTAGGGAGCAAGAAGGGTTGAGTCGTGGTTACCATTAGAGAATCGTCCTTGGTAGACAGGATTCTCAAACTGAAGAAGCTGAGAAACGCCGTTATTCTCGCCCACAACTATCAACTGGGTGAAGTTCAAGATATAGCGGATTTCGTGGGTGATTCCCTGGAACTGAGCCAAAACGCTGCCAGGACAGACGCCGACGTAATCGTCTTTTGTGGAGTTCATTTTATGGCGGAAACAGCTTCCATACTCTGCCCGGACAAGGTGGTTCTGTTGCCCGATGCCCATGCTGGCTGCCCTATGGCGGACATGGTCACCGCCGAAGGGCTGCGACAAAAGAAGCAGGAACTACCAGGTGCCACCGTAGTCTGCTACATAAACTCCTCAGCGGAGGTGAAAGCAGAATCGGACGTCTGCTGCACATCTGCAAACGCGGTCAAGGTGATAGAAAGCCTGGACGGGGCCAATGAGATCCTGTTCGTGCCTGATCAATACCTGGGTCACTATATTGGGAGCAAGACCGGAAGGGAAATGATACTGTGGCCTGGTTTCTGTCCCACGCACCTTAGGATTCTGCCGCAGCATATCGTTAGGTTGAAACAAGAATATCCGCAAGCCAAGGTGGTAGTTCACCCTGAATGTCATCCAGAGGTGATCAGCCTTGCCGACGAGGTGCTGAGCACAGGGGGAATGTGCAGGTATGTCAAGGTGAGCGAGGCAGAGGACATAATCGTGGGGACGGAGATCGGGATAATTCACAGGCTGAGAAAGGAAAGCCCCGGAAAAAGGTTTATCCCTGTCTCTGAACAGGCGATCTGTCCCAGAATGAAGCTGATCAGCCTGGAGAAAATTCTGTGGTCTCTAGAAGAGATGGCACCGGAAGTCAAGGTCGACGAGGATACTCGCCTCAAGGCGAAGAGGGCCGTGGACAGGATGTTGGAGATAGGCAGGGGATGATGGAAAGGCAAAGCCACATCACGTCTCTATGCCATAGTCTCCCCTGTACGGGAGCACCTGGATAGGCACGGATTCGGCTGGTTTTTTGCCCTCTCTGTGCCTGAGCCCAGCGACCGATTGGAGTGGGTGCCTGGGGGCTCAACGCCAATCTCCATCCTATCAGCGTCTATTTCCAGAAATCGTGAGCTAACCTAACGCGGTGCTGGCATATTCAGGCTCCCCACGCCTTCACAAGGACGATCACAGACTCCTCACGCATACCCCCTTCGAAACCGACCCGCTGTGTTCACCCCACAGGTCAGCTTTAGGCGTGTTTCCACTCGGCGTGAGGCCCACGCCGGATAGAGGCCCGAGGCCTGATCCCTCCAGGATCCCGACGACGCAAACGGAATTGCTTCCGCCAGGGTGGCTTGACAAACCAGTATAGAGTATACTGTCCTGTAGCCAGTTCTCCGGGGGGAGTAGACGCCGGCTGGCCCCACCAACGAATGGCTCTTCGACAGGCCTGTCCCGAGTCAATCGAGGGGCTCAGGGCCCAACGGAAGAAAGCCTATTTTCGAAGCAAGTAAAGAAGGAGGCTCGAAATGGCGGCCAAAAACAGGCAAGAAAGCAGTGAATATGCCCTCAAGATAGCAAAGGAGCAGGATGTAAAGTTCATCAGGCTCTGGTTCACAGACATCCTGGGCATGCTCAAGAGCTTCGCCATCACCGTCGAGGAGCTGGAAAACGCCCTAGAGGGAGGGATGGGCTTCGACGGCTCATCCATTCAGGGATTTGCCCGCATCGATGAGAGCGACATGGTAGCACTGCCCGATCCCGATACCTTCCGGTTGCTCCCGTGGAGACCCAGGGAGCAGCACGCTGTAGCCCGAATGTTTTGCGACATTTTGAAACCCGGCGGCGAGGCTTTTGAAGGCGATCCCAGATATGTCTTGAAGAGAAACCTGAAGCGGGCAGCGGATATGGGTTACACCCTCTGTGTGGGGCCTGAGCTGGAGTACTTCTACTTCAGTGACTCCAAGGGAACCGAGACACTGGATGAGGGTGGTTACTTCGATATGACAGCTCGAGACACAGCCACCGACCTGAGGAATGAGACAGTCCTCGCCCTTCAGGAAATGGGCATCGGCGTTGAGTTCTCCCATCATGAGGGCGCTCCCAGCCAGCATGAGATAGACATGCGGTATACCGATGCCATGACCATGGCCGACAATGTGATGACCTACCGCCTGGTAGTCAAAGAAATAGCCCTACAGCACGGGGTCTACGCTACCTTCATGCCCAAGCCAGTGTTCGGCGTCAACGGCAGCGGCATGCACGTACACCAGTCGCTATTCAAAGATGAGCAGAACGCGTTCTTTGGTGAGAAAGACCCATATCACCTCTCCAAGATGGCCAAGTGCTATATAGCCGGGCTGCTGCAGCATGCCCCCGAAATCACATCCGTCACTAACCAGTGGGTTAATTCCTACAAGCGGCTGGTTCCTGGCTACGAGGCGCCGGTCTATCTTTCCTGGGCGCGGCGCAACCGATCAGACCTGATCAGGGTACCAGAGTACCAGCTTGGCAAGGAAAAGGCCACGAGGGTAGAGTTGAGGTCACCCGACCCCGCTTGCAACCCCTACCTCGCTTTCAGCGTAATGCTCGCTGCGGGACTGGAAGGAATCGAGAAGGAGTACGAAGTCCCAGAGCCTGTGGAGGAAAACGTATATGAGATGAGCGACGGGGAGCGGGAGAGAAGGGGAATAGGGACCCTACCCGGCAGCCTCATTGAGGCCATTCAGCTTACAGAAAAGAGTGAGGTCGTGCGAAAAGCCCTTGGCGACCACGTTTTCGACGCTTTCATAAGAAACAAAAAGATCGAATGGGATCACTACCGGACTCACGTGTCTGAATATGAGCTTAAGAGATACTTGCCGATCTTGTGAATCGAGCGTAGTCCACAGAGCTCTGTTGTTATCATGATACCCTCCTGATTGGAGTTCTGGCGCGAGCGCCCGTTAACTACACATTCTACACGCCGTATTCACTTGTTCAGAAACCTGCCCAAGTGTCCCCCTGGGGATAGCATTTGTTCGGCTTCTTGGATGATGGTATCGATGAGCTCCTTAACGCTCACCACCCTATCAATGAGTCCCACTGCCAGCGAGGGCCCGGTTATCCTCAGGGCCTCCCCAGGGTCGTAATCGGCATCCCAATCGATCTTAAAGTCTGGGGTCTGTTTGAGGTGCACCCTTTCCATGCGGGGAAGCCACTCGTCCATGGACATGGTGCCTTTTTCCTTCGCTACCCTTTCATATTCCTCGCGTTTTGGTGGAGCCAGGGCGCGGTCATGTATTTCGGGTTCCCAGGGTTGGGACTTCACCAGTGCTTCTTTGTAGCGATCCGAGATGGGGCATTCTTTGGTAGCTATGAAGGCGGTGCCCATATAGACGCCTTCTGCTCCCATGGCCAAGCTGGCCAGGAAGCTACGTGCGTCGCCAATGCCACCAGCGGCGATCACTGGTATCTTCAGCATCCTAACGGCGGTGGTTATGGTGACCAGGGTGGGGACCTGGGAGATGTTCTTGAAGCCGGCGCCCTCTAAGCCTACGATAACTACAGCATCAGCCCCGTGACGCTCAGCGGCCAGGGCATGCTGAATCGTGGCCACCTTATGTACCCACTTGAGGCCAGCCTCCTTTACCCTCTGGCCATGGTCATCGGCACGATAGGCAGCGGTGAAGACCACAGGCACCCTCTCCTCGATGGCCACCTCCCTCATCTCGTCGATGCGTGGGCAAAGCCCCACCGAGATATTAACTCCGAAAGGCTGGTCTGTCATGGAACGTGCCTTTCTGATATCCTCCCTCAGCCCCTCGGGAGTGCGCAGGGCGCTGGCGGTGATGATGCCAAATCCTCCTGCTTCGGAAACAGGAGCGGCCAGAGCAGAGATGCCAAACCCACCGAAGGCCCCCTGAATTATGGGATATCTGCTGCCCAGGAGATCGGTCACCCTAGTTCTCCAGTTCATCGGGACTTCTCCTTCTGACTTCCAAACCCTTCAATGATAATCATTTCACCCTGAGCCATTTTTGCCCCCAAAAGTAGCTCAATCCCCAGCCCATTTTTGACGGTACTTTTCCTTGACCTGAGGGTTGATCAGGCCGACAGGCCATTCTCCCTTGACTACCCTGATCACTTCCTCGGCAGGACGAGGCGGCAATGCAGCAGAAGATGAAGGCGAGGCGTGTGCGGAGTGGGCGGTAACGATGAAGTTATCGAGCTTCAACAAAGGACTATCAGGAGGGATCGGTTCCGGCTCAGTAACGTCAACAGCTGCCGCGCTGATGTACCCCTCTCTCAAAGCAGTGTACAGCGCCCCGTGATCGACTATCGGGCCACGGGCCGTGTTGACAAGACAGGCGGTGGGTTTCATCTTCTTCAACTGTTCCAGCCCCAAGAGTTGGCTTGTCTCTGAGGTCAGGGCAGCATGGATCGAGACGATGTCTGACTGCCTTAGCAACTGATCCAAGTTCACTTGTTCTACACCGAACTCCTGGAATCTATCAGGAGCTACATACGGATCATAGGCAATGATTCTCAACCCGAAGCCCTTTGCCTTAGGCACCAGGGCCTGGGGGATTCGGCCAAAGCCGATGAGTCCCAGGGTTTGCCCCCTCAGCCTTGACATCTTCGGCCATAGCTCGCTTGCGATATCAGGGTCAGTTGCTGATCTCCAGCTCCCTTGTTTAACAATTTCAGTCAGCCGCACAATCCTTCTGGTACAGGCCAGGATCAGGGCCATTGTGTGGTCTGATACTTCCTCCAGGCAGAAATCAGGCACGTTGGCAGCCATGATACCGAATTCGGTAGCTGCATCCGTGTCCAGTCTATCGTAACCAATGCCAACACTTATGATAAACTTGCAGTTGCTCAGGCTAGCCAACACCCTCCTCGAAAAGGGCTGGTAGGTAGCCTGCGCGATGACGGCATCAGCATCTCCCACCGCGGCAATGATCTCATCCTCAGTAGCATCAAGCGAGCAGAAGTTCTGCACCAGCTTCACCTCTACCCCAGCCTTCCTGAATATCTCCTCACAATCAACGAACCCAGATAACCCCAGAACGTCGGCCACCTTGAAGGCCACGTGTCCTCCTTACCAGTCGAAGGAATCAGGAATAGGTTGGCATTTATGAAACAGCGTAGCGTAGCTGCCCAAGTCTGGAGCTAATAGACCCCCTCATCTCTCAACTTGGCCAAGTCGTCCCAGGTATAGCCGCAGAGTTCCATCAGCACCTCCTCAGTATGCTGACCCAGCTCAGGAGCAAGCCTCTCTACCTTTCCTGGCGTCTGGCTCAACAGCACCGGAATCCCCGGCACCTTAACCTTACCGTGGATGGGGTCTTCTATCTCCACAACATATTCATTGGCTATCACCTGCGGATCAGCGGCCAAGTCGGCGAAGTCGTTCACTGGCGCCGCGGGGACTCCGGCGTCGTCGAGCAGCTTCAACCAGTGGTTCCTCGGTTGGGCACGAATGATCTCCAGTAACCTGGGCTTGAGTTCATCAAAATTCTGCATTCTCGCCACCTGATTCTCGAATCTGGGATCCTTCTCCAGCTCCTCGATACCAAACGCCTTGCAGAACTGGGGCCAGAATCTGTCTGCCTGCAGGGCAGCGATGGCGAACCATTTGCCATCGCAGTCTTGGTAGACATAATAGAGTGGGTTTCGGGCAGCCTTCATAACCGACCCTGGGGGAACGATACCCATCATAAAGTACATTTGAAACTGAAGACGGCCCATTTCAATCTGGCCGCCCAGCAGCGAAGCATCTACCCTTTGCCCAATCCCAAACCGTTCCCGGGCGAGAAGGGCCAGTAATACCCCATAGGCCGTCATCACCCCACCAACCTCGTCAGCAAAGCCGGCTCCGATGGGCGTGGGCACCAGGTCTTCCGATTGAGTGATGCTCCAGATTCCTCCCCTTGCCTGCCCAGCGAAGTCAGCGGACATCTTATCTGCATCCGGGCCCTTAGGCCCAAAGCTCGAACTCAGGGCATAGATAAGCTTGGGGTTGTATTTCCTTAGAGTCTCATAATCCAGCTTCAATCTCTTGGCCGCGCTCTCGCGATAGTTGGTGACGAAAACGTCCGATTTCTCCACCAGCTTGTACAGGACCTCTTTTCCTTTCTCCGTCACCAGATTGAGCACGATTCCCCTCTTGCCCCGATTCTGGTTCTGATAGTAGAAATCGAGCGGCAACTCCACTCCGTACATCCTTAGCAAACCTCGACCTGGTTCTCCTTCGGGTGGCTCTATCTTTATTACCTCAGCACCCATGTCTGCCAGCAGGGCGGTAGCGACAGGCCCCTGCTGCCACGCTGTCCAGTCCAGCACCCTGATGCCCTCTAGTGGTTTAGTCATTTGTACCTCCCTCTTAGGTTGTTTTGCCAGGGAATCTGCCTCCTAATGCTATCCGGCTGACCCCTTGTATGCGTCCACCATCTCCATGAAGGTGTTTATCGTCTGTACCCTCCTTTGTCTCATGAGTCGCCCTCTCCCACAGAAGCTGAGAGCCAAGCTAATTGATGTAGAGCGAGGGATCTCCCAAGTGCACCTGGGAGCCGACCATTTCGATTATAACAGAGCGCTTAGCTACTGTCGCCCAACATCTCTTCACTGCGTCAGAGGAGGTGTAAATGTGCGGCTCGCCCTTCCAACGGGTCTCAGCGTCACCCACGCTGCCGCTCGAAAACCAAGCCCTTTTGGAACACTGGGGACGACTGACACTCGCTCCCCAGCTCGGGTTAGAGTCGCGCCACCGCTCCAGGCGTTCTCGGCAAGCGTCATATGCCCCCGCCGCTCACACATTGCAGTACCATTTTCCTACCCAAGGACCCCTGAAAGAGCCATTGTATATCCATGACAGGTGGGTATGATAAAGTTCGGCTAGGATATTTGTATATATGTTAAATCGCTTATCCTGACACAACCGAGGACCGTAGGCAGACAAGACATGGTGACAACTGGCAAGTCCACGCAAAGTAAATCGCTGCTAGACGTTCTGGGCCTACTGAACGAGCCCAAGAGCAGGCAACACCAGGCAGTATTAGACAGATGGCATCAAGAGAAGAGTATGATGCCATCTGTTTCCTTGATCTCCCCATACAAGCCCATAATCTGCGGAATTGCCGATTACGCGCACTTCCTCACTAGAGAGGCACCACCCCACTGTTGGGATGTGCTATCGTTCGATCTGGATAACTACGGAGTCCCCCTGAGCAAGAACCAACCCTCAGCCACCAACCACGTCTGGTACGGCATCTCCAGCCGCGACGATTTCTCCGCTACCTCTATCTTGCAAGGACTCAAACCCCATGCAAACCAGGTCCTCTGGTTCCAACACGCATTCGGTATATGGAGAGACAATGCCAGATTTGTCAACATGCTCAGAGACCTGAACATGCCAAAAGTGGTTACCCTCCACACTCTTCACTTCCAGAGCAACGAGACCCGCTACGGGCTGAGCAACGAGGAGTATTCCTTCCTGCACTCTCTTCTTCCTCACACCGATGCCATCACAGTGTTCAGCGACGGTGTGTATAAGGCGGTCACGCACGCCTTCCCCGAGTATACCGATAAAGTACATGTGCTAAGGCATGGTACCCATCTCTACCCTAGATTCGCCAGAATGAGCAAACCCGAAGCCAAGGCAAGAATCCACGAGTATCTGGTTGACGAATCCGGGCTGGATAAGCCAAGCAAGGATAACCTCAGACAGCAACGCGTGTTCCTCGACCCCGACACAGTCATAATTGGCGGCACCGGATTCATTACCGCTAGCAAGGGGACGGAGCTACTCTATCATGCCCAAAAGGTGCTGCAGCAGATGCTGCCCAAACACAAGATCGCAGCAGTATATGCAGGCCTATTGATGGAAGTCGATCGTGGCATCGATAGCGAGTTTGCCGCGGAGATGAAGGTCAAACACAACGGCGTAGGAAAGTTTTTCCTGGAGACCTATCTGCCTGGAGATATGCTCGCGGCCATGCTGAGAGCAGTGGATATCTATTTCTACTGGCCCAGCAATTGCACTCAGAGCGGAATTATGGCGCATGCCCTGGGCGCTGGCGCAACAATCGCCTGCCGCGACATGGAGGGCGTTGGCGAAACTGTGAAAATGGCTGGAGGATTGACCAGCGCAAACTTTGGACAACTCATTTCCAAGATAGAGCAGGCTATCGTCGACCCCAAGCTCAGGGTGGAAATCTCGGAGAGAGCCCTTGGGTATGCTGAGGAGTCCTCGTGGAGAAATCAGGCCCTGAGACACCTTGAGCTAGCAGAACAACTCTGCCTCTCCAGGGTTCGGTACCCAACAGACCGAGAGAGTCTCGCCGCAGAGCCGGCAGCGACCAGCACGCTCTCTCATGTTGGGGCCCACAAGTTGAAGTGGTAGAGTGTGATTCAAGAAGTAGCTCTGAGTAAGGTTCTCTTCGCCACAGTATTGAAAATTCCACTTTCGTAGAGGTATCTCCTTTTGGGAGCAGCAGGTTATCCAATGGGGTGGCCGGAGTAACAATCCGCTATAAAGTGCAATTTGGGCAGAGTGTTGACATTTGTACAGTGAATGGTCTATCCTCGACGTAAAAATGGAGGTGGGTCAATGCAAGCCTACTGTATGAAGTGCCGGGACAAAGTGGAGATCAAGGATCCGAGATCTATCACAATGAAAAACAAGAAACCTGCTACTCAGGGTGTATGCCCCAGGTGCGGCACCAAGGTTTTCAGAATAGGGAAGGGATAGAGCTGCCGCCTCTGTGCCAGTATTCCCGGAGATTGTCAAAGAGGCTGGGTATCCTCCCAGGGAGACTCAGCCTCTGTTCTGCTACATTGAAGTGGTTGCTGCGACAGCCAGCGAGTCTGGTACGGCGAGAGGAGATGTGCCCAATGTGGATGACAATATACCGGGCGCGCTGACATCCCCTTTGGAGGTTACACCTATGAGCGGGCAGTGGCAAACAGAGAGTATGCCTGAGCCCCTTTCGTGTCTTGGATTTGACCGATGAGAAGGGCTTCTATTGTGGAAAGGTTCTTGGTGATCTCGGGGCTGATGTCATCGTAGAGATCTATGAGGGGGAGTTGGGCCTCTCCAGAGAACAGATGCGCCTTCTCAAGGAAAGCAATGTCATATAGTTCCGGTGAGACAAAGATGGGGGTAGGAGATGGATAGAAGGCATGCACTTGAAGGAGTGCAGATCGCCGATTTCGGTTGGACGGTGACGGGTCCTGCCGCCACCAAATTCGCGGCTAACTTGGGGGCAGAGGTGATCCGTATCGAGTCCAACACCAGGCCTGATATTCTGAGATTCGCCCCCCCTGCCAAAGATGGCGAGCTTGGAATGAACCGCAGTGCTATGTTCACTCTCTATAACGACAGTAAGTATGGCATTACCCTCAACCTGAGGATGCCTCAGGCAGACTGCAGGGCTCGCAGGTGGCTTGACAGCCGCGTGCACAAGGGTATACTATCGTGCGCAAGGGCGATGACGGATGATAATCGCTTGATTGCGAGTTAAAATGGGAAATTCTGGAATAATATATAGTCGTGCGAAAGGGGAACGGAGCGCTGTTATCTTAGCTGGAAGGATGGTTCAGTGACTCACTCCAATCACAGACGAGGCACGTATGCTAACCTCAGCAACGATTATGTTATCATGTTCGTGCCTGGGCGAATAATGGAAGACCTAGTGGCCAGGGTAGAGCAGTTCGTGAACATCTGCCGTCGTCATCAGCCAGCCAATCAGGACTACCCCATGGGCTGGTACGCCTACGTCTATGACAGCAAGGAAAAGGTAACCGGGGTACTGAAGGATCTTGTCGATGCCGATTTGGGGCTTTCAGTGGTTGTCTCGGGATTGTTCCATGAGGTCAAGGAGTGCTGCTGTGCCGCCGGTACTTTTCCGCACACTGTGAACCACTCCCTGGGGTTCTGGGGACAAGAGGACAAGCTGCCCCACGAGAGGATTTTGGAATTCAGTACCATGTGTGGTCATGGGCTAGTATCTTCCAATTTGGTCTACCACTTGGCCAAGAAAGTTCAGCGCCATGCCATGAGTATAGGCGATGCTGCTCAAGAGATGGGGCGGCCCTGCTTCTGCAATATTTTCAACCCTGTTCGAACGGAGGAACTGCTACGCAAGTTAGTCGCTGATCTGGAGGCAGGCATATTGTCGGAGACTGACCTCAATCTGCGTGGACTGACATAGGCGGTTCTGGTACCGCTATCAAAAGGGCAAAACATGCTGATAGATGACACAAGGTGCACAGCTTGCTTGGAGTGTATTCCTTACTGCCCCATGGTGGCCATAACGGCGAGAGGGGAATTGGTCAGCATTGACCAAGACGAGTGTGTTGAATGCGGCGTCTGCTACGGGGCTGGGGTCTGCGCGCCTGGAGCGCTGGTACGTCCAGAATTAAGCTGGCCGCGAATCCTACGTGCTGAGTTCAGCGACCCCACTGTGCCCTTCATGTCGCCGGTTTTCTCCCGTCATCCCAGGCTGGCAACAGACGACGAGATCAACCGCGGCGCTCCGTTAGCTAGTAAAGACGAGGATCTTACCGCGCTCGGCGGACGTGGCACCGCCGAGATGAAGACCAACGACGTGACTGGCCGCTATCGACGTGGCCGGGCGGGGATAGGGGTAGAAATGGGTCGTCCGGGGGTGGGAACACGCTTTAGAGACGTACAGAAGGTGGCTCGTGCTCTTGCACTTTTGGGGGTCAGGTTTGAGGAGCGGAATCCTGTAACCGACTTGATGACCGATAAATCTACAGGCACCTTTCGAGATGACATCCTCAACGAGAAGGTCCTTTCCTGCATTCTGGAGTTCGATATCCCATTAGAGATGGTGATCACTGTACTAGAGAAGCTAAAAGAGGTGGCGAAAGAGAGCGATACAGTCTTCGCTGTGGACCTCATCTCAGTGGTAGAGAAGGACGGTTCCATACCTACGGTAGATGCAGCTCGCCGGGCCAATGTTCAGGTTTCAATCAACGGGAAGACCAACGTTGGCCTAGGTCGACCCCTGGCTGAGGTCTAGGCCTTTTCTATGAGCATGGGTTTATTGATCTATCGCCCTTAACTAAGGAACTGCTCTGATAAACAGGCTATCAATGCTGTTTCCCACGCTTCCTAGTGGCTAGTCTCAATAGATAGCTTTCATTATTTTGCCGCCTTCGCCAGTATCTGCTCCACCGTCTTGGTCCACACAAAGGGTATGGCCCTTTCGTTCCAGTGAGCGCTGTACTTCCTGGCCTGACACCTCTCCATCAAGCTGTTTGGAGAAAAAGAAAATGGATGGATACAGCTGGGTAAATCTTTTTGAGGTCATCCTTATGGGTGCTACACCTGGCATTCTTATTCGGGGAGCTATACCAGTTGCGATATTGGTTTTCGGTATTCCCTGGCCGATTGCCTTTGTCACTGCATTTGCAGGTAACGCGCTGACTGTGCTTCTTTTACTCTTAGGTCTGCGACATCTATATGGATTATCAAGGAGAATAAGACCTGTAGCAAGGTTTGGCGATTGGATTCTCAAGCGTTCAAGACGAGAGGGAGGGATTATCCAACGGTACAAGGAGATCGGAATAGTCGTCCTCGTCGCAATTCCTGTCCCCGGAAGCGGTAGCACCACGGCCGTAATTCTTGCCTGGCTCTTGGGGATACCTTTATGGCGCGCTTTAATTGCTATTCTCCTTGGAACATTTATCCTCGGTGTAGAAGTTACCATTCTTACTTTGATGGGATGGGCCGGAGCCGTGATTGCTGGTGTGATCTTGACCACTTTTATCGTTCTCAGGTTGCGAAAGCGTTGGCTGCAACATAACTGACACCCCGAGATGGGGCCCCATATCTACCAACCCCCGCCTTATCGACTATCGAAGACGCCTTCCCAACTCACCATGCCGGCTCCGTGCACCGGTCAGCACAATGAGTATATCTTGAAGGATGTGTTGGGCATGTCGAATGAAGAGGTAGCTGACCTGGTCGTAGCAGGCGGCCTTGAGTAGATCAGGTTCACAGCTATATTGCCAGTGTCTATCCCTTCATTCCTCGATCTTGAACTCCCACTGGCAGCAAATCTCGTCAGCGCTCTTCCGAGGAGGCAGCTTTAGAGACGTTATCTTTATTCTGGGGTTATTGAAATACCTCTCCATGGTCTTCAGCTCCATTTCCCCGCAGACATGAGGTATCCTTTCCGGTGCGCTCCTCTCGTAGCTCTCCAGCAAGCGGCAATAGGTAGTGGTCGCTCTCACATGGTTCTCATTTATGATATCTACCGTACCGTCAAACCAGTCGCTGCCCACTTTGCTGTCGGGACACATATCCATAAGCTTCAGGGAATCAAGAACAGTATTCAGCTCGATATTCGCCACCCTGGCAAACTTGGGGACTACCTTCTCCCCTATTTTTGTCCAGACCACATCGTTAATGCTCTCAGCCGCTTCAGCGCCAAATCTCTCGCTGACCTCCTCGAACCAGAATCCAGGCACTCTCATATACGCCCATCGCCATATGTTCATCAGCTTGATGAGGAAATCCTTGGAGAAATCCTCATATCTAACATCCGGCTTGTACTCACCGCTGTAGTCTGCTAGCTCTGGCATCTTAGACCTCCGTTCTATTTATATTAAGCTTCCTTGTAGAATTTAAAGCCTACGCTATTGACCTGTCAAGTCGTCAAGCATGCACATGGCATTCTCTGATTTGCTTCAGGATTTCAAACAGAATGGTTGTGTCCATATTGCGGATTTCGCTACCTACGGTATTGTGTTATAAACTGGTTGCGATAGTATACATATCGCAGTAGAATATCGCAAGGGGGTTGAGATGGGCAGATTTAGTTTCTCAGACAATGCAGTAATACTGTTCGGGATGCAAATTTACACACCTCTACGAGCCATTGTGGAATTATGTGCCAACTCATATGACGCGGATGCCGAGGAAGTGCGTATTCTATATGACAAGGATACGCGGACGCTCAAAATAATCGACGACGGCAATGGCATGAACAAACAGGACTTGGACGCCATGGTCTTATTATGCTCATCGCTGAAGATAACAGAGGGAACTATCGGGGAGTCACCCAAAAAGAAGAGAAAGTATCTGGGGTGGTTTGGTATTGGAATCATCTCTTTTCTCACAATCGGACCGAAACTCACTGTCTTTTCTAAGAAGAATGGCTTTGAAGGCGTAACCGTCGTGTTGGAACGCAAGGGTGACAACGAAGTGGAAATAGGTGATATTGAACCATGGGAGCCTAGCTTTAGTGATGGAAAATCTTGTGGTACTACGCTCCAGATAGAGGACGTTTATATAAAGGTACATAATATAATGAACCTTGAGTTGCTAACACCCAAATTGGCTACTCTGCCCTTGTCAAACGACTTCAAAATCCACTTTGGTCGCCAGAGCATATTAGAAATGAAAGAAAATTACGAAGATGAGAGCAAATTTGAGACAACTTCGATTAGCATTCCAATTGAGGGACTTGAGGAGGAACTAAAAGGAAGAATATATGTACGAAGACCAGAGCAGGAATATTTCCCCATAATCAGGCCCGAAGACAGAGGGATCTATGTCCGAATACATGGGAGGATTATCGAAAAGGACATCCTCAAAGAGTTTGAAAATGAACTACAGAATTTCAGGTCTTTATATGCAAGGTTGAGGGGAGTTATCGAAGGTGACATTCTCGCCAAGGACCTGCTTGCAACAAGGGCAGATTTCTCATTTGAAGAGACTTACCTTCCTCAAATTGTCGATACGCTCAAGCCTCAGGTTCAGAAAGCGATAGACAATTTTCTGGAAGGTAGGGCAACCATAATAGAGGAGCAGAGAGCTCAGAGAAGACAAGCGCGAGTTGACGAATCGCAAACCAAATTGGACAACAAAAACCAGCTCTGCGAGAAACTCGGCCTCAGATTCACATTCGCTCCGCAGAACGAAGCTGAGACCGTCATATTAGCAAGTCAATGTGTGCAGACGGGTATACTCAGCTTCAACATCGTAAGTCAGAAGTATAACGACCAATATGATTGGGTAGTTCTTTGGGATAAGGATCGCCAAGAAAGAGCTAATTATCTAGTACTGGTTGAAGTTGAACATCTCCTACAAAACTTCTTCAAACACGGGCACAATCTTAGCGAAATATTTGACCTGTTGTGTTGGGACTACCAAGAAGCTGCCGTCAACTCTGAAGCTGAAAAATACAAATTGAGAATGAAAAACGTAACCGAAGTCGCCCTTGTAGATCCTGACCCAGCTAGAGCCTCAAAGACAAATCACCAAATGGAAATACTATATCGATACATCGATCCAGATTCACCCGATAATAAGGAAATAACACACCATATCCGCGTCTACTGCCTGAGGAAGATTATCGAAGACGCAGCAGAGAAATCCTAGTGCATGCTCCTTACCCTCATGTTAGCAAGCTCAAGCCCCGGTAGCCCAACTGGGAAATATTTTGTTGTGTTGCGGTCTTCATTCAGGGTACGCCTAATAGATTTGCGGGTTACGCCATAGCCGCTTGCTTGACCCAAGTCACGCCAGGAGTAAATGTCGGTCAGGCCAGGATTTCACAAGAGACTACAATTTTCCGACTGCCCTCTGATTCCCCAAGCGAAAGAACCGTTTTCGGATGCTCCCCCCACGTCACAGAGGATAGCCACACCCAAGCACGTAGAGCCCTCAGAACCGGCTTCTCAGGGGCTCAGAGGTGAATGACCGGCCGATGCCTATCAAACTGATTTACAACCTGACTTGCGAGAAAAGTATTGACAAAGTCTCAATAAAGGACTAAATTTTAACGCCAACAGTTGAAATGGAAAATCCCCGCATGCCAAGAAGAAAGGAGGAGCGAAATGGCCAAGGACCTTACCGTCATTTTAGAAGACCGCCCGGGTACGCTAGCTGACGTGGGTGAGGCCCTGGGGAAGGCCGGCATCAACATTGAAGGGTGTTGTGGGTTTTCCCGCGAGGGCAAGGGAGTTATGCACATTTTGGTAGAGGACGCTGCCGCTGCCCGGCGAGAGCTGCAACAGGTCGGCCTTGAGGTGCGTGGCGAGCGGGAGGTCTTGGTCTCGAAAGTGGAGGACCGCCCAGGGGTAATAGGGGATGTTACCCGCCGCATATCCAAAGCGGGGGTCAATATCGACCTGATTTACATGGCCACGAATACCCGACTGGTTATCGGCGCCGATGACCTGGACAGGGCCCGCACCGCCCTCTAGCGTGGCAACGCGGTGCCAAACCAGGCCAAACAACCGTTTTCGGATGCTACCCTCCCACGTCACAGAGGATAGCCACACCCAAGCACGTAGAGCCCTCAGAACCGGCTTCTCCGGGGCTCAGAGGTGGTATAATGGTGCTACTGGCACAGAAGGCGGATAAATCATATTCAAGAAGTGAAAGAAGGTGGTTAACATGACAGAGAATGCCCAAAGAGCCATTCTTTTTCTACTATTTGCAGTAGGACTCATACTACTCATAGTAGGGGCGACGACATCTGCATATTCTACCATCACAGGTGTTATTATTTTTCTTTGTTTCTTGCTCGGTAGCGGAGTACTTAGAAGATGGTGGGGCCTTAAGAGAAAGAAAACTGAGGGGCCTTAAAAGAAGGAAATCTCACTAACACTCTCCACCACTACCCCTTCTGAATCTTCTCGCAATTACACCATAGATATGTCTGTGGGGGTGCAAATGCGAGAAAGTCTAACTGCCACAGAATCTCCCGAATTGTCCTGCGCGCTAATTTGTAACAATTTTTGAATGTCTTCTTAATGGATTTGTAATCTCATATGCTTACAATCAAATCATAAATCACCAGGAGGCGGAGGATATAATACGTCCTCCCCACTATTTCAATGTACAAACAAATTGACTCTGTCACCTGCCTCACGGATGCAGCAATTTGTTGATTGACAACACAAGCAATATGAGAAGGAGCCTTTGGTATGACCAGGACTAGTACAGTTGATTCGGAGATTACGGGGAGTGCTATCGAGGGGGAAACAATCAAGCTTAGTTGTCCGATTTGCTATGCTAAGACAACAGGCTCTGAACCCATGCTCAAGCACTTAGCTGTAAAACATCAAATAAGCAAACGACAGGCCAAATTCCTCACTCAGAAGCTGGTTGAGTGAAGGCAGGGAGGTCTAGACCACGTCCTCTTCGCTCAGTTGGGTTTCAGCGCAAGAAGACATTGATTTGATAAAGGTATTAATCTTACATCTTATGGTATGTATAGTCCCCTTCCGGGTTGGCTTGTAGGCGATAACGAGGGGGAAGGTCAGCGGGTCGCTTACAACCCTAGCGGATTGCGTAGCATAGTCTGGTAAGTGCTAGAATCATATCATAACCAATCCTCCTAGCCTGCCTTTCAAGAGCATTATGCAGCATGGTCCCACAGATAGTACGTATACACAACCAACCAGGAGAGAGACCCCCCCCTGCCTTTCTTTTCTCTATATATTTAGATAGCTAGGGCCTAGGCAGAGAAACCCCTCAGATTTTGACTACAGGGCTTCTGACATCCTCCTCTACCTCACTCCCGGGTTATCGAGCGGACTGAATCTCCGATGAGCATTTATGGCATCGTCAGCATTGAGGCTCTGCAAGTACGGATTTAGCTTCAAAGTGGGCGGTACTGGACTTGAACCAGTGACCTCTTGCGTGTGAAGCAAGCGCTCTAACCACTGAGCTAACCGCCCCAAATCAAAGCTATTTTAGCCCCCAAAATACATATTGTAAAGGGGGGAGCGCTTGCTTAGTCAATCTTTGTGCAACATCGAACAGCAGGCACACGTGCCATCCGCCAACGACCTGGCGGCACTGGTCCAGGGCTACCGGCTTTGCGCCAGAACCGAGGGCAAGAGCGACCGGACCATAGCCATCGTCGCCAACAGCGTCACTTACCTCGATAGATTCCTCTCCTCCGAAGGCCTTCCCACCACTGCAACCGCGATCGGGCCAATGGAGCTCAGGGCCTTCATCCTACACCTGCAGCAGAAGAGGTGTTTCAGCGGCCATCCCTTAAACAGGGCTTTGGAGAGGGGCCTTTCCGGTCACACCATAAACTGCTACCTGCGCTCCACCAGGGCCTTCTGGTCCTGGCTTGTCTCCGAGGGGTTCGTCGACGCAAACCCGTTTGTCAAGCTGAGATTGCCCAGAGCCCCGCAAAAGGTCATCCCCACGTTTTCCGACCTTCAGCTCCAGCAGTTACTGGCCGTCATCGACACCTCCACCGCGGGGGGCTACCGGGACCAGGCGATAATCCTCACCCTCCTCGATACCGCGCTGAGGGTCTCCGAGCTGGCAAGCGCCACGCTCGACAACCTGTGGCTCGAGGACGGAGTAATCAGGATCATGGGCAAGGGATGCAAGGAGAGGTTCGTCCCCATCGGCAGGAGGGTGCAGCGCGTCCTGTGGCGCTACATATCTAGGTATCGCCCCCAGTCAGCGCAGCCTAACTGCGACCTTCTCTTCCTCACCGTTGGCGGCATGCCGATGACCAAGGACCGCATCGACAAGATGATGGCCCGCCACGGCCGGAAGGCTGGCGTAAAGGGGGTCAGGTGCTCGCCGCATACCCTGCGTCACACCGCGTCCATCAGGTTCCTGAGGAACGGTGGGGACGTCTTCAGCCTGCAGCGGATGCTGGGGCACTCAAGCTTGGAGATGACCAGGCGCTACTGCCAGGTGGCCGACATAGATGTCAAGAACGCCCACGTAACGGCGAGCCCGGTGGACAACCTAGCATTGAAGCCAGGTCGAGCCAGTGTCCCACCCAGCCACCAATCCTATTCGCCGGCCATGCACCCGGGAAGACGACCGATGTGCAACCTGAGGGGCCGCTAGCATCCCCGAAGGACAAGGCCCACACCAGCGGCGCCGGCAAGGGTGAGCAGTATGCCGGCACGTAGAGGCGTATGAATGCCCGCCACTAGGCAGTGCATGACTCCGCGAACCGGTCCTGTGTACACACGAGAGCATCAGCCCATGCTCAACCGGCATATGTATTTTCACGCCCAGCTGGGAAAAAAGGCATATGACTGGGTCTGGTGCTATTGACAACTCCGAAATTTCGTGATAATCTTTTGGGGAAATTTCAATCGACATTTATGGGGGTGCCATGACGGAATCACGGCAGAGGCCAATATCGGTTACCAGCCGCGATCGAGAAGCGCTTGACCGCCATAAAAGGCGCTACGAGGATGCCACTGGGGAACCGACAGACTGGGGCTCATTCTTGGGAACAATTGCCCTGCTAGGCCTGGCCGCGGCCGGTATTTACCGCCTGGCCACAGCCAGAAGGCGATCGCCGCAGACGGTTGACGTTGAGTGTTGCTGGTGCCAGAGCACCTTCCTCATGGTCGTGCCTCTGGAGACAGGCAGGGCGATTTACACGACGTGCCCGGCGTGCGACGCGGAGCTGGTGGTAGATCTTGGCGCTGAACGCTAGAAGATAAGAAATGCTGGCGGCGGGTGCTGCTACACCCACCGCCCCTGGGTAACGAAATGGGTACCGCCCCGATTCCGCACCCTATGTTTGATTTTAGCATAATGAAAATAAGGATGCCAGGCCAGTGCTGGATGACAAAGGGAAGCAAGTAATCAATGGACGCTACGTATATTGGCACTAAGACGGACCTCGAGTTCCTCGTGCAGATTTACAGGCTCTGCGCTCAGGCCGAGGGAAAGAGCAGTTCCACCATCGCACTTGTGGAGTTCGCCGTCCGCTGCTTGGCAACTTTCCTGAAGGCCAACAATATGCCGACGGACATCGGGGAGATCGGCCCGCAGCACCTACGAGGCTTCAGCCTAGACCTCCTGAGCCGCCAGCGATTCGCGGCCCACACCTTCACCAAGCCTCAAGCGGGGCATCTATCAGGCCATACCATAAACGGATATCTCAGGGCGATACGAGCCTTTTGGTCCTGGGCTGCGGCCGAGGGCTTTATCGATGAGAATCCCTTCTCCACATTCAAGATACCAAAAGCGCCCAAGCGCGTGATCCCTGCCCTCTCCGCTGAGCAGCTTGTAAGCCTGATTGAGGCGATCGACGTCTCCACACCGCAGGGGTATAGAGACTATGCCGTGGTCCTGCTGCTGGCGGACACCGGCCTCAGGGTGTCGGAGCTGACCGGCCTGAAACTTGATGATGTCGACCTGGAGAGGAGGGTGCTAAAGGTGTGGGGGAAGGGCGCCAAGGAAAGGATGGTGCCCTTTGGGGTCAGGGCCCAGCGGGCTCTGCTTTTCTATGCCAACTTCTACCGCCCGGAGCCGGCAATCCCTCTCATCCAAGAATTCTTTCTCACTGAGGCCGGCCAGCCGCTGAAAAAGCGGCGGGTCGAGGCCCTGGTGAAGCGCTACGGCCGTAAGGCGGGAATAACCGGCATAAGGTGCTCGCCTCACACCTTACGTCACACGGCAGCCGTGATGTATATCAGGAATGGCGGGGACATCTTCACCCTTCAGCAGATCCTGGGCCATAACACACTGGAGATAGTCAGGCTATACGTCAACCTAGCCCAAAGCGACATCGAGGCCGCCCATAGAAAGTACTCTCCGGCCGATAATCTGGAGCTCAAGGCGCCCAGGGCCAAGCGCCCTAGGTAACGTGGGTGGCGCCTTTAGAGATCACCATCCCTACCGGATCACGGTTCATGGAGGTCTAAATCATTCGCCTATCGTTCAAGTGCCGTTCACCTCCTGTTCAAGGGTTAGTTCAACTAAACGTTCACAGCGTTCAGATGCACCGGTAAGAAAACGCAAATTTTTATGGGAGGTATCCATGGAAAAACTATCGCAGAAGAAGCACTTGACCATCATCCGACTGTACCTTGGCGGCCTATCCTACCAGGAGATCAGCGCCAAGGCTGGGGTCGCCAAGGGCACGGTGGCCAACGTCGTCGCTGCCCTAAAGGCGGGACAGTTCCCCGAGGCACAGGGGCCAAGCGAGCAGCTGGAGATGCTGCGGGAGCTAGCAACCGACCTGCATCACCTCAAGCTAGCGCCGGCACAGGCCGTGGCAGGGCTGGCGTTTCTCTCCCGCCTCCAAGAGCTGGCTCTGGAGCCTGCCGAACTCCAGGCCTGGGCTGAGATGTGCAAGCAGCTGGCCCCAGATGAGATGGGTGCCCAAAACTTCGTCAAGGCGGCGCTCTACCTCGAAGATCTGCGCAAGACCACCGGCCTCAACGTTGAGGCTCTCGAGAAAAAAGCGCAGAGCCTGCGCCAGGAAGTAGAGCACTTGGAGCCAGTCGCTCAGGAGCTTAATGCATGCCAACAACAGCTTGAGGAGCTCGAGAAGAAACGCCAGGAGCTATCTGAGGAGATCGCGCACCTTGACAAGCGACTCGGGCCCCTGAGCAAAGATGTCAGCCAGAAGGAGAAGCGCGAGGCGGAGCTATCCTACCGCGTCCAGCAACTGGAGCAAAGGGCTCAGGCCGCCGACGAACGATTGGCCGCGGCAGGCAAAGCGCTCAAACTCCTCGCAGAGCTCGGGCTCTCCCCTGACGACTTCCCAGGATTTGCCCAAAGAGTGGCCATGGTAGCCCAGCGCCATGGCATCGAACCCCCGGCCTTGCGAGATCGGCTCCTGCACGAACTGGAACAGCTGGAGGCTGGCGTGGGTCTGGAGTCACTCGTGGAGAAAAGACAGCAGGAGCTCGCGAGCATCGAGCAGGCCATCGCAGGAGTTGATAAAGAGCGTGCCGCGCTTGGGTCTGCAATCCAGGGGCTGGCTCAACAGAGAGCAAGCCTCAAAGCAGCCATCTCAGAGGAACAGGGTCATCTTCGCAAAGAGATGCGGGCGGTAGCCAGCATCGCCCAGAAGGCTCAAGCCAAGCTCCGCCAGGACTTGCATCATAGCGTGCAAGAGACCGTGCTCGAAGTCGAGAAGCTGAGGAACGAGGCCCTTGAGCTGGGACAGGAGCTGGGGCACTGCAAAGCCATTGTGGAAGCCAACGAATGGATCAGTACCTTGGCCGCACTGATCAAAGGCGATGGCGACATCGGCACAGGTCAGGTTAGAGCAGCCAGTCTCAGCGTGCTGCGAGCCATCGACAGATGGCTAAGACAGGACCAGAGCAGGAGCTCGCAGCACTACACGCTCAAAACATGCATTGGTTCCGCAATCAGGGAGCTGGAGCAATGGAAGGCATGAGTGGCTGTCGTAAGCAATTGGAGGAGCTGCGCTGCCGGGCGAGGGCCCAGATGGATGCTGCGAAGGTTCTGCAGGAGAGCCTTGCCGAAGAGGCGGACTATCTGCGGCGACGCGACCAGGCGCAGTGCCTGGACGATCTCCGAGCCAGGGTAAAAAGAGAAGTTGAAATGGCTCAACTTGGGGAGACAACAGCATCGTTAGCCTTCACAGAGGAAACGTTTACGAGCGGCTTGTTCAAGTTTGCGTTCGGTAGCTTGGCCGGAGCTCTGCTTCGTCCGCAGGAGCATCCCCTTTCCTATGGTGCAAGACTAGCTAAATGTGAATTTGCTCGGTCTAAACCATTTGGCACTGTAATGGTGGTCATCGGTACCAAGGGCATACCCAACGATGTCCAAGTTATTTCACTTTCACAATTAGTGCGGGACCAGAGCAGGTCGGAAGATGAGATCACGGCGATTCTCGAAAGCCGTGGATACAAGTTGATGGCACCAGGAATCTTCTTCAGCTACCTGAGTGAGTTGAAAGATAATGTGTCCATGGGCATGCAAAGCTTACCTGTATCTTCCTCTGCCTTGACTCTTAAGCCAGCTCAACAGAAGCAAGTCACTGCCACCGATACTCATGCTCCAAAACGGATATCCTAGCAGTAGCCTCAATAAGACCCAAAAAAGGGGCGGTCGGAAAGGACTTGCATAGTGAGCAGGTGCGTGGCCGGATGTTATTCCACGCCGACTGGATTGCACAAAATGGACAAAGGTACAACAGCGACGAGTCAGCCCGCTGCGGTGAGTAGTACCAGACTTCACGAGTCCCGGCGACGGGTGGGGAGGAGGTCGAAGACGGGCTCTAGCTATGGGGGCAGTCATTTTTTTGATCAGGTGAACCCAACGACTGTGTCGGATATCGTCACCTCGGCCCTGTATACTATTCTACTCTACCATTTTAGAGTAAAGGCCTTTCCTGGGCGTCCACCCGCCGGCCTTGGCTCTAGGTGTAGCGTTTCGAGTGCCTTATCTCGCAACGCTCGGAGCGAGTCC
Organism: Dehalococcoidia bacterium; assembly: GCA_030619685.1. The sequence continues at coordinate 26,031 of JAUXAX010000022.1, forward strand.
TGAAGCTTTTCCTGCTGTTCCGCTGACAAGTTGGACGCCAGCTCGGCAATGAGTGCCTTATGTACGGACAACGCTGGACCGATGGCTTCTTCGCCCTTAGGAGTTATCTTAACTTCTGTGAACGGCTTTCCCTTGCGCCTCAGTATCCTCTTTATGAGCCCCTCTCTTTCCATTCGATTGAGCAATCCAGATATGGTTTGAGGTTCTCGGAACAACAGTCGGCTTATCTCAGCAGGAGTTAGCTGTCCTGGATAATCCCTGCATGCCCAGAGAACAGCAAGCTTCTCAGGTGCCAAGCCTACCTTAGCGAGTCTGTACTCCATGGCTTTATTGACCGCAATCCACGCTTGGCGAAGTAACGTATGGGTTGCAAAAGCTGAGTCGGAAAACCGAAAATCATACATTGAATTACTCCTCTCAAAAGTGTTGTTCTCATACGCCTTGATATGTACTTCTTGTCGTAGTATATGTATCGCCGCGGAATATCGCAAGCATCTTGGCGCTTACAGCTTCCTCAGTAGCTATTCCCCGCCCCCGTCCGCCCCAGGGCGTATTCTGGGTAAGAAATCGATGGGCATAAGACATGGTAGTACGTTCATAACTGCCTGTTATGTAGCTTCGTGCCGCTGAGAATTATCCCCCCTGTCCCGATTTTTCGCGGCAGTTCGCCTTTTTTCTGTGGGCGTAGATTCGCTTTTTCGGTAAATAATCCGAAAAAACGAGGGTGAAAAATGTGTAGGGGAGGACGCTAACGCTTGTATCCAGTAATCAAGACGCCCGCTTCGCTCGCAACCGTTCGGCCCCTTCAACGACGAAGGCAGCGAGGTCCTCGGCCCTGAACCTTCGCTGATGCCCTGGGCCGATGCGGTATACCTTTATTATTCCCAACTCACCCCAACGTCTCAGCGTATTCGCATGTACATTAAGAAGTTGGCTTGCTTCTCTTATCGTGAGCAAGGTCGCCGTCGCCTCGACCTTCTTCGTTCCGATTTTCGCCTTTTCTCTCTTCCACTCCATACCCATACCTCCCCTGGCGACGCTTGGCTATCATAGAAATTAACCCTCGCCTTCCTTTCATCATCGGTCTACACTAAACCCTTGAGATTAACACTGTAGCCCAATTATGTCAACGTTTTAACACCACTTTACTTAGCTACATTTCACTATTCCTCCAAAGCCGTCCAAATCTTGCCAACATAGTGCGACCATGCGACGCTGTGGGTGCGGGAGTGCAAATTCAAGACACGGGGGTAGAAGTGCGGCCATGCAGAAAAGTTCGGATCAAACATAATGTCATTATGAAAGATGAGAGTTCAAGCAGAGTATATCAGCTTGGGGTAAATGATTCTAATGAAGATCGGAATCACACCTGAGCTTTAGCTTTGGTCAGAGGTTCGCACGTCCCAAATCACAGTGAAAACGAAATAAATATAGAAATCCCCAGAGGAAACCCAACACCAACACTATACCCGCTAACCTTAAACGTGCTTGAATGTAGTCCTTGCGCAACTTTATCCACCGTCCTCTGCACGTGCGCAATCCAGTCCTTAAGTCTCTTTTCAATGTCAGGCACCCCTGGTAGTCCTGGGAGCCTAAATGCAAGCGCTCTATTAAACAAGATAACAGCCGACATCAAACTCAAATAAGCATCCCAAGGGTCAACTTCTGCTCGGTCACTAACCCAGCTTAGCTCCTCTTCAAAACCCTCCACCACACTAACAATATCATAATCACCCAATCTCTCTTTCACGGCAGTATCTACCCATCTTTTATGTCTCTCATGACCTCCCTGATACATTTTCCACCTCCTCCACTCACGGCGCACTTATCTCCTCAAGCACGCCTTGAGATCATTTTAGTCTGTATGACCCAAGCAGGCAATCGACAGTTGAGGTTGACCTTGGCCAAGCCTGCCCTCATTTTCGGTTTCTGTCATCAAAGCCATCACCCCCATGTCCTCAATTTGACACATCAGGGGCGTAGGCTATAATTGTGTCCCTCCCTTACTATTCCAGAGATGACAAAAACTGGACGGAAGATCAGGAGTCATAGCGCAGGCCCTTTGGTCGCCTGCTCACTCTCTGCTTAGCAACCAGTTTGACATCAGTTCCTTCACTCTGTCCATTATCTCCTCTATGAGCATCGCTTTGTTTTCCTCTTCCTGGCATAATTTGTCGCAAAAGGCGATATAAACGGCATGGGTCGTGTTCTTCCCCCCCAGCTTCAAGCGGATCTTACACAGTTGATTCCTCACCGTCTTCTGACCTATCCCGAGCACTTGACCGATCTCTGGATAGGTCATTCCCCTAGCAACCAGAGTTAGCAGTCTCAATTGACGTCCGGTGAGCTATGTCATAAGACTATTCGTCGCCAGTGAGTGTTTCATGTCATTCAGGGTTATATCTTTGGTCTTCATCCTATGTCCTAGGCGAACTCGTCGAATCTTTTCTTTAAGAGGTTTTTAACGTGAAAATAAGCGTCCACTACTTGTTGAATTTCCCGGTCCATGTGTTTTGTGTCCTGTACGCCCTCGAGGATTATGTGCGCCACGGGCATTGTCAACACGGCGGCAATCAGATGTCTTGTCTTGTCTTGTCGTCTATCATTCCCCCTCCCCCTTTCAACTTAATAACAGTCTGGGTCAATCAGGCCCCACGAAGGCGCGGGAATCAATTCGCCCAAGGTGACCCTTGTTGCCTATTGTTCTTGACTTCCTCCTTTCTGAATCGGCGAGCGAATCACCACGTTGGTCACCTTGGGCGCTCCCCGACCCCCTCCTTCTCCTTTTTCCCTATTTGGTTCATCATCCTGATAACCCGGCCGCATTGCTTTGCAAACCTCCGATACGACTCATAATGGAATCTTAGGTCATCGCCCTTGCTTGGTCGAATATTGAGTCGATCTAAGGCACGCTGATAGTCTTGCCAATAGGGTTGAATCCTTCTGAGGTATTCCTCGAAGGTAATTAATCGATGCCTTGGCTTCATTTTCCCCGCACCCCCGCCTACAGGTTCTATTACTGCCAGCCACGTACTGGTTCTACTTCGATGTGGATGTCTTCAGCTAGGCCATCACGCAGTATCCTCAAAAGGTTATTGAGGTGCGTCAGCTGGAGTGCTGTCAGCCAGTCCGGCGCTCCCTTAAATGCCTCCTTGAGGACCGGCACCCCAAGCTGATACGCCGCCTCGCCCTTCGATGTCAGCTTGATCTCCGTGAAGGGGTGTCCTTTCCTCCTCGGAACGCGCCGAACCAGCCCATCGGTTTCCATCCTATTGATCGAGCCGGTCAAAGTCTGGTTTGTGATTGACATCAGGCGACTGATCTCCGCTAGCGTCTTTTGTCCCGGATAGTCTCGGCAAATCCAGAGGACGATCAGCTGCTCTGGCTTTATCCTCTGTTTGCGCAGGCTACGTTCCAAGGTGCGACTCATGAGCTTGTTAACCTGCCGAACCAGGAACCATGCCGTTCTGTTAGCGTCCTCAAACCGGACATCGTACATTGTCTCGAGCATTTGTTTCACTTCCTTTCTTTCCCTGCGTGTTTCAGTTGGGTCACTGCCTCTTTGGTCTTCATCTCATCACGGAAGGACGCTCAGGAGCACGACCAGCGACCCTGCACTGCCGAGCTGACAGCCAAGGCACTGATCGTGCTCCTCAGTGGATGTAGTGAGTCGGTCATGCGTCATTCAGGATTATATTCGAAGTACGAACACGTACTTCGAATATATTTTTCGGGCCGAATTATACACCGCTCACAAAGAATAAGTCAATAACTACGTGACAGTGTCCAATTTTTCCCGTACAGTATTGGAGTTAGTCAGACGAAGGGGGTGGTTCTACTTTCTAGGGGAGCAGGCAGTAGAATGAGAGGAGATCTAAATGTCAACTGCCATTGAACCCACCGCGGTCTACACTGTGAAGGAAGCGTGCGAGCTATTGAACATTCCCATGAGTACCTTCAGGATTCTCCTGGGGCGGGGCGAGATCAAAGGGAAGAAGGTTGGCCGGCAGTGGCGGTTCCTGGGCAGTACCCTTTTGGATTACCTCAAAGAGCCGCAGGGTTCGGCAGCAGAGGGGTGATCCCCCTGAGGGTTAAAATGAGAGGACGATGGTCACTTAATTGCCTGAGGCTCGCCTCTGCATTAGCAACTTTCCCTGTCTCCGTTTTTCTTATACTAATGATCGTAAGAGGATGGGGGCGCCCACTAAAGGTCACGTTGATGGTATTAACCTCCCCCCTCCTCCTTTCCCTGGTGATGGTGGAGGTTGCCCTATTCGGCATCCCCTTCCTTGTTTGGTTGCTAGGTTATCAACGGCACCTGGTCTGGGAGAAGCAAAATGGCGGACCCGATCTACGCGCTTGTAGCAGATAAAAGCCTGGCCGGGTTCGGGATCCAAGAGGGCGACTATGTCATATTAGACAAAGGGAGCCGTATAGAAGAGGGGAGTCTGTACCTAGTCTCAATAGGGGAAGAGATGTCTATATGTTACCTATCCCTGTCGGGCGACAAGCTCGATTGCCAATTTGAGGACGGGTCGACGCGGACTTATAAGGTCGACGAGGTGTAGATCGAGGGTAGAGTAGCATTGTCCGGGAGATGGAGAAAACACTAGGGGTCGTGTCTGGTTCTTTTTTGGCTGATTTTTAGGTAAGTGCGCTCATAAGCCCATAGTCGCAGGTTCGAATCCTGCCGAGCCCACAGTCACATAAAAAGTGGTCACTTTCAGTTAGAGCAACTGCCTCTCAGAGAGATCCTAGAGCTCTTGCTGAGAGGGAAAGAGAGTGCTACAACTAAGGCAAAGTGTCAAGAAACCGCAATAGCCTCGCAACCCTACTT
>JAUXAX010000077.1 GCA_030619685.1 Dehalococcoidia bacterium
ACCACGGCACCAAACTGGCACAATCCGGTAAGTGAAACTTTAATTCGCGGGCTGGTTTTTGTCAAGACACCGTAACGCCCAATTCTATTCTTTTCTCGCTTGCCAAGCTGGAGCGCTGACTTCCTGGGTAACCAGATGTTATAATCTATTTAGACCGGAGAGTTCGAATACTAAGGGGGTTGAGTTGAAGCTAGTAGATAGTTTCTATGCATATCTTTGGCCCGGTGTCACCATGGCTGAGATGCAAACATACGGAAACAATTGCAACTCCTATGTTGTTGCCCAAGCCCTACCCGAAAACAAACACGTCCTGGTAGACCCCGGGATGGTGGTTAACGAGGCCAGGCAGAATTGCCTGGACCGGCTGATCTCCGAGATGGGCAAGGACGGGTTCAAGATCGAGGACGTGGGTTTGATACTCAATACACATGCCCATCCGGACCACTATGGGGCATCTGAAGCGATCAGAGAAATGAGCGGCGCACAGGTCGCCATCGCCAAGGGTGATGACGTCTTCCTCAAGCTGGCGGGAGGCGAAATGGCCCAGGTCCTCAAGCAAATGGGCTTCGAGATGCCGGAGATCCACCCCGATTTCTACCTCACGGAGGGCGAATTGCGTCTCGGCCAGGATCTGGTCGCTAGAATAATACTCACCCCCGGCCACTCGGAGGGCCATATAGCAATCTATTGGCCAGATGCCAAGGTTTTCATGGGGGGAGACTTGATATTCTACGGAAGCACGGGACGGGTGGACATCCCCGGCGGCAGCGCCCAGTCGCTCAAGGAGAGCATAGAGAGGGTTGCAGAACTGGACATTGAGTACTTGCTAACCGGTCACCAGTATGGTGCCCCGGGGATTATACAGGGTAAGGAGGAGATAGGGAAGAACTTCGAGGCTATCAGGAGATACATCTTCCCCTATCTCTGAGTTCTTTCGCCTTACGTGTCACCAGAACGTCGACAAAGCTTGTCCGATAGCATGTAGCTATCTGAGTGGCCTGGGAGCGCTTTTGGCCAGGCCAAGGATTAGTACCCCGAAACAAAGAGCAGGACAAGGATATGTCAAGCGAGAATGAGAGGATAAAGAGTGCACTGGAGATCGCGTTGGAGAAGGCCCAGAGGTTGGGGGCTCTATCCGACGAGGAAAAGCAGAGAATGAAGGACGAGGAGCTTGTGGCGGCCGGGGAAGCTTTGGTCAAGCGCTACCTGAACGGACTGTCCCTTCGTGACATTGAGGTAGAGCTGCGAAGGCGCGGAGAGGAGGATCGCCGGACAATCAGCCGTCATCTGCTATCGCGTCTTGTGGATGGAATCGATTTGGAGCATGTTGCGGGGGCCGAGAGGATACTGGCAGCCATTCAGCATCTATCCGGAGACTCAGGTGTTGTGCAGAGCATCAGAGATATCCTCCAGGAATATGAAAGCGCGATGGAGAAAGCCTGGCAGGAAAACCAGAGCGCGCTGGAGGCAGCCAAGAGGGATGAATTAGAGCTAAAGGGGATATCCGGCTCCGCTGTTGCCCCTGCGATTGAAACCTCCCCAGAATGGCTCCAGATACGGCACCGGTTGGACTCTCACTATCAGGAGCGCCTCGAGGAGATAAAGCGGAAGTGCAAGAAGCTCTAGAGGCTAACTGGAAAACAAGGCTCGATAGCTGCAAGGAGATGGTTTCCCGGTTGCTCAGGCAGCGAGGGGAAGAGGCGCATTTGTAACCAAACGCGGAACTCGCCGGGAACGGTGGAGTTGCTCTGCCAACTCAAAGTGCTTTAAGGCTTGATTTCTCCATGAGAACTCCTCAGAATATCTCACCGCTCTCTCCGACATTTCATTCCTGAGCCCGGGGTCGAGCACAAGCTCTCTAATCCTGGCAATTAGTTGTCCAATGTCTGCACAAGTCAACCCACCGGCCATTCTCACGATTTCGCCAACACCCTCCATGTCCCGGCAGGCAATTGTAGTCCCAGCGCCCAAGGCGTGTGCCACAATCCCGCTCTGAGTGCAATCGCATGGCCAGTAGAAATAGATATCCAAGGCTCTTAGCAGGACAGGGAGCATATCTCCAGGGAGATAAGTCTCTAAGAAGAACTGTCCTGCACTGTTGTACCTGGACCTCAATTCCGCGACGCACCTGCTGTCGGCTCTGTCGCCGAGTTCCCGCAGGAAGCCAATGTAGACCGTTGCAATCTTCTCCCGAGGCAGCATCTGCTGTAGTGCATTATGGACATGATAGAGGATCTCTATACCTTTGTTGGCGGTGATGAATCCAGCCCCCCCTATTATCATTGTGTCTGGATCGAGAAACACACGTTGCTGCCTCAAGCTGTCCTTACTCGCCTGACCCAATCCAGGGTCGCTTAACAGATATTCATGAATCCTCGCCTTGGCTTCCTCTCTGCTCATACTAGCCACTTTAGGATAGAGGTGAGTACCATGTCTTAGAACGTGCACCTTGCCACCATATTCGGGGAAGGCCCGGGTGACCGCCCTATACACACCATCGCTAAACACCGTGATCGCATCTGTGTGGGGTAGGAGCAAATGCAGGAAGGAATACTCCTGTCTACGCAGGCCGTAAGGGGTCTCGCTGCTTTGAAAGTGAAGTGAGTGGAGGGTAACAACTTTTGTGTTGTTTAAGTCCCTGAGCATGTTAGCAAATCTGGCGTTGTCTCTCCAGATACCGAACTCGTGTTGAAACCAGAGAATCTGGTCTTCATGTGGTCTCAGCCCCGCCAAGATGGAACTGGCGGAGAAATCCTCGCGGCCAGGTATGCCATACCAAACGGGATTGGTGAGTGGGGCCCGGTCATCCCTCAAAGGTATTCCATAGTTGTCCAAATCGAACGATAGTACAGCCCATCTGCCAGGTGGGCTTTCTCTGGTGATGAAGCCAGCGTAATCTGCAATTCCGCAGATTACGGGCTTATATGGTGTAATGAAGGTAATGAACGCCATCTAACCCTTCCTTGATGCCGCATCCTCCCCCGGTACGTGGTGTTGCCTGCTAAACAATAGCGCCTGTGCAAATGAGGGCAATGGTGGTGGAAACTGGAAACCAGGATGGCTAGATTATAACCTATGTTTTCCCATTTTTCAACTCTTGAGGAGGACATAATCTATCCGCCTGCTCCGGCTACCCCAGCCGTTCCGGAACACCATACGCCTCCTCAACAATCGCCTCAGCGAAGGCGATGTACGGTGATTATGATAACCATCTGGGGATAAAGAGGCCATAAAATGAGGGGCCAAAAAAAAGAAATTATTACATTCTTGGGCGCGCACAACCTACAGTTGGCCGCTATTGCGGTGGGCTCACTCAGGACGCAGCTAGTGGGGACGCATGCACTATACTAAATAGCCGCCGTTGTTTCTGCCTTGCCTGATTTCCCCCGGAATAAGGTCGGAGACCTTTGCTGTGGCAACACAAGCCGCTGTGTCTGCTGCACCATAGTAAACGAGAACCTCATCATCGTCCTCAAGCACCTCCTTATCCACGCTAGGCAGGGCACTGCAGGTGAATACTACGTTGGGAACATAGCTCCCCTCCTCGCCAACCTCATAGCTTTCCTCGGGTTCCAATACAGGATTGGGAGAGCGATAGAGCAGCCGGCCTGGGTCGTCCAGTCCCACCAGTAGCACACCCAACCGGTAAACCCAGGAATGGTCAACGCCGTGATAGATGAGGAGCCAGCCATGTTTTGTCTTAATAGGCTGAGACCCGCCTCCGATTTTGAATCCATCCCAGGACATTCCTGCTCCCGGGCCTACCAGTATCCGATGGTCTTCCCGGGGCCAGGGGCAGTCCAGATACTCGGAGGAGGAAATCCAGATGCTGGGCTCAATCCTGTGGTACATTACGTACCGTCCGTTGAACATCTGCGGAAACAGAGTGGCATCCTTGTCCTCAAAGCCAGCGAACATAAGGCCATGTTTCCTCCACCGCTGCCAGCGGCGGTTCAAAAAGTCCTCCACATCAATCGAAGCTAGCGCGATCTGGGCAGCGACACTACTATAGGCGGTATATAACATGTAGATGCGTTCCCCCATGAGGACAAGCCTGGGATCCTCACAGCCTTTTTTCTCCCACTCCTCCTCTGGCTCAAATATCGGGCTGTCCAATCTCTCCTCAACATGCAGGGCATCCGGACTTATGGCCAGCCCGATTCGGGAGACCTCATCCTCACCACATGCGCGATACAGGATGTAGACCTTGCCGTCCAACCTGATTGCACCTGGGTTGAACACATACTTGGATTCCCATGGGTGCTCTGCTATCGCCTTTAGGATGGGATTCCCTGAAAACCTGCTCAGCTTGCCTGCTTCGGCCTCCGCCGGACGTGGCAGTTGCTCAGGCATAACCTCCTGCACCGTTTCCCATCCAGGAAGGATCAGCCGAGCCAGGTTCTCCGATTCCATCCCTTGCCCTATTAGCTCTGTGATCTTCCTCTCCATGTTCTCCTCGCTGCCCCCCACGGCCTTGAGCAGCCCCACCAGAAACTCCCTTGATGCCCAGTCTCTCTCTACGTGCAGTGAGAGAGGCGTGGGCACTCCTTTACCTCCTTTGAAGCTGTAACTCGCCCAGGTCCAAGCAGAACAGGGTATGAACCCTCCGTCAGGAAGGGACAGGGCAAGATGGTAACAATCAGCGATACAGCTTAAGCTTGTGGTCAGACGCAACAATGAGGAGTTCCCCTTTCTTCCCAAATCGCTGGTCATTTTCCTAAGCTGCTCGACCAATATCCTCTGGATCTTGTCTTCAAACATATTGTGGGCCGATAAAGGCTCCCTTCCCCAATGGCCCTTCAGCGAGTTTACTACTCTTGTACCAAATTCTTTCCTCTCCCTCGCAAACTGTCCCCAGAACTCGCCGAATCTCTCAGCTTGCAGAATGTTCTTGGCCATCGTGAGGAAATAGCGCAGCTTGGGGAATTCCCCCCCTGTTCCCTCGGGCAGATTGCTGACAACGACTCTTCCTGCGAGCTTGCTCAGGGCTGAAGGCTCCTTGAGAATGATGAGCATGGGGAAGTCCTCATGGCTCACCACCAATGGCTCTACACTGAAGTGGGTGAAATGCTCCGGCCGGGCGTTTCCCGCGATCCAATCCCACACTTTCACTGTGTGTTCTGTCTCCTCCAAGAAGCTTGACAGGGCCAAGATGTCATTTGGCCCGTAGTTTTGTTCGAGTTCAGCCAAGTTAGCTGCACCGAATCGGATGAGCAAGTTAGATGGGGGATTTCGGTGCAGAATCCAGGAGGCCACCTCAGGTCTCAGGGCGAAGGTTTCCGAGTGGGGAAAGTTCTGGAGTATAGCCTCAGCAACCTTCCTGGTTCCAGCCACAGTTGAAAGGTCCCCCGTCAAAAGGAGTTCGTCCATATCCTTCTCCACCTGGAGCATCAGCTGTTCTATGCCTTGAGCGATGTCGCTGGAAGTTGGCTCCCCAGGGATCTTGAGCCGCTGATTGACAAAATCCCCAAACTCCTTGTGGTACCTTTGAAGAATAGCGTTATAGATGCTATCGGTGCTTACGACCTCTTCGGTAGGCGAGATAAGTTTCTGAGGCACTATCAAGGGAACTCCAGGTATGAACTCGCGGTAGGTCACCCTGGGTAGAAGTGGCTTCAGCTCCTTTTCTTTCTCCTCCCACCTTGCCAAGAAGCCAGGTTTCTGTTTGATGAATTCCTCGGTCTGCAGCTCGATTTCCAGCCCCGCCACAAGAGATGTCTGGCGCTCTGCCTCGTCGGGGATAGCAGCCCTGAGCTTTTCCCTATACGCCCCAAGCTCTTGAGCAAACCCGGCCTCCTTCCCGTAACAGATTGGGATGAAAGCGTTCAAGATGTTGTCCTTGGTGAATGCCTGCTCCAGGCAGTAGCAGAGTAGGAAGTCATAGACGATCTCCGCCCAGAGATTTGAAGGAAACCTGAAAGCCTCTGGATCGCTCCCTGCTAGCTTCCGCAGCTCTAGCGACGCCTCTCTGGACAGGATCTCTTTGTATAAGCCTTGGAACTCGTTGAAACCTTGTTTGTATCGCTCTATCGAGCCGATGGGGTCTGGTGCCACTTCTTCTGGGCGGTGGCTCTTCCTCTCTCCAAAGGTGGCCGGGGGGTAGATTAAGTCTCCCTTTTGCTGCCACCAGTCTTTGCTGGCTGCTATCTGTTCAAAGATTGCCTTGGTCTGCTGCCTCCACACTGCTTCCCTATCGGGGTGGGCTCTTGGGATTTTCACCCCAAAATCGGTTTCGCAAATCTTCGCTTCATTGATGATAGCGGTTGTGATGAGTTGGCTGTCCACGCCATACTCGCCAACTTGGTCACTCCAGATGTTGGGATCGGCCAGATAGATTCTGAGCAGTCTGCTTGAGATCCCAAGTATGCCTCCGGGGAGGCCCCCCGCCTTGAGGTTGAAGATGGAAGCGAGCAAAGGACGCACCAGGTGAGTGGATGCTGGCGTGTCAAAGTAATGACGGTTGAATCGTGGGATAACGAGGTCTATGCCTTCTTTCTTTAAAGGAAGGAGGAGATAGTTCACCCATTCTGGAGCCAAACCTTCTGTTCCAGCTTTCGCTTTTCTGCTCCCGAGGTCAGCCTCGAACAGGGCCAGATCGGCGTTTAGCCTGTCCGCTATCTCCATTATGGCCCTTAGGGTCCAGACTTTTCCACTCACGCGTTTGTTCTTCATGAGGAAGGCTATACCCTTTACGCCCTGTCCCAGACGCACTTGCTGAATAACGTCTAAGGTATCCTCTCCTTCGAGGGCGCCAACGCATAGAAGAACGCATTTCTTGTCGGGAAAGAACCCTGAAAGTCCCTTGGCTACAGTGTGGCATACGTGCCCAATTGCATTGGCTTCGTTCTGGAAGGGGATGCCAACCACTATGTCAGCTTCCCCAATCCTCTTTGCCTTCTTGAGGGGTTCACTTAAGGATTCCGCGTAGGCATCCTCAGCTTCCAAGGTATCGTTGTTCATCTCTTCGAAGTCTGCTCCTGTCCTGGTGGTGTACCAGTAATATCAACTAACCTACTCAAACATTAGCACATTTGCCATTGCGTATACAATAGTCCTTGTGGGTGACAGGCACTGGAGAAATGGTACCATTGGTACCATCAGCCTCCGAAAGAAGACATGCGCCCGGATTGGAGGTCACATGACCATCACCGGCCCGACAAATGTAGAAAGCGTCAGACTCTAGGGGTTAAGGGAACGGGCCCATTGCATGGCATCGTTCAAGTGAGCTCGAAGCACATCAAAGCTGAAGTACCTCTTTCCCACCATGGTATTGTGGTCAGTGACGCTTTGTAACTTCTCAGGGCTGGTGAGAATTGTTATCATCTCGCGGGCCGCTCGCGTCAGCACTTCGAGGGGGATCTCTACAAGCCCCATGTTGTCTCTCTCTGAGAGTAGTGTATCTCCAAGAGATACCACCCTGACGCCCTTTGGGGCAATATCCTCCTTGAACACAGGATACTCAAACACGGCGACAGGCAGCTGGGTGGCGAATGCCTCAAGAAGCTGGTTGCCAAAGCCCTCCCATCCCGTGGGGTACAGGACGAAGTCTGCCATGGCATAGAAATCCGGATATAGAGCGTACAGCCCTTCGCCTTGTGAACGATAGGGGCGAACATCGTCCCCTGCGTATATCCAGACAATCTTCAGTCTATCGAAAAGCTCAAAGAGCTTCCGCCGGTCGTCAATGAAAGCGTGCTCCGGTCGGCCAGCGAGAACGAGGATAACCCGACTGTGGTTTGAGAATACCTCGCCATTATAAAGCCACTTGCCGATCATCTTGTCCCGTTGACTTTGCAGAACGGCGGTCAGGTGCCCTGCCAATTCCGTCTGCTTATTGGGGACAATGCGCGTACCTACGAGCAGAACCACG
>JAUXAX010000035.1 GCA_030619685.1 Dehalococcoidia bacterium
CAAGGGAACACTGGCTGTGGAACAGATATACATCATCAGTCCAAAGACAAGGCTGAATAGATAGCCTAAGCCGCCGTCAAAATAATCTCCTACGAACTTCCCAACTGGGGTAATTGCCGCCACCAATGCTGCTAAGACTAAGCCTAAGAGTAGCTCAGGCCCAATCTCCTTGACCATATCCACAAAGGCGTATTTGAAGACATGCTTCAGCCGGTGACCAATGTTCCTGGAATAAGTCCTCAGGTATTCTTCAGGTCTCTTGTCAAACTCCTGCTGGCAGTGGGGACAGCAAAAATAATAGGTCTCTCCCCTGTATTCTGTCTTGATTGCCTTCCCCATTTCTATACTCATCCCACAAACCGGGTCTATAGCTAGCTGTTCATTCTGAGAAGCGAAAGCTTTAGGCTTGACCTTGAGTAGGTTTCCAATAAGACCGATAGCCAGCCCCGTCAGGATCACAGCAACGAATATGAAAGCAGTGAACTTTATGCCAAGCAGAGCATAACAGACCAAAAGGGCGCTTATGGAGGTAGCAGGTGTTGCTACCAAAAAGGCCAAAACTGCTCCTAATCTAGCTCCCTTCTGATAAAGGCTTACCGCTACAGGGAGGGAGCCAATACAGCAAATGGGGAGAGCCGTCCCAGCAAGCGTAGAGTAGAGAAGTGGCTTTACACCTTTACCACCGAGATGTTTCTCCACCCACCCGGTGGGGACAAACTCATGGATCAGGCCGCTCAGGAAGAAGCCTACTGCTAGGAAGGGCAATACTTCAATAAAATAATCCTTAAGTACAATGAAGAACTGGATTATCATCGTTTGCTCTCACCACTCCACGGCTTAGCTCTCGCTTCACAGAAATATGTCCTGCGATAATCCGCCAGCAGATACTCGAGATTTCTCTATATCCACTTTCCTCATCCTCCTGCTACCAGCGGTATTAATGTTATTCTATCTCCTCTCTTCAATATTCTGTTCTCTATTTCATCCGGATAGAAAATCTCCTTACTTACCTCCAGCAGGATGGGAACAAAGGCAAGCTGGAGTTCATCCATAAGCTCCTTTATTGTCGTATCTTCTTTGACCTTTATCTCCTCAATACCTATTTTCATTTTCTACGTAAACTGCCTAAGATTTTGGTATGGCGTTCACAAAACTCGTATTCGCCCTCAAGCTGGGCAAAGATAAGTTCCTCTTGCCAGTGGGCATTATATAGCCTACAACCCTTATCCTCGCAGAAGGGATCGCCGGTCAGGGAATGGAAAACCGCCTGCATCGCATACCCTTTCATAACCTCGGTCAAGCGTTCATCCTCGTAATCAATGAAACTTCCCTTGAATCTCTCTTTGAGTTCGAGTAGGTTCTTTCCAAGCATCTCATACTGGCGCTTTAGAAGGTAATACTCACGGGGCTTGGCCGGGGCCTCCACGAGCCCTGTGGTTGAGATAATGCAGGGGAACCCATACACACTTGTCCTGACGTGATATCTCTTGTCGCCCTCCTCCCAGGTAGCGAACAAACGATTGGTAAGGAGAATGTGAGCAAACCCAAGAGCACGCTGCTGCCGTGCTATGAGCTCCGAGAAGACCCTTTGGAGGTGAAAGCCATCGTAGAGGACTCCGAAGGCCCTTGTTTCTCCCAGAATCCTTCTTTTCTCGTACTGGATCTCGCCGCCCAGAGGCTCTTGCTCGGATGCTATCTTCGTGGTCGCATGTTGAATCTTGATAGATGCGAGCTTCCTTGCATAATCATTGCTTTTCTCCAAGCAAAGGGCGAAGGGATTCCCCCTCACCTCGACTTCTATTTCCTGCAGCTTATCTCCTAAATACTCAGCGATCTCCTCCACATCCAGTGTTTCGGCCAAACCTTCCTCATAGAGGAGAACCTTCTCTATTCTGCGAACTTTCATCTCAGCTTCTCAAGAGCAATCTCAGCCGCCACTTCCCCTGATAGGAGCATAGCCCCGAAGGTTGGGCCCATCCTGGGCAATCCGTAGGTTGTCGATACTGCCATGCCGGTGACGATCAAGCCCGGGTGAACTTCTCCAGTGTGCTCGATGATCAGGTCCTCCGACCTCTCCACCCACATGGCACCGTAACCCTTGGTTTTGACCAGTCCCCTCTCTTCAAGTTTCCTCACCACCTGAGCATCATGGCCAGTAGCATCGATGACCAGACTGCATTCTAGGGCGATGGGATCAACGCATGTTATCTCCCTTGGCAGTGCCGAAATAGGTGTCCAGTTAATCACGACTCCCGCAACACGACTTTCCTCTCTTAAGACTAGGTCATCGAAGATCGTCATATTGGCAAACTTAACGCCAGCATCACAGGTTGAAGCAATAAGCTTTGAACATGCATGGGGGCCATCGGCAACCAGTAGATTCTCACTGACAGTCTTGTAGGGAATAGCAAGCTCATCTAAGATTCTCTCTCCCGGATGCCTTATAGTAACCTTGTTCATCAGATAACCCCCAATCCAGAAGCCGCCCCCGAGGTAGTTATTCCTTTCGACGATAAGGACCTTTCTGCCCGCTCTTGCTAAATTCCTACCTGCCATGAGCCCACTTGGGCCGCCACCGACTATAATACAATCACTTTCGACATATTCTTGGAACTGGGCGGCAAATTCAGCGACTATGGCCCTGGTTATGTCCTTTTCTCCCGCTGGGCTGAACTTCTGTGCCACTTTGACCCTCCTCTTATTTGGTTGGAATCTACTTCTCTTGGAAGAAGGTTACCTTGTCAGATTCCGTGGCCCACCTATTAAAGTCGTCCCTGGAAGAGATTTGTCGACCTTGGTGGAAAGGTTTACCAAGTGCTCTTCAACCGATTCAGCTAAAACAGATCTCAGGGCACAATAGCACCTTTATTCTCCCTACGGCGGGTCGCCAGCAACTACTGAGATACTTGCTGGTTGGTACCTCCTATTTGAACATTCTTTTTTGCTTCTCTAGGTAGTCATCGACAGCCGATTTGAGAGCCTCCTCGGCCAAAGCCGAGCAGTGCATCTTAATCGGTGGCAGCCCGTCCAACGCTTCAGCCACCGCCCGATTGGAGATCTTCAATGCCTCTTCTACCGTCTTTCCTTTTACCATCTCAGTGATCATGCTGCTGGTGGCAATGGCTGCGCCACAGCCAAAGGTCTTGAATTTAGCATCTGTGATAACGCCATTCTTCACCTTGATGTAGAGCTCCATTATGTCGCCGCAAACCGGGTTCCCCACATGACCAGTGCCATCAGGATTTTCGATCTCACCCACGTTCCTGGGATTCTTGAAGTGTTCCATCACCTTCTCACTATAGCGTGACCACATGTTAGTAGCCATTTTTCACCCCTATGCCCTGCCTTTCAATAGCGGAGACATAGATCGCAGTTTAGCCACGATAGGGGGCAATACCTCCCAAACGCGCTCTATTTGCTCCTCGGTGGTTTCTCTCCCCAAAGTAAATCGCAACGACCCGTGAGCCTCCTCATGCGACAATCCCAGTGCCAGCAAGACATGCGATGGCACAAGGCTGCTGGAACTGCAGGCCGAGCCTGTAGAGGCAGCGATACCCTCCATATCCAGGTTAAGAAGCATTGACTCTCCCTCAACGAATTGGACGCTCACATTGACATTGTTGGGTAACCTCTTCCTGGGATGACCATTCAGTCGCATACAATCGACATGTTCCAGAAGGCCCTCAATCAATCTGTCACGAAGAAGGGTCAGGCGTTCCACCTCTGCGCCCATCTCATTTTGCGAAATTTCCACTGCCTTGCCAAAGCCTACGATCCCGGGAACGTTTTCGGTACTTGCCCGGCGCCTCCGTTCTTGTTCACCGCCGTGCATATAAGGGGCTACCTTGGTGCCCTTTCTGATGTAGAGGGCGCCCACCCCTTTCGGCCCGTACAGCTTATGCGCTGACATTGCCAAGAGATCCGCACCGAGTTCATTCACGTTTGTTGGAATATGCCCTACTGTCTGTACGGCATCGGTGTGGAAATAGATCTCCATCTCTTTGGCAATTCTGCCTATCTCTGCTATCGGCTCTATGGTGCCTATCTCGTTGTTGGCGTGCATGACCGAAATCAGGATTGTCTTTTCACCAACCGCCTTTCTCACATCCTGCGGGTCCACCATGCCATACTGATCCACCGCAAGGTAGGTCACATGGAATCCTCGTTGCTCCAGGAACTTCAAGGGCTCCATCACCGCGTGGTGCTCAATGGAACTGGCGACAATGTGATTACCCCTATGCTCATTGGCATAAGCTGCGCCTTTTATGGCGAAGTTATCTGACTCTGTCCCACCGCTGGTAAAGACGATCTCATCGTTTTTGGCCCCGATGAGGGTAGCGATTGTTTCACGTGCCTCCTCTATTGCTCCCCTCGCTTCTTGTCCAAAGGAGTGGATGCTCGAAGGATTGCCAAAGGTGTCATTCATATATGGCAACATCGCTGTCACCACCGCAGGGTGTGTAGGCGTGGTGGCAGCATAGTCAAGGTATACCCGTTTCACTCTTATCCCTCAACAACGTCACCAACAACCGGGTCAACCCTCACGCCTTTGCTGGTAACCCAGGCTATGCCCTGCTTGATGTCTTCCTCTTCCCCTTCCAGTTCCAGCACTACCCATCCTCTATTCTCCGTGACGTCAGCCCGGCGGATATTGGTCACTATCTTAAACTGCTGCCCCAGGCTGTAGATGATGGGTTCTCTAATCAGCTCCTGTGGAAAGGTAAACATTACTTGTGTCTTGGCCATCCTATCCTCCCTGTTTATGGCTGGATAAGCACAGCATATATGAGAGCTCAGAAGAGTTCAAGCCGGTGCGCCAATCGATTCCTCAACTGAGTCTAAGGTAGGCTTGACAGCAAGCGGTTGAACAATGTCTGCCAGAATCTCCTGCGTCCTCGGCCCTGCCCCGGTGATGAAAGCAACCGTAAGCTCATCCCTCTTAATTATGCCCGAAGCTGTCAGCTTTCTCAATGCGCCTACTACCACCCCACCTGCTGCCTCGGCGAAAATGCCCTCGGTTTGAGCCAGCAGTTGCACTCCGGCAATGGCTTCCTCATCGGTGACAGCGCAAGCTCCACCCCCTGACTGTCTGGCCGCCATTAACGCATAATGGCCATCGGCAGGATTGCCAATCGCTATGGACTTGACAATGGTGTCCGGGGTCACCGGATGGATATGAACGCTGCCTGCGTCAAAAGCGTTGACGATGGGCGAACTGCCGGCAGCCTGGGCGACATACATGTGTGTACTGACCGGCTCGATCAAGCCCAGTATGGCAAGCTCATCCAGCCCCTTCCATATTCGGGTAAAGAGCAATCCCGAGGCGGCAGGAGCTACTGCACAATCGGGGGCACGCCATCCCAGTTGCTCTGCTACCTCGTAGCCCAGGGTTTTGCTCCCCTCGGCGTAATACGGTCTGAGATTAATGTTGATGAATCCCCAGTCGTATCTCTGGACCACCTCGGCGCAGAGGCGATTGACGTCATCATAGCTTCCATCAACCTTGATCAAAACTGGACCATAGATTGCCGCCCCTATGAGCTTACCGGGTTCTACATCAGCTGGAACGAAAACATAAGCTCTCATATTTGCCTTGGCGGCGTGGGCAGCGACGCTAGCAGCCAGGTTTCCCGTTGACGCACAGGCTACCGCATCAAACCCGAACTCCCGAGCCTTGCTGACAGCAACTGACACTGCCCTATCCTTGAACGAGTATGTGGGAGTGAGGCAGTCATTCTTAATGTACAGCCGGTCCAGTCCCAGTTCCCGCCCCAGGCTATCAGCCTTGACAAGTGGGGTAAAGCCCGTGCCGATATCCACCTCCTCACCTTCCACTGGCAGCAGATCGCGATAGCGCCACATGCTCACTGGCCCACCAGCGAGTTTCTCCCGACTTAGCCCTCTGGCCATAGCTTTATAGTCATAGGTGACCTCCAACGGGCTAAGACAGAAATCGCACAGGTTGACCGGCTGGAGCGGATACTCCTGCCCACACTTCCGGCACCGTAAGGCTCTAGCGAATGACACTTCTTGCCTCTTCACACATGGTTATGCGCCTGTTCCACATCCTGCATCGACCAATCAGTCATCACAAATTCGGGTAGAGCTGAGCAGGCTATAGGCAGCATCTACTCCTTAATCTGGGATACTCCTCATTGCCAGTTCGGCTGCCCTCTTCCCAGATAGAAGCATGCCACCGAATATTGCCCCCATTCTCGGGGAGCCGAAAACAGCGTTGGCTGCCATGCCGGCAACTAGCAGACCAGGATAGACCTCCCTGGTGTTCTCTATTATTTCCTTCTCCCCTATCTCAGCCCACATTGGCTTTTCTCCCATCACTTCACCAGTTCTGGTATCTAATCGGGGGCCGATTTTCCTTACCACTATATGGCAAATCTCGCATCCGTGACCGGTGGCGTCTATGACTACCTTTGATCTTGCCGCTAGAGGGTCTACATGCAGGTTTGCCAGTGAGACGGCGCTCCAGTTCAGCACCAGGCCAGTTACCCGATC
The DNA here is from genome assembly GCA_030619685.1 of Dehalococcoidia bacterium. The sequence goes on from JAUXAX010000035.1 coordinate 6,514, forward strand.
ATCTTCTCTGACCATCACATCCTCGACGGTGATCAGGTTGAATATCTTTGCCCCGGCCTTTATCGCTTTTGAGCAAATGGTCGAAACAGTCTCCAGAGAATCAGCGACAAAGCAGCCCCTCTCATATTCCCTCGTTTGGACACCGAACTCGTCCAATACCTTCTTGCCTTCGTCTTGTACAACTATCCGATTGAACATCATCCCCCCACCTGGCATGCCACCGCCAACCCGAAGACTCCTCTCGAATACCACCGTCTTTACTCCACCTTTTGCCAGATAGTAAGCAGCCGTCATGCCAGATGGGCCAGCACCGGCTATTGCGACCTCTACCTCCATGGCGTCGAGGAAATCTGTCACGAAGCTATTGATTATTGCCCTGGAGATGAGAATGTCATCCACTTTCGTACTCCCTCTTGTTTCTGGGCTGACTTGCAGGGTCAAAGGCAATCAAGCCAAGAAGCGATCTTGGCAACTATGATCGCAGGGCTTGCTCCAGGTCTTCGATCAAGTCATCGACGCTTTCCAAGCCCACTGACAATCTGATCAGGTCGTCTGCAATTCCCACCTTCTTTCTGAAGTCCTCTGGTATCGAAGCGTGGCTCATGGTAGCCGGGTGCTCAGCAAGGGAATCGATACCACCAAGGGATTCTGCCAGGGAGAAAAGCTCGATATTCCTCAAAAACGAATTGACAGCCTCTATCCCTCCCTCGATTTCGAAGGAGACCATCCCGCCAAAGCCGCCCATCAGCCTCTTGGCCAGCTCATGATGGGGATGCGATTCGAGACCTGGATAGAAAACCCTTTTTGCTTTGGGGTGCTTGTTGAGAAAGGCTGCAATCGCGGACGCATTCTTGCCGTGTTGCATCACTCTCACGGGGAGTGTCTTGATCCCTCTTGAGACTAACCAACAATCAAATGGAGATGCACAGGTTCCCATAGCATTCAGAAGGAATTGAACCCTTTGCGCTTGATCATCAGTACTGGTCACAACCGCGCCACCCACGATGTCACAATGTCCGTTCAGATACTTGGTGGTAGAATGCACCACCAGGTCAACCCCATATTCAATGGGTCTCAGAATGTAGGGGGTGGGAAGTGTATTGTCTGCTACCGTCATGAGGCCGTACTTCTTGGCGATGTCAACAACCATTTCAACATCCACTATATTCAGGAGTGGATTGGAGACGGTTTCAATCCAGATCATTCTGGTGTTGGGCTTTATCGCAGCCTCAATCTCGTTCCTATTATCCATTCCCAGGAAAGTGAACTCCAACCCGAAGTGTTTCATTACATTATCGAATAATCTGTATGTCCCACCATAGACATCCTCTTGTGAGATAACGTGATCTCCCTCCCTAAGGAGATGCATAACTGTGGCTTCAGCGGCCATTCCGGTGGCGAAGGCAAAACCAGCATTACCTCCTTCCAGTCTGGCGATAGTATCCTCCAACACCTTTCTGGTGGGATTCGCTGTTCGGGAATAATCGTAGCCCTTTGTTTTGCCTACATCCTCGAAGACAAACGTTGATGTCTGGTAGATGGGTGTTACTATAGCGCCAGTCGCGGGGTCCGGTCCTGCCCCAGAATGGATTGCCGCTGTTTCAAATCTCATTGTCTTCCCCATGTTTCATCCCCTCAGTGTTACTAAACGCCTTTTCAATCTCAATCATCCTTCCAGCCAACTCGTCTGCACCGACTGCGAGGCCCGTAGACTCCTCCAGTTTGCCTACGCGCTCACTCAACCTGGCTTGTTCTTCCAGGATGAGTCTGATTGCCTCGCTAAAAGGGTCAGGCAGTTTTCCATGCTCCAAATCCATGGTTGGCTCCTGCCAGCCGCCCACTACTCGGCCGGGGACTCCAACCACAATAGCTCCGGGAGGCACGGATCTCACCACGACGGAATTAGCACCAATCCGGGCTCTGTCCCCTACGGTGATGGGGCCAAGCAATATCGCCGCTGAGCCGACAACCACATTGTTGCCGATAGTGGGGTGGCGCTTTGTCTTCTCCAGGGTTGTTCCGCCGAGAACCACTCCTTGATATATCAGCACGTTGTCCCCGATCTCCACTGTCTCCCCGATTACCACCCCAGCACCGTGGTCGATGAAGAACCTCTTGCCAATCACAGCATTAGGATGGATTTCGATTCCAGTTAAGAAGCGAGCATAGTGAGAGACAAGACGGGCAAGGAGACGTAATCTATGCTTCCAAAGGAAATGAGCGAGGCGGTGAAGCCACAAGGCATGTAAGCCAGGGTAACAAAGCAAGACCTCCAAGCTGCTTCTAGCTGCTGGATCCCTGGCGAAAACAGTCTTAACGTCCTCTCTCAAGGTCTTGAGAAACAAGACAACTATTCCTTTCCCTGTTTATATTCCTGATGCTGCCGGATGAGCTTCCTGGAAGAGCCAGGTAGACAAGTAGCGCTCACCGGTGTCAGGCAGAACCACAACGATAAGCTTACCTTCGTTTTCTGCCCTCTTGGCAACCTCTATAGCGGCCCATGCAGCGGCCCCGGAGGATATTCCTGCCAATATCCCTTCCTCTTTGGCCAGTCTCCTTGCCGTTATTCCTGCATCCTCATTGGTAACCTTGATTATTTCATCGATTAAGTCTAATCGCAATACGTCGGGCACGAATCCGGCACCAATGCCCTGAATCTTATGTGGGCCAGGCTTGCCGCCGGAAAGAACCGGAGAGTCAACGGGTTCAACTGCAATAGCCTTAAAGTCAGGCTTTCTCGGCTTGATCACCTCAGCTACGCCGGTAATTGTCCCGCCAGTCCCTATCCCTGAGACGAGAATATCCGCCCTACCGTCAGTATCCCTCCAGATCTCTTCGGCCGTGGTCAGCCGGTGCACCTCTGGATTTGCCGGGTTCTTAAACTGCTGGGGCATAAGGTAGTTGGGGTTTTCCGCCACCAGTTGCTCGGCTCTCCTCACCGCTCCTGGCATCCCCTCAGCGCCGGGGGTTAGCACCAACTCGGATCCGAAAATCGACAGGAGTTGCCTCCGCTCCAGGGACATGGTGTCAGGCATCGTGAGGATGAGCTTGTACCCCCTGGCAGCGCAGACGAAGGCGAGGGAAATACCGGTATTGCCACTGGTAGGCTCGACAATGACCGTGTCTTTATTGATTAGCCCCCTCTCTTCGGCATCCACAATCATTGACACTCCAATCCTATCCTTCACACTCCCTATGGGATTAAAAGACTCAAGCTTTGCCACTACCTCTGCCTTCACCCCCTCAGTTACCCGGTTCAATCTGACCAGAGGTGTGTTTCCAATCAGCTCAGTAGAGTCCTTGGCTATGCCCCTACTTAGCTTCGGTATGTCTATGGTCTTATACTTAAGCTTCTCCATTTTTCGAATTGCCTCTCCTTGTTGGATTTCTCAGTTACGTTGGATTCTTATGACCCTCTGCTACCTCATACAAAGCATCGAAATACCGACCCTGTCACTCTTCTATTGGATACCTCGTGGGAAATTCATAATCTGGATTTCCCACTCTCTCTTGGCTTGGCATCTCAGCCCGCCTTCCCAAAGTATCCCCAGGCATCGATACCAGCGCGAGAAACGAGGATTTAGCTGCGTCGCAAGGCTGTGACAGAACCGCACCAGAGCCCAGGCCCTTTTTCTTTCTGGCCAGTCGCAATCAATGCTCCGGTAGTTTGGAGATGCCCAGCCCTTCCAAGAACGATTCCATGCGATCCAGCACCAGGGTCTCGTCCACATCCCGGCAATCGGCAAAGTTGCCCTCATATATTGTCACTGGAAATCCCGCCTGTTGCAGGGCTCGTTTGGAATCTTGCAGCCCTAGATTCATCGCTGCGCAACCGCGGTTGAGGAATAGCGCCATCCCATCTACCTTCCAATGCTTGGCCACGCTCACAAGGTAACTGTCCCAGTCAACACGGAAGCCGAACGGGTGTTCAAACATCCACCGTACCAGGGTCCGCAGCGCGTCCTCACGGTTCTTCATAGGGGGCCAACCTCGCTCCTCAGGGGGAACTGCCGGGACCACGGAGCCGTCCTCAAGGAATTTCACCTCGCCAGAGTTTATAGTGTACACCAAAGTGCCCACAAAGCAAACGCCGAAGCCCTCCAGGTGGCGGAATAGTTGGAGGAAGCTCCATGGAGGTGGGGCGTTTGTCCCCAGCCGGCATCTCTCGGTGGCCACTGCGGCGATGCCGTTGGCGATGCGGTCGTTGACCTCGTCGCGGAGCATCTCCATAAACTCCACGGCACATCTCTCGTGCCTTCTCAGCATGGAGATGGGCATCAATGCCAGCATGGTCTTGAGGTCCAGGGGAGCGGGAATGGCAGCGTTGAGCAGGCATACCTCTCCCCATAGGGCCTCGGTGCGGAAGAAGTTCTTGAGTGCCTCGATGAGCCTCTCGTCATCGTAAGTTCTGCCGGTTACCTTCTCCATCCATTCGATACCGTCATGAAGCTGGGCAACGACATACTCCATCTTCTGCTCAGCCCTACCATCCCAGGCCAGACCGTGGGGCTCATCATAGCAATAATACGGGATACCTTCGTACTCATTCACCACTCTATACCAGGAGGCATGACCGGCATCGCAGAAGCTTCTGCCAAAACAGAAGTCTGCTTTGGGCCATGGTCCCCCGGTGAAGTAGTATTTGTCGAGGAACATAGAGCCCAGGTAGTTACGCATATAGCCGCACATGTCGCGGGAGAATCCTCTGGCCTCGGCCGCCTCCATGGCTGGGACGGAGAACGAGGGGTCATGTGCTACGGTTGCCCCGTAAGGCTCACCACCCAAATAGACGAAATCGCCAAGCCCTGCAGGTAGCGCAAGACAGGAGGCAGCACAGCCGCTGACCAGCAGTTTCCCCTTCTCTTTGGCCGTGGCTGCATCCATGTAATGCTCCAATACCAGCTCCTTGGCTTTCTGCCAGCAATCCAGTCGTTTTGTTGGGTAGTTTGCCAGAGTTGTCATTTTTTGACCTCGATTTCAGTGATTAGGTAGTGCAATCACTTCTATACTAGCTCGAGCTCGAGCGTCTCGAGAAAGGCCTCGACACGTGTACGAAATTGACCCCACGGAACAGTAACATCAAACTCGAGGAAAAGGGTGGGGATATTGCTCTCCTTGAACATCTCCTGAAGCGGCGGGATATCAAACTCGTGGGGATCGCAGAATTTCTGCTGAGAGAGGATCACTCCCTGAACGTTGTAATCCTGAGCCAACTTCAGGATGAACGCTAATCTGCGTCGTTCTGGCCAGTCCTTGGGCGGGCAGGCAGGTCTATCTATATAGCGGGCTGCGATCGCCGCCAATCGGTCATCCTCGGGGATGACCTGATTCCAGAAATACCTGGTCCCGCTGCAGTGCTCATCAATGACGAAGGTGGCGTCCAATCCCTCCACCAGCCTGACGAACTCGATGTCATCCATTTCGCTGCCGATGAGCATCAGCCGTGACCCCGTCTCACGCCCGCTATTTCTGTTGGGGAGTTCCTCAAGAAGTTGTTCCAGCAACCTATTATGCGCTGCCTTATCCATAAGCTGACCAGCGATTACCATCTCCATTGCTTCCGCTCCGCTGATCGGGGGGTTGTCGTCCTTCCTCAACTCATAGACCTGCTTCATCAACCTGCGGTTTGTGTTATAAACATCTATCGCCTTATCCAGATCATCCTGAGAAATGGGCCTTCCGCCCCACTTCTCCAGCGCCTCCTTGAAATCGACGTACTCCCTGGTCAAAAAGGGCCTTGACCTTGCGCTTTGCACATGCGCTGGCATAAACATTAAGTAAGCAAAATCGACGGGCACATGGCTCTTCCAATTGACAAAGGTATTGCGGATGTGAACACAGCTGCGAGCATGCATTATCCCATCGAGGTAGCCATACCTCCCTTTTAGCCCCTGAGCCAAGGCATCACGGCAATAGGGGCAATACATACTGGACACATAGGCATCAGTTACATCCTGCGTCTCGTGGCTGCCCAGGATTCGTACCGGGAGCATGCCAGCAGCGTATATGATCTCCTCAGGCACATAAGTACAGAGCCAGCCGACTACCTTGCCCCGGTTCCTCTGCTTCCACTCCAGGGCATACTGATGGCGATTAGCCACCACCTCTTGGAATTCCTCAATTGCTCTCATGTTTTCATTCTGCTCCTAGTCACTGGGCAGCAAACTCAGTTGCCCTCACGCGCCTCTAGTAGCTTGACACCATCGCCCACTAGCAAGAACGTGCCTTATTCGATCCAAGGCTGTTTCCATCTACTCCCGTGCGTTATGCCTCTTTCGCATCCTTCAGGCACAAGCGTTGGCTCAATGTACCATCGCCCAGTGCTTCTTTCCTTTCTGCCTTTCAAGCAGGTCTTGTAAGGTGATAGACTCCAGCACCGTATCGATGGCCACTTTCATCTCTGCCCAGACCTCACGGGTTACGCAAAGGTCACTACGTGAGCAAACCCTAGCATCGTCCACGCAGTCGACAGGAGCGGTCGATCCCTCCACAATCTGGATAATCTCTAAGAGTTTTATCTCCGAAGGCGGCCTAGCTAACGAGAACCCTCCGCGTGCCCCGCGGACAACTCTAACAAGCCCGGCTACTTTGAGAGGAATCAATATCTGCTCCAGGTATCGGTCAGAAAACTCCTCCCTTCTTGAGATGTCTTTGACCAGGATGGGGCCTTCGCCGAAGTGTTGGGCTAAATCGAGCATTGCCCGCGCTGCATATCGCCCTTTCGTGGACACCTTCATAGGCCACCCCTAGCTATTTCAGTAATATTATCGGGATACTGATAATTATATCAACCGGAAAATAACCCGTCAAGTCCTCCCTCGGTGGTTGCCTGGAAAGGCTAGCTCCAGCGGTCAGTGGCGAGCCCCCCGAGGCATGACTGACTATGCCCTGTGAATGGGAAAGGAAAACCGGCGCAACCAGGTAGTAGCCTTCGCAGGTGTTCAGGAGTGTCATTGATGCGGCAGCGCTAAACCCCCAACCTCCCCCTGAATTCCTTAACCTGAGCTTTATATTCGTCCAATCTCTGTGGCGACATCTCATCAGGCCATTCGGTATCAATTTTCTTAAGTAGCTCAACTATTGCTGGACTCTTCGAAGCCAGTGCTATCATCTTTGGTGCCTCGCCCTTATCCAGTTTTATCTTCCCGGTCATGAAAGCCGAAACGAAGCCCTCCTCCTTCCGTATAACCCTCTTCCACGTCTCAGGAGGTGCGTTGAGGATAAAGTCCGCTTTCTTTTCGGAGTCCTCTTTGCTGATAAGGGCGCTATCGTCTTGCAAGACCCCATCCTCAAGATGAGTGCCAAAATAAATATCCTCGTCTAAACCAAACTTCGGGTCTGCTTGAATACGGAAAGAGAGGAATATGGTCATGCCTTTGAAAATCTTGTTTTGATTCTCAGGGTTGTCCCTGTAGTTCTTCGCGATTGCCTCTACCCATTCCGGGGTTGCATATGGTATCATTTTCCCCTCCTATTTAAGTACTCCTTGCTCCTTCATGTTCTTGATTTCCTCCTCTCTCAAGGCCCTCTTGAATATTTTCTCTGTTCTAGTTAAGGGCAGCTCATCTCTAAACTCGACGTATTTAGGAACGGCGATGGCAGGAAGCTTATCCTTACAATACGCGATAATCTCATCAGGGTTCAACTTGCCTTTGTATTCCTCCTTTGGCTTTATAAAAGCCTTTATCCTCTCGCTTCCCGGGCGTTCGGGATCGGGTATTGCCACTGCTGCAGCCATGGCCACCCCCGGGTATTTGAATAGAACTTCGTCGACCTCTGTTGTATAGACTTTATACCCCGAGATATTTGCCATATCCTTGATTCGATCTTCGAGGACAAAGTACCCCTCCTCATCCATTCTCCCGATATCCCCGGTATGAAGCCAACCATTATCTAATCCGCTGCCGGGTGTAGGCCAGTATCCCTTCATCGTCTGCGGGCCACGCATCACTATCTCGCCGCTTTCACCTGCGCCAAGCTCCTCACCTGTGTCCAAGTCCACTATTTTAGCCTCCGTATCAGGAACTGGCAGCCCGATACCCAGTATCTCCTTGGGGGCAAAGCCGGTGATTTTGGAAAAACATGATAGATTTAAATGAGTTATAGGTCCACACTCGGTCAAACCGTAGCCTTCCGTTACCGGCATCATAATGTCCCTCTTAATGGCCTCAAAGACCTCCTCCGGAAGTGGAGCCGCACCTGAGAAGAACATAACCGGCAATCTGCCCACTTCTCGCTGGGCTACTGCCATGAGGTGAGTGGGGACAACAAAAACGAGCGTGGGGCGATTCTCTTTCAAAAGGGTTATGGCCTGATCGATATCTCTAGGGTCAGAAATCAGCAGGATTCGTACGCCCAAGGCAATGCTGAGTTGCACTGCCACATGTCCCCATGAGTGGAATAAGGGCAGGACCACTTCCGAGGAGGCCTTTCCCTTAACCCCTGGCCACAAAGGTTCGAGTAACCAAATAGCCTGCCTTACGTTGCAAGCCCTGTTGTAATGGGTTATCATCACACCCTTTGGCACTCCGGTAGCACCTCCGGTAAAGGAAAGATAAGCTAGATCCTCCACAGGATCGATGTCAACCTGAGGAGGTTTTGGTTCATGCTCGGCTATGAGGTGTTTGAACTGGTAGGCACCAGGTACTTCTTTCACCTCGGGCTCCTGTGCAGCATAGTCCATAGGTGATGTAACTATGATGTTCTTGAGTCTTGTCTTACCTTTTATTGAGTTAACCAGGCTGAGAGCCTCATCCGAGCAGACCACTGTCTCTGCCCCTGATTCGCCTATCTCATATTCCAGATCGAGGACCTTATGAAGTGTGCTGCAGGGAACCAGGGCAGCGCCTGTTTTCGACACGGCGAAATCAGTGATTATGAACTGTGGGCAATTCGGCAGGATTGTTGCCACCTTATTGCCCTTTTTTACCCCCAATCCTGCAAGGGCATTTGCTAACCTATCTACATTGGACCTTAGCTCGTGATAGGGTATTCTCTTTCCTAAATACTCAACAGCAATCTGGCCGGGATATGCGTCTGCTGAATCATCCAAAAACTTATGCATCGGCATCTTGGGATACGGCTCCAAAGTCTTCTTTAGCCGATATGGCCCGAGATTATAATTCTTAAGCCAGGGCTTATCACTTCCCTTTATCTTCTCTACCATCGGTCTCCTCTTCTAATTTCCCCACATATCGGGGATATACTCCTCCAACCCTAACTCTCTGAGCTTTTCCGGGGTGGGCTTCCCGGTAGCCTTATCCCATCCTCGCAGCTCATAGTATTTATCTAACATCTCAGGTAAATTCTCATTCACCTTGCCTTTGGCCGGGCCCTCGGGCAGAGGTTCCTCCAACAGTCGAGGAGGCAAAGTATCATCAGCTCTGGTCACTCCCTCCCTTACATTGAAGACCCTGGCAAGGTTGTAAGACCTCTCGCCAACCTTCACCATATCATCGTACGTGAATTCGCGGCCGAGGCAATGTGCCACTAACTCCACCCACTCCTCGGAGGCCACGCAGAATCCCATGAACTTACATGCCCCAAGGGTATCGAGCGCAGTCATGACATTCTCCAGCTCCACTAAAATGTGAACCTCTTCCGGGTCGGCAACAAGCGGATCCTTTATTTGGCTGTCTGGAATGACTAAGAAAGGAATATCGAGAAAGGTCGGGCCTTGAATATAGGCTGTCATGTGGTCACCGCCCCTGTTGGCAACCGCAAATGCTAGTCCTGTTATCTGAACGGCCCTGGAATCATAAGCCGGAAGCTCCAGGCCCTTGACATTCATGGCAAACCTCTCACTGCCCTTGCCCAACTTCTGGGCCATCCTTCTCGTTCCCTCAGCCAGGAGATCACCGATTCCCTCTCTTTTGGCTATCTTGTGCACCAGCTCTATCACAATGTCAGCGTCGCTAAACTCAAGCTCCAATCCATCTGTATCCGATTTAGTCAATATCCCCTTCTCATAGCACTCCATAGCGAAGGCTATCGTACTACCGGTAGAGATTGTATCGAGTCCGTAATCGTCGCAGAGGTAATGCGCCATTGTAATTGCTTCCATGTCAGTAACCTGGCACTGGCCGCCGAATGTTCCCACGCTTTCGTATTCCGGCCCTTCTCCCTTGGTGCCCTTATACTTGCCCCTCCTGATTTCACTTCGCCTTCCACAATTGAGCGGGCAGGCAAAGCATCCCTTCGTTTCTACAAGAACTTTTTCACTGAGGGCCTGCGCGTTTATCTCCTCTAGCTCTGGGAAGACGCCGGTTTGCCAGTTTCTTGTGGGGAATCCACCTCTTACATTCACCAGATCAATGACAAGGTTCGTGCCAAATGACTCCAAACTTACTTTTAACATATGCTGATCGAGCAGCTCAAATTGTTTCTTTGCTACCTTAGCAAAAGCCTCTGGGTTTGCCACTTTGACTGGCGTTGTCCCGCGCACGGCAATTGCTTTCAATCGCTTCGAGCCCATTACGGCTCCGCCGCCGCATCTCCCTGCCGCTCGGTGAAGGTCGTTTATAATGCCGGCATATCTAACTTGATTCTCGCCGGCTATTCCAATACAGTCAACCTCAAACTTTTCCCCCAGCTCTTCCTTTATCAGCTTTGTAGTTTCGGAAACGCTTTTGCCCCACAGATGCTCTGCATCTCTAAGCTCAGCTTTATCCTCCTCAATTACAAGGTAGACGGGTTTTGGCGAGGCGCCCTCAAAGATAACTCCATCGAAACCTGTTTTCTTGAAGTCCACTCCCCAGTGGCCGGCTGAATTCGATTGCGCCCAGAGACCGGTCAATGGCGATTTGAAAACCCAGTTGAATCTCCCGGTGCTGGGGGCAGTGGTTCCTGTCAGTGCTCCAGTCATAAGTATGAGCTCATTTTCAGGACCTAACGGCTCCGCCCCCTTGGGAACCTCGTGATAAAGATAATGGGTTGCTAGCCCGGCACCAGTCAAAAACTTGTCAAACAGCCTTTCAGGAATCTCCTCCTGTGAGACTGTGGACTCCGACAAATTAACCCTCAGGATTCTCCCGTGGCCTCCAAACATTTAAGCACCTCCTCCTTAATTATATCAGCGCGTGCTTGTTAAGTGAAACGGCAGCTTCAGATCTTATTCACTGTCTCTGCAGAGGTTGAGGAGGGAGGTGACCCCATCTGCCAATTACCACTAGCGAGGGGTTGGCAGACGCAGTCTAGACCAACCAGTCTGCGATAGATCTGCAAGAATCATTGAAGACAGGATTGGGCTGTCAAGCATTCGGTGGCACGCAGCTCATGGCGTATTCCGCTAGAGCGGTTATGGTCAAGCTGGGGTTGACGCCGGGGTTGGCGGGCATGATTGACCCGTCCACCACGTAGAGGCCGGGGTAATTGTGCACCTGGCAATCAAGGCCAATCACCCCCTCCGTGGCGTCCCCCCCGAAAGGACAGCCACCAATGGGATGCGCTGTCAACTCCATGTCCATCAGGCTCTCGCTGATCGCAGCGCCGGGGTATGCGTTTGTCATCGCGGCAAAATCGCGCGTTATCCTATGTCCTATGTCAATTCGAGGCGGAATCGCCTGTTCAACATCGAGTTCCGAAACCAGGCCGAGGCGAAAAAGGGTAAACAAGCTGCGTCCCAGGCGCAGGCGCAGGCGGTTGTCTACGGTCTGCATGACGAGCAGAATGGTGGTACGATAAGCCCATCCCGGCAGTACATAGACACGTAGATAATCCATGGGATGGCGCAGGTACTCCCATAAAGTTTTCACCAGGCGTACCGGAGCTGTCCCAGATCTGTCAATTAACGGCCCCGTCAGAAATCGCAGGAGCGATGACCCGTCGGGAAAGCGAACCGGTTCGATAGAAGTTACCTCGTCTGCGCGAAAGATAGAGCTGATGGCTAAGCCCTTGGAGTAGTCTATCTTCTTGTTGCGGACTGTCCCGCCCAGCAGAGCCTCGCTGTTGGTGCGCACCATCTCGCCGAGGCGCGGGGAGATGTTGGGAAGCGAACGGGTCACGTCGCGGCAGCGTAACAGTAGCTTTACTGTTCCCAACACACTTGCGGAGAGCACAACGTTGCGGGCGCGCACGCTGCGCTTAGGCTTGAGCAGCCAGGCGGTAGAGCTGCGATAGATCACCTCGTAGCGAGCTCCATCCGCCTGCCCCGGCGGCAGAGGACGAATGTCGACCACTTCAGCTTCAGGGCGGATCTCCGCGCCTCCCTTTTCGGCGAAGTAGAGGTAGTTCTTGACCAAGGAGTTCTTGCTGTTGTCGCGGCAGCCCACCATGCACGCGCCGCAGTGGGTGCACCCTGTCCGGGGTGGGCCCTCGCCATCGAAGTAAGGGTCGGGCACCTCCTCCCCCTCTGGCCCGAAGAAGACGCCCACATAGGTTGGGCGGAAGGTGTCGCCCTGTCCCATTTCCTCAGCGATTTCTTTCAATACGTCGTCTGCTGCCCACAGGCGGGGGTTAGGGGTCACGCCCAGCATACGGCGGGCGGTTTCATAGTGCGGGGCTAAGATATTCTTCCAGTCGGCCAGATCCTTCCAGGACGGGTTTTCAAACATGCGATCGTCTGGTACCTCCAGTACGTTGGCGTAACCGAGGCTGCCTCCACCCACACCGGACCAGTGCAGTATGATCCCAGCCTTCAAGAAACTAATCTGCCAAATGCCGAAACAGCGCAGCGCTGGCAGCCACAGGAATTTCCACACGTTCCAGTTGGTGGTGGCAAAGTCCTGGTCGCGGAAGCGTTTGCCACGCTCCAGCACCAACACACAGTAGCCTTTCTCGGTCAGGCGCATGGCTGAGACACTGCCGCCAAAGCCAGAGCCGATGATTACGTGATCAAAGACCTCTTCTGGTTGTGTGCCCATGAAGCTATGGGACCTCCTGGACTATCTTATCACGGATGAATTCCGAGCGAAAGGGGTCAGTAAGAGGGCATCACCTTGTTCTGATGAGGAGCTTGCGGCCGGGCGAGGGTTGCCTAGGCCCCCGCTCCCCATCCTCACGGTAAACCGTCAGCAAGGGAACTGAGAGGAGCAGGGCGATCAGCAGTAGATGCTGCCCTCACGCACAACTGCCCCCCGCACTTACCACAGTACATGGTGTTTGCCCGAATTGATAAAGTTACTTCTTGGCAGTGACAAACCGCGCCAACAGAGGTGACACCGCAATAATAAGCGCACCCGCCATGGCGACCCAGAAACCAACCCCGATGGGAAGATCGATATGCTTTATGGTATACAACGTTTGGAAGATGAGGGCCAGCTCCAGGGCAGTCAGGAGGACCAGAACCACGCCCCAGGCCCCAGCAGCACCGCTTCTAGACAGCACCAGTGCTGCCAGAAGTAGCACCCCCACGAGGAGAATTACTGCTCCTTGCGGCACCTCGACACCCAGGGATGATTGCCAGTACGCAGTCTTAGATACCCAAGGCAGAAAAGCGCCCAGGATGATCAGAGGGGAGCCAAGTATGGTGAGGACACCTACAGGGTCGGCTTTGATCAGCAACGACAACATCGATAGCGCTCCAGGTCCAGCTGCTGGGGCCTCGCCCGAGACCTTGGCGCCGCAGGACGAGCAATTGACACTGTCGTCAGGAATCTCTGCTCCGCAGTTAGGACACAACATGATATGCCTCCTTTATTTATTGTGGTTTGCTAAGAGGGACTGTGGGCTTTACCTTCTTCAGAACACAGGCCGACCTACATGGCTCAGCCTCAGCTGCGGCATTCGGGGGCAAAAGGAAAGGGTACAAACGCTCACTTATGTTTACTATACTGCGCATTTTC
>JAUXAX010000071.1 GCA_030619685.1 Dehalococcoidia bacterium
GTGGAGAGCATAACATTTGCAAGCACGGGCAAGGTGCTGCGGGTGGCCACCGCTCGTCCCACCACGCTCAGGCCTTTAGCCAAATTCTCTTGTAAGCAAGAAACTCTCATGAACGTGACCTCCTTTGATAGAAATATGCCATACCTTTGGGTCTGGCGAACTCCAATCTTTCTCAAACCTGCAAGGGAAACTCTTCTAGGTAAAGCTCTGTGGCTTCTTTCAGATTGGCGAGAGCTTCCTCAATGGTATATCCCTGACTGACCGTTCCAGCTTCAGGACATTCTGCGACATACCGGTCATCCTCCTTATGGAGAACTGCTGAAAATGTTTGTGTGGCCATCTTAACGCCTCCTGTAGATACTGATTCTAGACTTCATCCTCCTCGTTATCCCAAAGCTTTGCGAAGACGACTGGCAACGCTATCATTATGTGTAAATTCTGAGGAATTTGAGTGCTTCCTCACGTTCGTGAAAAGAGCCCTCAATTCTGTCTCCATTGGTAAACTGCATGTAGATCTCGAACTTGCAAAACTTTGCTCCCTCTTCAAGAATGATGTCATGTTCTTCAATGGCTGCAATAGCATCGATTACAGAAGTGAACACCATCTCATTACCAAATAGTGGGAGAATTCGGACCTTTTCTATTCTTCTTAGCAAAGCACTCTTCAACGATCGAACAAACTTTTCATAGTCCGGTTTAATTGACTCTGCGAATGTTTTCTCAATATCTTTAATGTCAGCTTGCGACAGATTCTCCCACGCTTCTACTAATTCATATTTCTGCTGATTTGTCGCATCTTCCGGATAATCAAGGTTAATACCTTTAGTCAAGAATACATCTACAATTATCCTATACGGAATGTATAGAATGTTTATATTGTGAGATGTTAACTGTCTTCGAGCACCTTCGGTAAATTCACCACCCAAAATAGCGCCTAAGAAATTGCAAGTGTTGCGGTATGTATTCCCCAAAGGAACTAAAGCGGCTTGTATCTCCCCCGCCTTATTCCTTGAATGTTTTGTGTATCGCCTCCATGCGAGTTCGATAAATGCAACAGGTTCACCCTTCTCATCTCTTGTTCCATTCTTCTCAAAAACATAATCCATATCATGTATATTGCCTTCACTATCAGTCCAAGTTACCTTCCTCTTTTTACCTCTGACCTTTGGTCTGAGTCCCTTTTTATCACAATAAAATCCAAGTCTCTCAGGCAAGTTTGTCAATCTATTAGAAAAGAACCCCTCAAAGAAGTTTCCAATGAGTTGGCCAAGTTTGTGCCCTGGTGATGTAACCTTCGCCACGATCATCCCTCCACCCACAGTCGTCCTTCATGAAGGGGGACTTTGTGCTTTCTACTGATTCTCCACTTAACGTTTCTATCCCTTGTCTTTTCAAAATAGCATGATTTAAATCCCGCGGAGATTGCTAATTCTCCCAACCATTTGTCTACCGGGACATGAATTCCATACGGCGCAGAATCACCCACCACAAAACACACTTTGGCACCCTGTTTGCACACTCTCCTTAATGCAATCCAGACCTTAGCAAGGTCTGAGAAATAGGCCGCGACCATAAGATGGTAGTTTTTTCTGCCTCCGTGTAAGGGTCTTTCCTTTTCTAACTCATAACATACTTTACGAAGGTCTTCAATTATCGGGTAAAGGTTCTTGCTATCGAGTATCGTATCCAAATTGATTTTTTCGGCAGATACGTGTTGAGAACATGACCGGATGAGACGACATCTTACTCTACTCTGAAGATCTCCCCAACGTTTTATTTCACCAAAGAACGACATCTCTAGTCGGGTTGCATCTGCATAGTCATAGTTATTTGCGTAGGGCGGTGATGTAATAATCAAGTCAACGGAGCCATCTTCAATTCTTGAACACATCCTTGCATCATCTTCAAAAATCTGTGCTTTTCGTTCCCTTACGACCGATTGAAAATAGAGCATGTCCCGGGTCATCATTCTTACTTGGTCGAAAAAGGCCTTATATGGGTGCATTGGTTCCTTTTTTGTCTTCTTCGGTAATACATATTGCCAAGGCGCCGTGCCCGCAGAAGATGTTACTCGAAGCACTCCAACTAATGCTAACCAGGTTAATTCAGAAACAGCACTATCATCATTTTTATGAAGCCATGCTCTCTTTAATTTGTCAAGTGCGTTAAGAGTGTCCTCAGAGTAGCATTTATGTATCAACTTTGGATAGGATTTAGCAATGTCTGTCAAGCTCTGTGCATGAAGAACATCCATCGCGAAACTTCTAAATGCATTCACGTCCTCACTCCAGAGAAGTTTTGCCTTCGCTACCCGCACAATAAATGGATGTGCCTCTATTCCAAACGACTCGATCCCACACTCTTCTCCAGCTAAGACGGTAGTCCCAGAACCGACGAAAGGATCGAATAATGTGATCGAGTTGTTGCGCTTAAGATCTCTGACAACCTTCTTCACCCATTCAGCTGAAAACCCCGCCGAGTATCGAAACCAGCGATGGATAGGTAGCCGCATATTGTCAACAAAAGTGGACGTTCTATCCGTTATGTTCTTGATTTCTTCCTCTACTTCGGGCAAGAAAGAAAATTGTTTGTATTTACCGATCATAATTCATCTATTGCTCGAATCAGTGTCCCACAAAACCGGAGCCCATTGCAGAAAGTGATCGCCGCTTTACCCCTGGTCACAGAATGGCCTCTCATCGGCAAGCGAAATGTCCTCTTCAGGCTCCTTCAAGAAATCAAAGGCCGGGTTAGCAGCCGCTGCCCGAAGCCACTCCATCTCGTCTATGTCCGCTTCCCCTTCACGCTCTGAAATTACGCTCAACACCGCTATGTCTGTGGGAAGGTCAATGTCCTCGAACAATTCGACGCCTGAAGCGGCAACTCGCTGTTAGCCCTGATTTCGGTGGAGATCCCTTAGCCTATTCCATATCCTTGCCAGGTGATGCCGGGCGCCACGTCATCAGATCGCGAGTGATGTTACCATCTGAAATGGCTATCATACGGCAGTGCTTGTTTGCCGGGTCTGAAACTACTGAAGTCTCCAATTTCCCAAATTCCTCGATAATTCTAGCGCACATCTGACCCATGTAGGCTTTACCCTTTGCGTGATCACACTCACCATATTCTCGCCCACATATTGAGCAGGTGCTTCGCCTGATAATCATACCGACACTGACAAACATTTGGGGTGGGAATAACAGATGCTCAAGGACATGTAGTCGCTCGATATACGTGTCTAGGTGGCTTGCTATTTCATGAGCCTGCATTGCAGTACGCGCAGCACCTTGGGCCTCGATAAGAGCAGTCCAAGCAGTATGCGGGTCGTCGTCTTTGAAGGCCACCCACATTTTCAGTTCATAGATGAGTGCTTGAAGCATTTCTTCAAGGCTGAGTAACTGGTTCGCCGAGTCCTCATCTCTGACTACCACCATTTCTGCTTTTAGAGGAGAGGCCTTGGCTTTCAATGCTTCAAGTCGTTGGATCGCTTCGACCTGAAATTCCCGAGCTCTCGCTGCATAGCAGAATCGCGCACAATCGGCCACCTTATCCTCGAACTCGATCCTGAGGTCTTTCAAACGGTCAGTCACTTAAACCAACCTCACGAACGATTTGCACAAGTTCTTTCAAACCGGAAACATGTCCTTCATAATGGATTCTCCTGTAGCTCTTCTTTCCCTCCTCAACCACTATATCCAACTTGGCATCCCTCCCACCGGGGACACCCTTAAACCAGTCAGTTAGGTAGTTTGATATCACGCCTAAGGCAACTGAGATGATGTGCGGATTCTGGCTGAGCAATGCAGAAGTCACAAATATCGTCGGGCCAATCCATTCCTCGAATGCTTTCTCTGAGATCTGAGGGAAGGTCTCGCCTTCGCGCTCTAGTGGCGTCTCGATAATCCCATTATTTCGGAAGAGGACTCTTACGGTTGGCGCACTGCTCTCGTGCAGCAAGTCATCCTTCGATTCGGCGCTTTCAAAGTTGCGTGGCAACAGAGCTATACCGGTAGGAATGTTACAATCCAGGGCTTTCGCTTTCTCTCCCACATCTACAAAGTCAAATTGCTGAATTGTCATTAGGAAAGCCTCCCAAGACTGGTGTGTACAAATCGCGATGGGCAACCAAATCAGAGCCCAATTTCAGCTAACGTCCGGCGGGTTGCCGAAGTGTATTGAAGCCGCATTTGGCGAAGCCCGAAACGGCAACCTGTTGTTACTCAACACGAAGCGCAAGTGGACGAAAGGAGCGAAGAGCTCGCCTGCACTCTAGCCCTATCAGCAACTTCACTGCTGAGGCAGGCAATGACCAAATCTTCCTCGAATTGAGGCTCAACGTCGTAAGGACACCAATGCTGGAACCCTGTCGAACATCCAAAACCCAATCGGTAACCCGATAATCGTTAGGCAAGCCCAGTATGCTAATTCTATCCATATCGCGCTCAGCCACCAACCTACTAGCAGAAAGTATATAGCCCTGAGCAGAATATTGCGCTGAGGTACTCGGGCGCCTGTCGAAACGACCGTTACACCGCCGACAGTGGTTAAAGTGAGATCGGTAGTCTGCCCTCGCAAAGCAATAACTTTAGGCACGTTGTTTAGCATCATCACGCCAAGTGGGATACCAATGATTGTCAACATCAGTAGCCAAGCTACGGCGATCCACAGTTGACCAGCCCACCATCCGACAAACAGAAACCATAGAACCTGCACCAGACAGCCGGGACCTGTCCGAGGAGTGACAACCACGGTGCTCATGACGGCTCTCCTTTCAGTGCTTTGCCTCGACTATCACAACGTAGGGTTGAGCAGTGTTAATAGTGAGATAATAATCCCCCGCCCCACGAATAATAGTCGAATCCTTGTCTTCCCCGATGACGTTGGCCGCCACATCGATCAGGTCGCCAGCAGCGCTGTAGACGAAAATCTGGAAGTTCATCGCGCCATATTCGCCAGGCTTCGTGTCCCAGGAGATCCGCCACTCTTGGGAAGGGCTATGGAACGTTTCCGTGTTCTTGATGCCCTTTCCCTCCCAGCGCGCAATTTCGTGCCAAGTCGGGAGCGGTGTGACGGTTGCTGTCAGCCGGACCGGAGTCGGCGTCGGCGGGATTGGCGTTGCCGCAGGCACCGGCATGTCAGTAGGTGGCAAAGGCGTATCAGTGGGCAGCGGCGTGGCGGTGGGCAGTGGTGTGTTCGTCGGTCGCGGCGTGTTGGTCGGTAACGGTGTATCCCTAGGAATCGGCGTATTGGTAGGAGTGGGTGTTGTCAGCATTGCTGCCTGCTTCACTGAACCTAGATTGATGCCTCCCTTAGCATCGGCTATCTGCAATGTCGCCTGCTCAACCACATCAGGCACGTCGAAAGCGATGACGAGCGGTACCGACTGACCGGCTTTGATGTCGAGTCCCCCCCAGCCCGCCACAGTTCTTTCTACGCCAGCCTCCAGGCCGGCCGCCCCCGTTGCATCACCATGCACCTTTATCTCGCCTTCCAGCGACGGCGTGGTCAGCTCAAAGTCATGAGAATAGAGCGTCGCCTCTTTGGTAATCAGGTTCTCCACCTCTCCATAGACAATAACCCACTGCCCATCGGGCTCCAGCTTTCGATTTTTCCAAGGCAACCGCTCTGCCCGCTTGACTTCTGAAATCGTAACGAGACACTCTTTCGTCCACACCTCTTCACCAAGACTCACCAGCGTCGCCTCCCGGGTCGGGCTGACCACGCTGGCAAGGGCGGCACAGAGGCAAATGAATAGAAGCAGCACACCCCCCAGGATGACTATCTTGCCAAGCCTCGACTGTCTCTTGAACCACTGCATCGGTGCTCCTCTTTTCGTTTTGCTTTCGTGAACTTCCATTCGCAGGCTTTCCTCACATAGGTGTATATCTCAGTGGTGTTTGAGCTCTTGTGGCCATGGGGTTCCTGGATCCAACGTAAGTATACTACGGTTGGCGGTTTCATGCAAGAGAACTCAAGAAGCGGCGGGCTCTTTGAAGTCGTAAATGCCGTCGTCTATGGCCCACCCCCGGCCGCAGCCCCGACAGGTCAATATCTCCTCCGCCTCGATCAGGTCGGTTCCATGACAGCTTGGGCAGCGGAAGAAGCCTCGACCTTCGGCCTGGGCAGTTTCCTTTTCCGCCTCGGCCCGAACGAAGACGCTGGCGGCAAACTTCAAGGACGCTGTGGGACCCTGCAGCAGCCCGTCCAAAGCGGCCAGGGGGCGAGGAGAGATGAGGCGCTTGAGGAGGGGGAGGCGAAAGGAGGATACCGCCAGCTCCCGCCCGATGGCGAAACCAGCCTCCCTCAGGCGAGCCTTCATCCAGGCCGGATGGAAGTCGTAGTTGAGTTCGACGAACTCGTAGGGCTCAGGGGCAAAGGGGTTCCAGCTTTGACGGCCCAGCAGGTATCGCAGGATAGCCTTGAGGTGGCGTTTGTTGGCGTACTCCAACACGTAGACTCCCCCTCGCTTGAGCACACGCTGAACCTCCTGTAAAGCGGCGGGGATGTTCTGCACATGGTGCAGCACCCGCACCGTCACCGTGGTATCGAAGAGGGAATCAATGAAGGGCAGAACATATAGATCGGCGGCTACATAGATATACCTCCCCTCTCGCCCCAATCGGTCCTGGGCCTGTCGCAGCATGGATTTGGAGTAATCCAGCAGGACGACCTGCTGGTAGCCGTGGTAAAGGTCTGCCAGGCGGCCAAAGCCAGCTCCAATGTCCAGAAGACAAGCGCCAGCAGGAGGCAAGAGCTTTCGCAGGGCAATGCGCTCAGCCAGGTCCTCGTATTCTCGTCCCTGGCCCTCCCAAAATTCAGTACAGTATGAACTGCCTTCGTAGTCGCAGATCTTAGCCATGGTTTTTCAGATGTTTCACATGAAACAATTCTTCTCGCCTCATATTATATCACACACTATCAAAAGCTCAAATTGTGAGGGCCAAGGCAGTGCAATCGGCCGGGGTGGTCGCGGCGGTATGATGCAGCACTTGCCGAGTTCGCACACTGAGTAGCCCCGCAGGGGCGTATCGAAGTGTGCGAACGGCTCAAAACGCCGCTTCGATACGGCTATCGCCTACTCAGCATGCGTTTTGAGCACCCACCTGCGTAAGCCCTGGACGCTTGGCGAGGCCAAGGCTACTGTTTGCTTGAGTTTGCAATTTCGTCAATTTGTGATATACTTAATGGCAGCATGGGCAAGACCATTCTGTTGACCGGCCGGCCTCGGGTGGGCAAAACGACCATCATCAAGGACGTGGTGAGGAGACTGCCCCACCAGGCAGGCGGCTTCTATACCGAGGAGATAAAGGAGCGAGGCCGGCGGCAAGGGTTCAAAATCGTGACCCTGGATGGGCAGGAGGGCATTTTGGCCCATGTGGACATCAAGAGCCCGATGAGGGTTAGCAAATACGGGGTCAACCTGGCCGACCTGGAGCATATCGGCGTGGCGGCCATCCGAGAGGCCATTGCCCAAAAGGACTACGTGGTCATTGACGAGATCGGCAAAATGGAGCTTTTCTCTAAGACTTTCAGGGACACAGTCTGGGCAGCCATCCACAGCGATAGAACTGTCCTGGGGACTATCACCCTGCGATCTCACTCCTGGGCCGACAGCGTCAAGGCTTTGCCCCAGGTAACCATTATCGAAGTCACCCAAGCCAATCGCGATGAAATAGCCCGACAGATTTCGGATTTGTTCAAACAGTAGGTCACCTCGCTGAGGTAGTCAACCGATTGCGCTGCGGAGCGCAAACTCATCAAGGGGGTGATGATCAATCAAACTAAAAGCCGAAAACTGCTGTAACTATCTTAGCAAGAGGGAGGAGAAAAGATGTTTTCAAGAACAATGGGACAATCTCCGCTAAAGAGGTCGAAGGCTGGCCTGGCGCTCCAAGCCACGGTTGTCATCTTCTTAGCGCTGGCTCTAACTGTAGTATCATTCCCTTCCACACCTCAAGCTATAACCTACCCGGAAGCTTTTTGGCGGGGCGAATACTACAATGACAGAGAGCTCAGTGGGTCTCCGGTCCTGGTCCGAGACGACGGCGTCATTGACTTCTACTGGGGCTTTGGCCCTCCCGGTGATGATCGGGTAGTGAATGACAAGTTCTCGGTGCGCTGGACCAGGAGCGTGAACTTTGAAGGAGGAAGCTATAAGTTCTACACCGCCACCGACGATGGGGTCAGGCTCTGGGTAGATGACCAATTGCTCATTGACCGGTGGCACGAACAGGCTACTCAAACCTATGAAGCCTCTGTGAACCTGATCGAAGGCTGGCACTCCCTGAAGGTAGAGTACTTTGAAAGCGGTGGTGTGGCTGAGGCCCGGGTCTGGTGGGAGCGAACGGTGCCACTTAATCCTGCCAACTGGCGCGGCGAATACTACGAAAACACTGGTTTGGCAGGCTCTCCCTTGTTTGTCCGAGACGACGGGAACTTCATCAACTTCGATTGGGGCTTCGGCTCGCCGGGCGGCGGGCTGGGACCCGAGGGCTTCTCCGTCCGCTGGACCAGAGGCGTGGCTTTCGAGGCCGGAGTCTATCACTTCTACGTTTCCACCGACGACGGGGTCAAGCTCTGGGTTGATGACCATCTGTTGATCAATGAATGGTACGACCAGGCTGCCTCAACGCGTAAAGCCTCCATCAACCTCGGCGAAGGCTGGCACCAACTTAAGATGGAGTATTACGAAAACGGTGGTATGGCCGAGGCAAAACTTTGGTGGGAGCGCACAGAATACCAGCTCCATGCCCAGTTGCCGGTTCAAGAGCACGCTGAACAATATCCCTCTCTTCACTGGCGCGGTGAGTACTATGACAACACCGGGCTCAGCGGCTCTCCTAGCTTCGTCCGAGACGATGGTCCCATTATTAGCTTCGATTGGGAGTTCGGCTCGCTTGGCAATGGGCTAGGAAGCGACAATCTCTCAGTGCGCTGGACCAGGAGCATGAGCTTCGAAGGAGGGCGCTATCGCTTCTCTGTTACCGCCGACGACGGGGCAAGGCTGTGGGTTGATGAGCAAATGCTCATCAACGAATGGCATGTTCAGGCGGCCCGAACCTTTACGGCTGATGTCACCCTGGTTGCAGGCTGGCACCATTTGAAGCTGGAATACTATGAGGCTGGCGGGATGGCAGAAGTCTCCCTCTCGTGGGAACTCGTCGAATTAGCAGCTCCCCAGGAGTGCTCTGTCACGCCTATCCTGGGTTTCGGTAAAGTCTGGACTGGGACCCCCGCGGTGCGCGGTGGCCTGGGATGCCCCACTGATGTGGAGAAGGGCATCTGGAGCGCTGAGGAGACCTTCCAGAACGGCTACATGTTCTGGCGCGAGGATCTGCGCCGAATCTACGTCCTCTACAACAACCACACCTGGCAGGTATTCACCGATACCTGGGAGGAAGGGGATCTCGAGTCGGATCCAGCTATTCTGACTCCGTCAGGCCTCTATCAGCCAAAGCTCGGATTCGGCAAGGTGTGGAGGGAGCAGCCGGGGGTGCGGGATAACCTGGGCTGGGCTACAATGGAGGAGCGCGGGTTCTGGGCCTGCATCGAGCCCTTCGAGGAGGGCCTCATGATCTGGAGCGATGCCCAAGGTATCTTCATCCTCTACCACGATGGCACCTGGCAGCACTACCTATAATCCTCGAGATTGCTCAACCCATTCCAGGCAACGCCCACGCCGCTACGGTGTGGGCGTTGCCTTTTGTCACCTTTCTGCTATAATAAGTAGCAGCCGGCCGACGGACAGCTTCCCTCTTCAGTGTTGCTCATAAACATAGTGGCTATTTTGAACCGCGGAGCCCGCTGAGAGCGCTGAGAAATATAAGAAAAGCTCTGCGAACTCTGCGTTCTCAGCGGTGAACAGGGTGGCAACACTTTACGGCGAGACTACCGGCCGACGTGCCGGCCAGAAAACCTGCTCGAAAGGAAAGTTGTCTTGGACGACCGCCCGATCATCGTTATCGTAGTCGCCATCGTACTCTCTCTCTGTTGCTGCCTGACCCTGCTATGCTTGGGGACGGGAGTGCTGATAGCCCCCCGGATCGACGAGCTCCTGATTACCCCTACGCCAACCCCCGTGCCCGTCGTCATCCGCACGCCTGCGGCCTCAGCCGAGCGCTCAACCGAAGAGCTTTTGGCCG
>JAUXAX010000013.1 GCA_030619685.1 Dehalococcoidia bacterium
TATGATGAACTGGCCACTGCCTTCAGCAAGAAAGGAATACAGGCCATGATCATCGAGTCGGCCCTTCCTGAGATCGAGGAGGAGGCTAACCGGCTGCTCGGCCGGATGACAGACAACCGAATGCACCTGAGAATCGAGAGCCAGCGCGATACCAAGAGAGGCGATACTATCGAGACCCTGGAGATAAAGATATCGGACGAGCTGGGCACACGTAACTACGAGATGTTCAGCGGAGGCGAAGCCTTTAGGGTCAATTTCGCGCTGCGAATTGCCCTGTCCAAGCTCCTGGCAAGGCGAGCCGGTGCACCTCTGCCAACGCTTATTATCGATGAAGGCTTCGGCACACAGGACAGCGCTGGCAGGGAAAAGCTGGTAGAAGCCATAAACTCAATTCAAGACGACTTCGAGAAGATATTGGTCATCACCCACATCGAGGAGCTAAAGGATGCCTTCCCGGTGCGCATCGAGGTTACCAAGACCGAAGAGGGCTCGACGTTCTCGCTGAGCTAGCAGAGTCTGGGGCATGGGCTGCGCCTTTAAAGTAGGCCCGCTTGTTAGGTTTTCTTTCAACAAACTGTCCAAGAAGCCCAAAGTTGGGAGGAAAGGTTAACTTAACAAATGTGGTGGGAGGAAAAGTTAAGTTGACAGTGTGCGATAATTGTGCTATATGGGGTGCATCTACTATAGTACGTGGTACTGTAGTACTAGGTGCATCACCATCTGCACGATAGCAGCAATTTGCCAGGCGCCTCCTGGCACAAATTGCCCCTCTGTACGTGGCGATTGAGCCGCGTCCAATTAATTCTTTGCGATGCTCGCTATTCCCGAGGTCGACGGGCGATGAGGCAAAGGCCTAAAGGAAAGGAGGTGATACAGAGATGAAAAAGAAGAGCGTTTCATTAGTAGCGGCGCTAATACTTATGTTAGTGGCTATACCTGCAGGCACAACAGGTGTTGCTTTTGCACACTCCGGGGAGGTGATCATCTCCAGTTGGGCTACGACGACACCGGTAATAGATGGAGTCATCGGAGTCGGTGAGTGGACAGACGCCACCCAGTTTACCATTGTCGACCTTGTGCCATCAGGAGGAGGCACTGTCTTGATACCAGGACAAGGTCCCAGTGGTATTGGCTATGTGAAAAATGATGCGACCATGCTGTACATGGCCTTCGAAATACCTGACTTGACATTCAACCTATGGGTCGGACCAATCCAACAGCCCGTGCCGGGTGACACATCTGGCGCATTCTTTGATACGAATCTCTCCGGCGGGCACGACGGGGCTCTGACTCCTTGGAATGAGGACGGCATGGGGCAGGCGCCGGGCTTAGTCTCGGGTTTAGCACCTCCACATGGTGGTCTGGACTATCTGGATTTATTCTGGTGGGGCGCCCAAGTGTTACCCCCCCCGCTTCCCCCAGTCGCTCCTGATTTTTTGTTCTTCCCTGGTGTCACAAACGGCACGGGTGACTGTACCCATGGCGGGGGGAACTGGTACTACGAGTTCAAGAAGCCTTTAAACAGCGGAGATCCGTCGGGTTTCGACCTGGCTACATCTCCAGGACAGACTGTTGGCTTGATCGTTGGAGCTGTCGACGTCTGGGCTCCTGCGGCCTGGGGCTGGCCAACGGCGGGATTCGACCCGTTGAACCTTGGTACTTGGGGAAACTTAGTACTTGCTGGTAGTGGGCCCTCACCCACGCCTACACCTGGCCCAGGAGGTGGAGGAGGGGGAGGAGGAGGAGGCTGCTTCATCGCTACCGCGGCCTACGGCTCCTATCTCGACAGTCATGTAGAGACGCTGCGGGATTTCCGAGACCAGTATCTGGTGACCAACCCTGTAGGCTCAGCCTTGGTATCGGCTTACTACGAGCTCAGCCCGCCAGTGGCCGAGTTCATTGATGACCATCCCGCCCTGAAGCCGATGGTGAGGGCTGGTTTGATGCCAGCAGTGGCCCTGAGCACCGTGGCCGTCAACACCACATTGGCCGAGAAGATAGCCATGGTCAGCGGGTTAGCGCTGGTTTCTTTGGCTTTGGGCATGTGGCTCAGGAGACGGGCTGCTAGAAAGATGACCTACTGATCCCAGGCGAAGTAGGTTCGAAGTAAGTAGCGACAGCTCCCGCAACCGGGAGCTATCGCTCTTCGGTTCTGCCGAAAAAGCGTCCCTTCCCATGGACGTCATCAAGCCCAGGGGGGTGAGCTTATGGTTTACCCTCCTCTCTTTGAGAACCACCTCAAAACCCTGGCTCTGCGTTCTATCGTGCAGGATTTGGGAGCTATGCCCTTCCCTTATCCTACCAGAGTCCTCACCTATCATCCTAGCTTCGTTCCCTTCTCGCCCTGTTTGAGCTGAGCGTTCAACAGAGGAGACGCGACTCTAGCCAGCAAGATAAGCTCCAGCAAGGGCGAAAAAGGGGTGCGGGGACATAGCGCCCGAAGCTATATTAGGGTGGGCGGGAGGAAATATGTTGCTAAACAGTCTCAACAAAAGCCAATTTACATGGTCTCTCGTCCTATGTTATAATAATCTGCTGTTGGCAAAATGGAGTAACTAGATGATAGAAAAAGAGAAGAAGGATGCTATCGTCCACGAATTTCAGCTTCGGGAGGGGGATAGCGGCTCAACCGAGGTCCAGGTTGCGCTGCTTACTGAAAGGATAAATCAGTTGACTGAACACCTCAAATCGCACACCCATGACTATCATTCCCAGAGAGGTCTTTTGAAGCTGGTGGGGCAACGGCGCCGCCTCTTGCGGTATCTCAGCAATAACGATGTGAATCGCTATCGACAACTGATAGCAAGGCTCGGTCTTCGCAAGTAGGAGAGGGGCTTGGTGGGGCAATAGGAGAGAGGGTAAAACCAGATGACAAACGATTTTCAGTGTGATATCGCCGGAAGAACCCTGCGCATCGAAAGCGGAAGGCTCGCTGAGCAGGCTAGCGGAGCAGTCACTGTCCACTACGGTGAGACCGTAGTTCTGATTACCGCGTGCACCAGCGCCGAACCCAGGGAAGGGATAGACTTCCTGCCGCTTACTATAGACTACGAAGAGAGGCTTTATGCCGCAGGGAAAATCCCCGGCAGTTTCTTCAGGAGGGAGGGGAGGCCCAGCCAGGAGGCAGTGCTGACAAGCAGGCTTACTGATCGGCCCTTGCGCCCACTTTTCCCCAAGGATTTTCGCCGCGATATCCAAGTGGTAATGACTGTGCTCTCAGCGGATCAGGAGAACGATCCCGATATCCTGGCTATCATCGGTGCGTCGGCAGCACTCGGCATCTCGGACATTCCCTTCAGCGGGCCAGTTGCTGCTACTCGGGTCGGCTACATAGATGGAGAGTATGTGCTCAACCCTACCTTCACCCAGCTTACCCAAAGTAAGCTAGACCTTGTTATCGCCGGCACCAGAGATGGAGCAGTCATGATAGAGGCAGAGGCAAAGGAGTTGTCAGAGGATATCGTACTCCAAGGAATCAAATTCGGCCAGGACGCAAACCAGGAGGTGGTCAATCTCCAGGAACGGCTTATCGAAGCTTTTGGCAAACCAAAAATGGAGCTCAAGGCCAAGGAGCTTAGCTCAGAACTCCAAACAGATGTCACCGCCACTATTCGGGAAAAGCTTGGGCCGGGACTTGGTTGGAAAGACCGAGAAGAGCGTGAGGATGTTTTAGATCAGCTCAAGGAAGAGATCGAGGCGAAGTGGGGAAGCACCTATTCTGCCCAGGAGATAAGTTCAGCCTTAGAGTTAGGGCTTAAGGAAAGAGTGAGGGCACTCATCCTGGAGGAAGGAACTAGGCCCGATGGCCGAGGCTTGACCGATATTCGCCCCATCAGTTGTGAGGTGGGGACTTTCCCTCGCACTCACGGCTCAGGATTGTTCACCAGAGGGCAGACCCAAGTGCTAACCATCGCAACCCTCGGCTCGCCAGGACAGGAGCAACAGATCGATGGGATTGGACAGGAGGAGAGCAAGCGTTTCATGCACCACTATAACTTCCCCCCGTTCAGTACAGGCGAGGTAAAGCGTATGGGCTCTCCCGGGCGTCGTGAGATCGGACACGGAGCACTGGCAGAACGAGCTTTGGCTCCTGTGCTGCCCGATGAGGTCGATTTCCCCTACACAATTCGCCTCGTCTCCGAGGTATTGAGTTCCAACGGCAGCACTTCCATGGCAAGCGTCTGTGGCAGTACCTTATCCCTCATGGACGCCGGTGTACCCATCAAGACACCGGTAGCGGGCGTAGCCATGGGCCTGGTAACGGGAGAGAATAGCAAATTTGCCGTGCTCAGTGACATCGATGGACTGGAGGATGCCCTTGGCGATATGGACTTCAAGGTGGCAGGAACGGCTGAGGGGATAACAGCGCTCCAGATGGACATCAAGATAAAGAGCGTAAGCTATGAGATTATGGAGAAGTGTCTGAGCCAAGCAAGGGACGCCTGCCTGTTCATCCTGGAGAGAATGAAAGAGACCATTAGCGCCAGCCGACCAGAAATAAGCAAATACGCGCCTCGGCTAACCAAAATAACAATTGACCCTGAGAAGATCCGCCACGTGATTGGCCCCGGGGGCAGGACCATTAGGTCGATAATGAGCGAGACCAAGGTGACCGTTGACGTCGAGAACGATGGCACTGTCCTTATTGGCTCACCGAGCGAGGAGGCAACCCAAAAGGCCATCAAAATAATTGAGGAACTGACCAGGGATGTTGAGGTAGGCGGGACATACACCGGTCGAGTGACCCGGGTAACCAACTTCGGAGCTTTTGTTGAAATCCTGCCCGGCAAGGAGGGTCTGGTGCACATCAGCGAGCTGGCCGACTATCGAGCAGCCAGCGTTGCGGATGTGGTCAAGGTTGGTGACGAGGTCATGGTCATGGTCACTGAGATCGATCGCATGGGCAGGATCAATCTTTCCCGTCGTGCAGTGCTCGAAAAGCTGTCTCAGATACCAGGTGCCCGCTTGGGAGCTGACCAGAAGGAGCCCCCAAACTATCCCTTCAAAAGACATACAGGGTCTGGGCCTCCGCGCCCCTATCGCGATGAGGACAGAGGACCTGGAAATAGGGGAGCCTCAAGAGAGCGACCCAGGAGCGATTACCCAAAGCGGCCACCCCAGCAGGAATAGATAGACGAACAGTGGTGAGGAAGCAAGAAGCTGATGGGGCAAGTAAAGGTTTTGGTGCACGGCGCGTTGGGAAAGATGGGGCAAGAGGTGCTCAGGGCCCTGTGTCGAGATCCAGAGCTTGAAGCAGTGGCTGGAGTAGATATAAGGGCGGAGGGCGAAGAGCTACTCTTACCCGATGGTTCTCGCTCCATCCCGCTGTCTGCTGACCTAGAAGCGACTCTTAGACGCAATCCCCCCGACGTTCTGGTAGATTTCACTACGGTCGAGGCCACGATGTCTGCAGTGCGAACTGTAGCAAAACACAATGTCAGGCTGGTGATCGGAACCACAGGGCTATCCGCTGCGGATCTCGACGAGATCAAGAGCCTGTGTCAGAGGCAAGGAATAGGGGCAGTGGTCGCCCCCAACTTCTCCTTGGCAGCGGCAGTGATGATTCACCTGGCAAGAACAGCAGCTAGGTTCTTCGATTATGCTGAGATTATCGAGATGCACCATGAGCAAAAGGCTGATGCGCCATCGGGAACCGCCCTGGCTACGGCTAGGGAGATGGTTGAATCCAGAGGCAAGGCCTTTGTTCACGCCTCTGCCACAAGTGAGAGCATTCCCGGCTGTCGCGGTGGCGAGTTTGAGGGAGTGGCGCTACATTCCGTGCGGCTGCCAGGGATGCTTGCTCACCAGGAGATTATTCTAGGCGCATCGGGTCAAACACTGAGGATACGACTTGACCAGATAAGTCGAGAAGCCTTCATGCCTTGCGTTACCCTGGCCATCAAGAAGGTGGGCGAACTCAAGGAGGCGGTCTTTGGCTTGGACAAGCTTCTGGGTCTTGAGGAGGAGAGTTGCTAGGGTCTTTGCTGATGAGAAAATATCACACTGCTATTGTCGGGGCCACTGGGCTCGTGGGACAGGAGTTTATCAAGGTCCTGGAGCAGAGGGATTTTCCCATGGCCTCGGTCCATCTACTTGCCTCCGATAGATCAGCAGGGAAGAAGCTATTTGTAAATCATCGAGAGATCGAGGTCGAGGAGGTCATGCCCAACTCGTTTGACCCGGTAGATATAGCACTATTCTCCGCGGGGAGCGAGGTCAGTAAGCACTTTGCACCGATAGCAGCCAAGAGAGGCGCGGTAGTGGTCGATAACAGCGCCGCCTTCAGAATGAATCCCGATGTCCCTCTCGTGGTTCCTGAGGTCAACCCCGAGGACCTGGAGCATCATCAAGGTATAATTGCCAATCCTAACTGCTCCACTATTCAGATGGTGGTCGCACTCTATCCGCTGCATAAGGCAAATCCCATCAAGAGGATCGTGGTGGATACCTACCAGGCGGTATCGGGCACGGGCTCAGCCGCTGTAGATGAGCTCAATAGCCAAACGAGGCTGATCCTTGAGGGAAAGAGCACTGTCCCTCATGTTTACCCTCACCAGATAGCCTTCAACCTGCTCCCTGAGATCGATGTATTCCTTGATGACGGCTACACTAAGGAAGAGTGGAAAATGATCCATGAGACGAGGAAGATCTTTCATGATGAGAGTATCGCCATTTCAGCGACCTGTGTACGCGTGCCAGTAGTTGCCGGACACGGTGAAGCAATCCACGTTGAGTTCAGCGATCCCATGAGCCCTGAGGAGGCACGAAATATCCTGGCCACTGCCCCCGGTGTTAAAGTGTTGGATGACCCCCCTATCAGCCTCTATCCCCATCCCTGGTCGGTGGCTGGAACTGACGATGTCTTTGTCGGGCGCATACGTCGCGATGCTTCACACCCCAATGGACTGGCGATGTGGGTCGTTGCTGATAACTTACGCAAAGGGGCAGCTCTCAATGCCGTCCAGATTGCTGAGGAACTGGTCTCAAAGGGCTGGCTCTAAGAAACGCGAGGAGATATCAATTGCTAGATTTGGGGCGTCTGCTTACTGCGATGGTAACCCCCTTCGATGAGAAGGGGGATGTGGATTACGAGCAGGCAAAAAGACTGGCATTGGCATTACTTGACTCGGGGAGCGACGGAGTAGTAGTCTCGGGCACCACCGGTGAGTCACCCACCCTCAGCCGAGAGGAGAAGTTACGACTTTTCGCTGAGGTGAATTCCGCAGTGGGGAAGAGAGGGACAGTGGTGGCCGGCACCGGTAGCTACAATACCAAGGAGAGCCTGGAGCTTACCACGGAAGCAGAGACGATCGGCGTCGATGCTGCGCTACTGGTGGTGCCTTACTACAATAAGCCTACTCAACAAGGGCTATTGGAGCACTTTCAGACCATTGCCAGAGGAACAAACCTGCCCTGCATCCTATATAACGTGCCTAGTCGCAGTATCACCAGTCTCTCCCCGCAAACAGTTATTGAGCTAAGCCGAGTCGACAACATCGTTGGGTTAAAGGAAGCGAGCGGCGATCTGGGGCAGTCAGCTAAGGTCCTCGATGGGGTGCATAAGGACTTTCTACTCTACAGCGGCAATGATAGCGACACTTTCCCTCTGCTTTCTCTGGGTAGCTATGGAGTTATCAGCGTCGCCTCTCATCTGGTGGGAACTCAGATCAAGGAGATGATCTCCAAAGCAATTAGCGGGGGAACGACGGAGGCTGCTACTATCCACCGCAGGCTGTTGCCCTTGGTCAACGCCTTGTTTATTGTCTCCAATCCCATCCCCATCAAATACGCTTTAAACTATTTGGGATTCGCTGTGGGCAAGCCGCGTTTGCCCCTCACGCTACCCGACGAAAAGTCGGCAGCAGCAATAAAAGCTGTGCTCAAGGACTACCACATCGATCTCTCATTGGGCTGAAGCTTTTTCCCGCGCTCCCTGACCATCCCTATGTTGCTGGTCTGAACACCCCCTGGAGCGACCAAGGGCTCGTTTTCTCAACCTCGACCTCGACTAGTTGCCCCAAGCGACTGGAGTCATCGTCGAAGAACACTAACTTTCCTGTTCGGGTACGACCCCACCACCTCCCCTTCTTATCCCCCTCCACCAGTATCTGCACCGTCTGCCCCAGGAGTTGAGCATTGATCTCAGAGGCTATCTCAGACTCTAGTTCCTCGACCTTCTGTAACCGCCTCCTTTTCTCCGACGGGGGAACATTATCCTCAAATTTCCTCGATGCCAGTGTGCCGGGGCGCGGGGAGTAGACAGCGACATGAACAGTATCGAACCTGATGTCGGAGAGCAGATCGAGTGTCCTCTGAAACTGTACCTCGGTTTCTCCAGGGAAACCCACAATAACATCGGTTGAGAGCGCCACGCCGGGGACAACACTGCGTATTCGCTCAACCAACTCACGGTAGTTTTGTGCAGTATAGCCTCGACCCATCGCCCGCAGAATCTCATCGTCCCCAGCTTGAACGGGGAGACTGACAGATTCGCAGACCTTGTCCAGAGAGGCCACAGCCCGGATAAGCTTCTGGGTCATATCCTTGGGGTGGGAGGTGAGGAAGCGAATTCGCACGAGGTCCTCAACAGAGTTCAACTCCTTGAGTAAATCTGTCAGATCAGGCATACCTGGAAGGTCGTGACCGTAGGAATCCACGTTCTGCCCTAGCAGAGTAACCTGTTTCACGCCGCGCTCAACAAGGCTTTCCACCTGACAGCGGATTTCAGTCAGAGGGCGGCTCCTCTCCCTTCCACGCCGGTAAGGGACGATACAATAGGAGCAGAAGTTATCACAGCCCTCGATGATAGTGACAAAGGCGCTCGGTGGCGGTGGCAACGGGGTGAAGTCCTGCACACCTTCCGGAACTCGCGCCCTGGCCAACTCCAACAGCTCAGCTGATTCCCCCGGCTTGAGGAAAAGGTCAACATGAGAAAAACGGCGTCTTAGCTCGGCAATGCCAGGATCAACCATGCAGCCAGCCAGAGCCACTACCGTGTCTGGATTGAGTCTCTTGAGGGGTATCAGCGAGTTCAACTTGGAGAGGACGCGGTTTTCAGCACTCTGTCGTACAACACAACTGTTGATTACTACAATGCCAGCTTCCTCGATATCCCCGGTAGACCTATAGCCTAATCGCTCCAAGTCGGTCGCCAGTTGCTCCGAGTACGCCTTGTTCATCTGACAGCCAATGGACCAGATGTGGTAATAAGACATGCAATACCTTTTCGCCCCTTTTTGTGTGCAGCTAGCGCTCTCACCACCGAGCTAACCGCCCCAAATCAAAGCTATCTTAGCCCCCCAAATCTATATTGTAAAGGGGTGAGTGCTTGCTTCGTCGAGTTTTGTGCATCAGCCCGGCCAGATCAGAGGGCAGGCGTGTGATCTGCGTGGGCACCAGCACCGTCAGGTTGCTCGAGCGTGTAGCTAGGACCAACGGAGGGAGGGATAAGACCTTTTGCCGGCTGGGCAGCTGCTCCGGTGCGCAGAAGAAGCGGCCCGAGCTGGCGTCCAAGTGGACATCCGTGAGTATGTTGCGGTGTAGGCTCGGCAAGCCTCGGAGACTGGGCAATGAGCTTTTCGTCGGATCCCGACAGTCACAGAACTGACTGACAGCCTATGAGCGGGCTCCTCAGCTGGATTATCACTGTTCATGTGCGCCCAAGCAAGGCCAGCCCAAGCTTTCGGCAGACGGTCGCAGAACATATCGGTGCTGCTTGCGCTCAACTTGAGAGTGCACTGAAGGGATGTCGCAGCGCGGCCCACCCGACGCGAAGTCAAGGAACATAAGAGGATAATCGCCTTGTCAAGCTCATCGACGAGGCATGGCAGATAGACAGTGAGACTTACACTCAAGCACTGCGCCGTTGCCGTAACGCAGGCAAGAGGTTGGCAGTGCTAAGAAGGCAAGCTGCCGGGATGGGCCTCGGCGAAATCGAGCTTATGCCTGCAATCAAGCAGAGCCATGGACGACTGCGAGGCAAGGCGACATCAAGAGTCAATAGCCCAAAAAGAGGCTGCGAAATAGCGGCTAAGGCCGTCAGCCGAAAGTAACTTTCCAGACCACCTATAGAGGCACCTCTTTCCTGAGCTTCCTTCCATCGATGCTACCCCTAACGATTTCCTAGAAACCCAGTCTCTATCGAGCGCGGTGCTCACAAACCAATTGCGCATTCTATAACGTCTCGTATGGCGGGCAGCACACGATAGGACCGAGCGCTTTGGGAAGCAGCAAACGATCTGGCCAGTAACACTAGCCTTGCCAGGAAGATCGTCCGTTGTCGGCGTGGGAGTCGGAGTCGGAGTCGCCGTCTCCTCTCCATTGCCCCCACCACACCCAACAGCCCCAACGACGAGCACCAGTATCAGCAATGGGACTAACGCGCAATCCCTGGCTTCCTCATTCCGCCTCCTTCTCGCCTCTCCAAATCCGCCTGGCTGGGCTTGGTCTTACCTAGCAAACCCCTAGCTTGCGCTATTCTACTGCGATATGTGTCTTAGCACAAGACATCTCCATTGAAGAAGAGTTTAAATATGTGGTGAAAAGTAAATAATGGGCACGAATCGTAAACGATGGGAGGTAAAGTGAAGAGAAGTTAAGCGAATCATATTGACAGGGGCTGGCCGATGTGATATAAGCGAGTGCAATCTTCTTTGAGGAAGCTCGCTAGCTTTTTAGTCCTACTCGTTCCAAATTGCTCCCTCGACAGAGGGACCGCCGTTGCGGGTCTTTGACCCGTCTTTAGTGCTGTGCGAAGACAGTTGTCTTCGCCGATTTCCTATATTTGCTCTGCTCCCGCTGAGGGGCAGACCCAAGTAACAGGTATGGGTGCAGCCAGTGAATGAGTGGCACCTTTCCTGTCGCCGCAAGCTGAATGAAGAGGTGGAGGCAGTGTCCAAATCACGGCAATCTTCTCGATCTATTGCTTCTGTCGTCGTGCCGACCTACAGTAAAGAGAAAGTGGCTCGAGCAGTGAAGAACTCCATCATAATACCCGCATTTAATGAAGAAGAGGGATTGCCCTTAGTACTCAGGGACATTCTTTCGGTGATCGATGACACATTCGAAGTGATAGTGGTAGACGATAGTTCCACGGATTCTACAAGGGAAGTGGCACGGGAGTTTCCTTGCAAGCTAGTTTGTCGCGATGGCGAAAGGGGTAAAGGACGAGCGCTCAGGGCAGGAATTGCAAATGCCCAGGGGGAAAACGTGATCTGGATCGATGCAGATGCTACCTACCCCGCAGAGGTTATCCCAGAAATGGCTGCAGTATTAGCAACCCATGACATGGTCGTTTGTTCCCGAGTGTATGGCAGAGAGCATATCCCCGTAATGAATAGGATCGGAAACGCCATTTTGACCAAGCTAACACAGAAACTCTACGGATTTAAACCCTCTGATCCATGCAGCGGATCATATGGAGTCAAGAAGCGTCACCTTGAAAAGATGGAGCTTACATCAAATGGCTTCGGGATAGAGGCTGAGATTGCTCTCAAGAGTGCCCGCATGGGACTGCGAACCGTTGAATTGTTTCTGGACTATCGTCCGAGAGTAGGAAAGAGTAAACTGCGTGGGCTAAGGGACGGTTACACCATCCTAAAGACTATTATTGGTTCCCTCATGCTCTATAATCCTAGTCTCCTGTTTACAGTGCCGGGAATCCTCCTGCTTGTCACCGGCATTGCGCTGATAGGTTGGTTTCTGGCCAAGCCTATGCCTATGCTCAACAAGCCACAAGAATTTGTGATCATGGTCTCAGCCGTGCTCGCTTGCCTGATTGGTCTCCAAATTGCCGTTTTCGGCATGGCGGCCCAGCTCTATGCCTCAGTACATAGGTTTGCCACTGCTGGCCGTCTCACTCGTTTCCTTCTTGCCAAGCGTGGGAGGCGAATTCTTCTGGTGGCAGGGATTGTAGGTGCATGTACTGGGCTGGGGCTCGTGTTAGCCATAGTACCGTATGAAATTCCACATGGCACGGTGCGGTTCGTTGACCTGTACGAGAATAACAAGTTGGCAATACCTGGTTTAGTGGCGGGACTCCTCGGCGTGGAGATGCTTCTGTTAGCGATATTCGTGTCAATCTTTAGGCCGAAAGAGCAGTAGCCCGAGCAGGCCAGGCTTACGAGGGAAAGTGAACGTGAACCAGGAGCGCTCTAGAGCTAGAAGCCGTCGGGCTCCGACTCGAAGTGAACCTGTTGGTCGAGATAGCCGAGAAAGGGTATACTGTGGGTGAGATACCCATTCACCATAGGCGAAGGTCAACCCCCCCAAGCTCAGCTCCCTGAAGCATGGACCTAAAATAGGGCGAACGCTGACAGCGAAAGGGTTCCGCTGGCAATAATCAAGGGCTTGAATCATTATGCTCATATCCGTTATAGTATGCACTCATAGCCTCGATAACTACCAAAACCTGGTAGAGGCGCTAGACAGTCTATTGGAACAAACTCATCGGGAGATGGAGATCATCATAGTTGTTGATGGCAATGAAGAACTGCATGAAAGGATCGTGAGAGATTACGGCAGCCAGAGTAACATTAAGATTCTTGCGACAGAGGAAAGCCGAGGTGCGTTTGGGGCTGGAAATGTCGGAGTTGAAGCGGCACGCGGTGACATTATCGCACTCATGGATGATGATGCGGTTGCTGAGAGAAGCTGGGTGGAGAACCTAGTCGATACCTATGAGAAGTTCGATGCGATCTCAGTTGGTGGCAAGATCCTGCCGATATGGGTTTCCGGCAAACCTGATTATTTTCCCGAAGAGCTCTACTGGTTAGTTGGCGTAATCCATGAGGGATTTGCAGAGGAGGGAATCAGCGAGGTGCGAAATGCTTTTGGCCCGAACATGAGCTTTAAAAGGGCGGTTTTTGAAAAAGTAGGTTTATTTAACGAGAAGCTAGGCTTCGCAAAAAGTGGGACTTCCTATATGCAGGGAGCAGAACCAGAGTTCGCTTTGAGAATGAGGCAAAAGTTGGGCAAGGGGGTTATGTATAACCCTGAAGCCGTCGTTTACCATAAAATCCCCCCATCGAAGGTGAAGGTGAAAATGCTGCTCAAAAGGTCTTTCTATCAAGGATACTCCAAAGCGCTGCTAAGAAAGGTCACCCCCTCTGCTGATCCGATAGCCACCGAGAGGTCCTATCTCAAGACCCTGCTCCTGAAGTATATCCCGCGAAGGATAAAGAGGATCTACTACGTACCGGAGCTGAAGAAGCTTTCCATTCTGCTCATCTGCATCTTCAGCGTAGGTCTGGGATTTGTGTATGGATACTGGAGAGGCGCAAGGTAAGAGAGGCGGGGCCTGAATGGGCCTCTTGTTAAGGAGCGGCCTGGGTAGTGAAGCTGTAATGAAGCTCAAGACTTCCTGCTCGGGATGGCGAACAGAGCGAATATCAGTCCTGTTGACTGCTGTAGCTGTCCTGCTATGGTTGCATAGTATTCTGTCCGCCAAGCTTGAGATCGGGTTTTACGGGCTGATTCATGGTTTGCCCGTGACCTTCTTCGTAGCTTTGGCCTTCTTGACTGTCGCCTCGGCCATCCTCTGGGTTTCCTCTGAGAGGCATGGCAAGCTACTGTGTTTGCAGTTATTAGTATTCATTAGTGCCCTCTGGCTAATCCCTGTGATAACGGGAGGCTCGCCACCCTTTGTTGACCATGAATATAGAGTCCTTGGGATGGTTGATTATATCGTCAGGCAAGGTCATTTTGACCCCACAGTATTATGGTATCAGGCCTGGCCAGGCGCCTTTATTATATCCGCTATGGCGTTCAAGGTAGGTTCCATAGACCTTGAGCCAGTGCTGGGTATGTTTCCCTTCTTTATGCAACTGCTCTATCTTTTGCCCCTGTACCTTTTCCTGAAAAACACCTTGGGTGAAGCGCGAAGCAACTATTGCTGGGCCGGGGCCTGGCTTTTCTATTTAGCAAACTGGATTGGACAGGATTATTTTGGTCCACAAGCCATCGCTTTATTTCTGCTGTTGACATTGCTGGCCCTGGTTACCAGTGCTTCCGTCTGGAAGAAGGATTCCAAGAGCCCTATCTTCTTGGGTCTGGTAGTTCTTGTTTTTGCTGCCCTGGCAATCACTCATTTGCTTACCGCCCTTGCCGCTCTATGCATTTTGGTGGCGATTTGGTTAGTAAAAAGAAGCAAGACGATGGCACTGGCGGTGGTGCTTTGTCTGCTGTTAGTGGTGTGCTGGGATTCGATTGGGGCTGAACGTTTCATCATGAATCGCGTTTTCCCAGCTCCAGGTTCAGAGAGCCCTGGGGCTTTCGTCGTTGATCCTGGGGCCGTCACCGGGAGGGAAGTCACTGGACACTTTACAGGTAGCGAGTCCCATGTTGCTGTAGCGATAACCAGGCTGCCGTTCTCGGCAATGTTTGCTCTAATCGGAGTCGCGGGGGTTGTCCTGGTCTTGTTGGTTAAGAGAAAATTGGGCGCCGCTATCCCTATCTTGGCTATTGCACTAGCCCCGCTGCTGCTTTTGCCGCTCGCTTATGGGCAAGAACTGCTGCATCGCTTGTATCTCTTTGCCTTGGCGCCAATGGCATACTTTGGAGCGGAACTCCTCAGCACGAAGAAACGCGAGCTGACTTTTATCTTTTGCCTGTCGCTCATTATCGGTGTCCCTTTGCATGTTGTAGCACATTATGGAAACGAAGCAATGGATTATTTCTCTCCGGGGGATGTTGCCGGGCTGCATTTTTTCCACGATAATACAAGCGAAGGTTATGTAACGGGAGCGTGGCCCATGGGCGAGGTGAAAAACGTCGAGCGCTATCGGCTCATCGGCTTTAGCCGGTTATCCCTCCAAAATGATGTGGTGGTTGTTGAAGGACAGCTTGATGAAGAATCGCCCCACTATATAGCCATAAGCCGGCAAGATAGGGAATTCTATCGCTTCTTTCTAGACGACCCAGGATTTATTGAGGAGCTTGAGCTGAACTTGAATAACTCCGCCGACCACAATCTGATCTACCTGAATGCAGATGTGAGCCTGTATGTCCACAAAAGCTCGTGGTGACTGCCTTGAGGGAAGATGTAATTTACAGGATGAGCGTATGCAAGACATAAGACCTAAGGGTATGATTGAGAAGATTAAACGAATATGGCGCTATCTATTCGCCGATTTCCCCTTTGTTGAAAATTTCAATGCCTCGCTTGACTACGAGGCTTATCGGACTAAACGAGCCGAAAATGGCTTTTGCTTCTGGTGCGGGCAGCTCAGCTTCCAGGTCGAGAGGTACTTTGGTCTGCAAATTCAGTTTTACGAGTTCTTGCCCAAGATGTTCTGGAAGTATTTTCCCAGGCTTTTCTCCCGAAATGTTTTGTACTTGATCAAGGAGAGGCAGTGAGAGCAGTTCACATAGCCACGGGTGCAGTACCAGCGCCACCCACTGCGGCTGGTGCGGTGGAGAAGATTATATATCGACTGACCAGGTGTCTCCCAGAGTTAGGCTGCAATGTTGATGTTATTGACATAGCAGCAGAGGTCCATCGCAAGTTGGAAACAGATGTAACCTATCACGAAGTTTGGAATCCACCCCTGGCTGACTCAGGTTTTATTCGCCATGTCCTCAGAATCACAATTTTCGCTGTGCTGGCGACGCTGAGACTACGCCGCTTGGTTAAGAGCAAGGAAATAGACCTCATCCATACACATAGTCAGTTCCCGGCTGCTGGAATCTTAGCAGCCAGAAAGCTATTCCGCTGGAGAATCCCCGTGGTTCACACCACCCATAACTCCTACATAGTTATGCGTCCCACCACAGCTAATAGGCTTAGGCATATATTAGAAGTGATGGTATTTAAAAAAGCTGACCACCTAATTGCCCTGACCAATGTCGTTGCCCAACAGCTGGTTCTGAAGTTCGGTGTGGACCCAAAGAGAATTACACAAATTCCCAATGGCGTGGAGGTGGATGACATCTTTGAGTTTGTGGAAAGTAATCCGGGTAATTATTCGGATACCTCCATCAAGGCTGTGTTATATCCTGCCAAGATATGCCCCAGGAAAAACCAATTGGCATTAGTTCAGGCCATACCCAGGGTGTTGAATGCATATCCTGACACCAGGTTCATTTTCGCTGGGTTTATTGAAGAAAGATCATACTTCGATACGATATCCAAATTCGTGGCGGCCAACAACCTCTCTGCCTATGTGCAATTCACTGGTGAGCTTGCCACGGAGCCATTGTATAAAGAGTATCAAGAGGCCACTGTTTTTGTCTTCCCCACCCTGTATGAGACTCAAGGTGTCGTGCTTTTGGAAGCCATGGCCTTTGGCCTGCCGGTGGTTGCTTCCAGAATAGGGCCCATAGAAGACGTGGTAAATCTGGAGGAAGGAAGTGCAATACTCATAGACCCAAATAACCCAGATGATATTGCCGATGCCATTATTCGTTTGCTGGGAGACGAGTCGCTGAGGCAGGAGCTTTCAGCTAAAGGAAAGGATTTGGCGACTCATCGGTTCCGTTGGAGCCAGATTGCGAAGGAGACGCTTGTTTTATATGAGAAGCTAGTACATGCCAGGGAAGGTGTTTCTACCAAAGGGGGGAATAGGGGATAGCAGATGGCAAAAAGCCTGCCGGGTAAGTATGATCAAGACTTCTTCGAGCGCAGTGAAGGCCTTCGCCGCTTGAGGAGTGTGAGGGATTTCCCAACGATTCTTGAGTTCTTAGATCCCAAACCAGGGGAAAGGATCTTAGATGTCGGCTGCGGGCTGGGCCGGTTATCTTCTCCACTAAGTAGATACGGGGCGGAGGTTACTGGGATTGACATTTCTGAATATGCTATTGACCAGGCAAAACAGCTATTCGCAGACGAAGAGCGCCTTGAATTTATATGTATGGATGCCCTTGGAATGAGCTACCGTGGGTATTTTGATAAGGTCCTTTGTTATCATCTCTTGGAGCACCTAACATTGGCAGATGCTGGCATGCTGCTAAAGAAGATTCATGATGCTTTGAAAAACGGCGGTGTCCTCGCCCTGGGGGTACCAGTAAATGACTTCACACTTTATAGAAGGGTAATCCGTTTTTTGTTCACCGGGAAGCAGTGGAGAGAGCCTACTCACCAGATAAGCTTTTCCTTACAAAGCATTAGGGATGAGCTTTCTGCTGCCCGGTTTCAAGTAACCGATGTTCACCCCTGGTCCTATTTTGGGATAGAGCTCCCAAGGGGATTACTCTCTCTACCAGTCTTTGGAGGCATGCTGCAAGCTGGTGTTGATATTCGCAGCATTAAGGTTGGGCATTCATAGTGAGATTCAAATGATTGAATCAATAGACGAATTGAGAAGGATTTGTCAGTCGAGAGAAGATCAGTTCTATCAAATGGGGTGGGTTGAAAGGAATATCCTTCGTAGGGTATCGATATATTTTACTAAATTCTTTCTCATAATAGGCGCCTCTGCTAATCAGGTAACTTCACTGAGCTTCCTCATAGCGATTATAGGTGGAGTATTCCTCACCTTTGCCAATCCTATATACTGGATAATAGGGGCATTGTTGCTGCTGTTATTCACCGTCCTTGATTTGGCTGACGGGGAGGTGGCAAGATACCGTGGCTCAGCGTCCCCGTCAGGAGCCTTCTGGGACGCAATAACTGGCTTGGCTATCTGGCAGTACACGTTGGCCTGCATGTCTTTTGGCATTTACCACGCCGTCCACAATATCACCGTCTTTATCTGGGGTTTCCTGGCCATAGTATCATTGTTTTTATACAATGCCTCAGCACTGATAACATATCCTATTCTTCACGAAAAGGGACTGCTATCCAAAGTCCTTGCCAGCGCTGACAGTACGGAGGATAACGAAGAATCCTTTGTGATGCTTGTGATACGACGGGGCCGTAGATTGCTTCATCCTTACATGATAGCTTTTGCAATTGTAGTCCTGGCGATAATAGATTACTTCATATCCCCCATTATGATAGGGTCTTTTTCTTTTGATGCCAGATATATATACTTGGCTATCTATGCCTTGGCGACACTAGCGGGCGCCAGCTTAAGGATTTACTCTACGCTACGTGGAGGGGTTAAATTGCGGCATTTCGGATAGAAGGATAAATTTGAGCGCCTTCCGCCTGCGCAATATCATCTGTTAGTTACCGCAGTTGATCCGCTAAACCCGCCTTCCAAGATAATACGACCTCAAAGCTAAAAGAACATAAATGCTAACGACCCCCTGGGCCCCAATCCACACATAGCCAACGCCAACTATACCCGTTGTTGGCACAATAAAGTAGCTCCCTAAAAGCGTGACCAGAGCTGTGAACCCATAGAGGGCTACCAGCTCCTTGATCCTGCCTCGCACCCGCAGGATGCTCATGTAAACACTGTTTACCCCAAAGGGTATGCTTGATAGGACCAAGATCCTCAGTAGTATCAAGGCATTTGCTGAATAGCTCGCTCCAAAGAGAAGGAGGAGCCATTTGCCCAGCAGCAGTAACACGATAACGGCTGGGATTAGTAGAAGGAAGATGAAGCCAAAAGACCGGCGCACATTTCCCCCCAGTTCATCTTCAAAGTGGGAGCCCTCAGCGAATAGGGATTGGGACGCCGCCATGGGGATGGCAAAGAGCAAGGTAGCGATCATCCAGGCTACGTAGAAGTAGGCGTTTTGCTCTGCTCCTAAGAGGTTAAGGATCATTACAGGCAAAACGAAGATTGGAGCTGCGTAAAATAGAGCGGCGAAGTAGTTTCCTGCCGAGTACCACCGTATATCCTTGATTATGCCTAGATTTAGCCTGGGCACCGGGCGATAGCCATTTTGCACCCGGGGCAGAAACAGGAACAGCGAAATGGCAAGGGCAACCCCAATAGCGATGCCCCAGGAGCTAACGATGCCAAAGGTGCCGAAAAACAGGACGAAAAGGATGGGAAGCGGGATTTTAAGCAGCGAAAAGATGGTGTTCTTCACTAAAGCGAATTCAGCCCTTCTCCTAGCTATGAAGACAAAGTCCATCATGCCTGAAAGTGTCCAGCCGAAGGCGAAGAGAACAAAGGCCAGGATGAATATCGCGTTCCCCCTTATGAAGCCTAAGGCAGGAGACCACAGGTCTAAGCCAGCGAGGAATATCCCTGCCACAGCCAGGGCTACAACCCCGCTGAGGGTGAAGCAGGAGTTTATCATCTCTACAGGCTTTGCCGCCTTGGGCAGAAAGCGGATAAGGGCAAAATCGAGGCCCAGCTTGCCAAACAGAGCTAGAAGGGAGATGGCGGCTATTGTAGCGGCCCCTAAGCCCACCTCAGCTTCGGTATAGAGCCTGGCAACAACTATCCAGAAGAAGAAGCCCAAGCCGGTCGTCACCACGGTGTTGGCCATCAAAAAGAGGGAGTTCCGATATAGGGGGCTCTTAATCTGTTGCTTTATCCCCATCATTGTTGAACACGTTTCCTAGTGCTATAGCTACAGGTATCCCTTGGTAACGACGGCCCTTCGGGCGCTGCTCGATTATACTGTAGGCCAGCGCTACGAGCAAGCAAATCGTGGGTTGTAGATATTGTCGCCCCAAACCTGACATCACGCCTACAAACGTTGACATGGGGACAATCCCGCTGGGAGAGACGCGCAATGTAGTTCTCCAGGCGCGGAGCCTTGGTGGCCCAGAGAAAAAACAGTGTGAACTCGCCTACCAGTCTCAGGATTCCTGACTTTCAGTCTATGTTAAGTCACAAGACGGGAAATTGCTCTGCAGCCTGCATATCATCGTTACTGACAATCGACACGAGACAGGAATACCGCGGTGAGATTACCCTTGTCCTTGATGGCCTCTCTACTAGCATGTGCCTTACCTTCAAGACTTCGCCACCGTTCGATGCCTGCGCCGCGGCGACCAAGAAAAAAGGTGGCTGCTTCGCCACCAACAAACACAGAGAAGCAAGTCGTCTTTCTTTCCATTATCGTGGGGGTGGCAATGGGGATTGTGCCGCCGGTTCCATCGAGGAAGTCGAA
This sequence comes from Dehalococcoidia bacterium, assembly GCA_030619685.1. Next base: position 19,957 of record JAUXAX010000013.1, read on the forward strand.
GCGTGCGAGCAGTGCTGACCTCTATGGCCAATCCCTATCTGCAATGTTGCCTTTTAGCCAAGCTTGCATTATAGTCTCCACTAGAGTTGGGCTCAATGCAAACTGTGGCTTGGCTTTAGCCACGGAGGGAAGGCCTTTTGAGGATAAAATCTGAAAACGAGCTTGCGGCTATAAGTATCCTGTCCATCCTCCTGATTATCATCATCGCTTTTCTGCCCTCAAACCCGCTACGCATCGTCCTCGGATTGCCTTTTATCCTTTTCTTCCCCGGATATACGCTCATAGCTGCCCTCTTCCCCAAGAAAGCTGACCTGGGGAGTATCGAAAGGGTTGCCCTGAGCTTTGGACTCTCCATTGCCGTTGCGCCGCTCATCGGACTGATTCTGAACTATACTCCATGGGGCATTAGGCTGTATCCCATCCTTGTCTCCATTACCCTGTTCATTCTGGCCACCTCCGGTGCTGCCTGGTACCGGCGGCACAGACTGCCAGAAGAGGAGCGCCTCTCTATCAGCTTCAACGTCAACCTGCCGCGATGGGCAGCGATGAGCGGTTGGGACAAAGTCTTGTCCATTGTTCTGGTGGCATCGATATTGGGAGCTATCGGCGCCCTAGCGTATGTCATCATTACCCCCAAGGCTGGAGAGAAATTCACTGAGTTCTATGTTCTGGGACCCGATGGCAAGGCCACGGGCTACCCCACCGAGCTGACAGTGGGGGAGGAAGGAAAGGTGATCTTGGGCATAGTGAACCACGAGCACGAAGACGATCTAACCTACCGAGTTGACATTCTAATAGACGGCGAGGGCAGCAGCACAATCAGGCCACCTTCACTGAACCACGACGAGAAATGGGAGGACGAAGTGGGCTTCATGCCCCAAAAAGCAGGGGGGAATCAGACGGTGGAATTCATCTTGTATAAACAGGGAGAGGAGGAGCCTTACGGCTCGCTCTATCTCCGGCTCGACGTGAAAGAAACAAGCTAAGTCGAAACACGCTTTCCAGCGAATGTGAAACTCATCTATGCAAGGTCCTTCTCTGTTCAGCGGATTGCACTTTTGGAACTGTCACCCGATCAATTCTGAGAACAACTTACTTGGGGTGTCAGCAAGAGTGAGGTGCCTTGAGGCCTGTGCCAACCAGTGCTTTCTTGCCATCAAGATAAGAGCATAGTATTACTGGGTCATGTAGGACGGAAAGCCCGGGGTTTCAGTCATAGTCGTCAATTTGAACGGCATGCGCTGCCTTCAAGCATGCATTCGCTCGGTCCTCAATCAGAGCTACCGAGATTTCGAGGTGATCCTGGTCGACAACAACTCCAGCGACAGAAGCGAGGACTGCGTCAGGCGAAGGTTTTCCGATCTGCTCGCAAGCCTGGGATACGCCACCGACATCAATTCAGGCATAGCCTGCGCCAAGGGAGGACGAAGAGATACGACTAGTCAAAGGCAACCACAAACTGAGTTTGTCAGGAAGCTGGAAGAAGAGGGCAAAGTGACAGATGCTTCCGGTGTATATGGCGTTGAAAAGGTGGATCTCAACCAACTAGAGCTTGTTAAAGACAGAAGGCCGGTTGACACTTTGAGCAAATATATGGCTCGGTTTGAACGAATTAAGTATCTGCGTATACGCGATGAATGAGAACGAGTCCAGTAGAAAATACAAGCGCGTTTCACTGCTTCTATTCGCCTTGGCCATCGTTCTAGCATCGTTCTCCATCTGCTCGGCTGAATTGAAGATCGGAACCTATGGCTTATTATACAGCTTGCCGCCAACTTTTTTCGTAGCCTTTTTCCTCTTGACCATTTCCTTCCTGATCACAGTGAGATTCAATGTAAAGAGTAGTGCCTTCCTCTTCCTGCATCTAATCGCGCTCGTGTTTTTCCTCTATTTTGTGGCTGCTCTGATCGAAGGTACGCCTAGATTCATCTCGGTGTATAGGACGTACGGCCTTGCAGAGTCAATTCTGCGGAATGGCGTTATCGACACTGGCATTAGTTCGTACCTCACCTGGCCAGGGGCAATGCTACTAGGGGCAGGCATAATCGAGATCACCGATCTGAGCCCGACAACCTTTCTCATGTGGTTTCCCATTGGCCTTCAGCTGATAACGCTACCGCTGTTATATCTTATCCTAAACAAGATTTCTGAAGATCGAAGGGTGGTTTGGATTGGCGTCTGGCTATACTATGTGGCCGGCTGGGTCAATCAAGCGTACTACATGCCGCCCTCCTATGGCTACTTTGTCTTTCTAGTCATAATATTCATGGCGCTATTCTGGTTACTTGGGAGACGACGAAGGGTCTTCACCGAAAAGGTGCCTGTTTTGATCATACTGGTGATCCTCTTTGGCGCTATTGTAATGGGCCACCTGCTGAGCTCTGCCATGGCTATATCGTGTCTGGTCGTTCTCTATCTCGCCCTTCTCATACAAAGAGCCCGGCGTCTCAGAATCGCCATACCAGCGCTGATACTAGCACTCCTTGCAGTGTTTCTGTTTACCCCGGTTGGGGAATACTTTGGCACCACTGTGTCAGAGCACGTAGAGTTTATACGCTACACCCAACTTGAACCAGGCGAAATATACGAGAGGACCATGGCTTACTTTGGAGGTGGAGCTGAGCACACCAGAGTAATGTATGTGAAGGCCGCATTCACAACGGCTTTCTGCGCGCTGGCCCTTCTGGGATTAGCATACACCGCTCTTAAAAGAAGGATAGGCGCTGAGTTCCTTGTACCGGCTAGCCTGATCGTGGGCATTTTGCTTGTCATACCGCTGGCGGGCCCATACGGAGGGGAGATCATTTCACGGGCGTTTGGCTACTCCTTGCCCTTCCTCGCCTTTTTTGCCGCGAGGAACCTGCAAAGCAAAGCCCTTTCAGCTTTCCTCGTCGCTTTCCTGATAATAGCTCCAACATTATTCGTGGTGTCTGCTTACGGAAACGAGAAGGTCGACTATGTCTCTCCGGCGGAGATCGAAGGTGTGGAGTTTTCAGGCGAGCATATAGCGGGCGAGGCTACGGTGTACAGTCTGGGGCGTCGCATATGGTGGTTCAAGAATGTAGAACGTATTAAATGGAGACCCCTTAATCTCGAGTCTGTATGCACTGCTGGAGACGGTACGCAGGGGAGCGACAAAAGCAAGCGCTACTTCCTGCTCGGTGAAAGGGATATAGATACCCGTGTGTTCCTCGGAAGTGATCTCGACCTAGACATCGAACGTGTGAGAGACGTATTTGAATCTTCATGCCGAGCGAAAATCTACTCCAGTGAGGGGTTCGAGCTATACAGGTAATGAATAACCTAACGTTAGGTCTCCCTCATCTGCTTGTGCGGGGAACTGCAAGGACGCCATGATGGCGCATGAAGTCCGCCCCTTCCAACCAGGTCTCTTATGTAGCCTCTTCCTCGAGAGCTTTAAGACCACTGCATTATGCAGCAGCTAAATGAGTTTTCCCTTTCGGAGAAAGCTTCAGGCCTCGTGAGCGCGTCGTGGGAAAGTGCCCGCGCCCCGGTTCGTAGGTGTTCTTGATTTGCCTGGCAACCATTGTTGATATAATAAGCCCAGGATCATTGTGCTGTTCGTGTCCGCTTCGCTAGGGATGCCAGCCTCTCTGGTCAAGGAAAGGGCTGGTAGCAAAGACCAACTGCTTCGTCAGGTTTTGCCCAGGATTTTGGGCGCAGACAAATACGAAATGGTCGCTGGGAGGGGCCAAACTCACTAACCCTGAACCTGCTCCAGATGGCCATTTTGCTAATCTTTTGCTAATCCACTGAGCGGCACGGGATAGCACTAAACAACACAATAGCTACGAAACAGGGTTAAGGAAAAGCCGAACAGGCGTACTAAATCGTAGCTAATGGCACGGATTAGCACATAGTCCGTGGGATTCGTAAACCGCAGGTCGTCGGTTCGAATCCGACCGCTGGCTCCAGTTTTTGAAGCTAAAATGAGGCCCCTCAGCGGGAGCAGAGCGAAAATCGGGTCATGAAGCCATATCCCGATGTAGCTTCGCATGCCTCTTTTTACCACTGGCGTGGGCATTTGTCAACTGAGGAGCGGCTGTATGATGATTTGTGTGGAAAATGACAAGGTGGTAAGAACTCCAGGGCAAAGGAAGTTGACAGGAAGAAGGTCTTGCCACCGGTGGCTAAGAGCCAAAAGGATAGCATCACAATTTTACTCGGGCTTAAGGGGTACGAAGTGGAGGGGCTAAGTGAGGATGAACAAGCTATTGCAGTGGAGGTACGAGGCGGACTAAAGAGGGATTCCTGCCCCTGTTGTGGGGGATCAGATGTTTATGGTCACGGGCGGAGCAAGCCAAGGAAGATGCTTCATAGCTGGAAGATGGGTAAGAGGGTCTATCTCGAGTTGCGCCGGAAGCGCTGGCGGTGAGCTATCAAAGATAAAAGGTGTGGTATTTTCATCCTTGGGGTTCACTCTAATTGCCAGCACTCTTCTCTCATTAGTCCTCTTCTTCGCCTCCGACATCCTGTCCACAAAGGTATTCGACAAGCCAGAGTTATCCACACCGCTCAAGATATTCTCCGCCACAATACCGTTTTCCGTGTTGACCGGCATGCTCATAACCATTTTCAGGGGATTTGATAGGGTAGACGTCAAAGTATACTTCGAAGATATTTTGCATGGGGTGCTTTCCCCTCTTTTGCTGGGGTGCCGTTATCTTACTCGGCTTGGCATTCCTTGGAGTAATCTATGCATCTCTAGCAGCAGGGGTGATTACCTGCGTAGCCTTTGGCATATACACCATAAGAAAACCACCTTTTCGTGCACAAGGCGGAGAGAACGCCAGCCCAGTGAGGAAAGAGAACCCTTCCGCCATTCCATTAAGACCTCTTCGTGCACAAGGGCAAAGATTACTACGTTGCTGAGTGCCTGGAGATAGCGGTGGTGACTCAGGGCAAGGCGCTGGATGAGACCATGGCGAATCTCAAAGAGGCTGCGAGATAATGGTTGAGGCCGTCAGCCTAAAGGAACTCTCCACACCCCTATAGAGGCACCTCTTTCCTGAGCTCCCTTCCATCAATGTTATCCCCAACGATTTCCTAGAAACCCAGTCTCTATTGAGCGCGGTGCTCACAAACCAGCTGCGCATTCTTTAACGTCTCGTATTGCGAGCAGCATACGATAGGAGCGAGCGCTTTGGGACGCAGCAAACGATCTGGCCAGCAAGACTAGCCTTGCCAGGAAGGTCGCTGCCGTCTCTCAACAGCAAGCAAAATGTGGAGGTTTGATCAAGATTGGTTAGGATCTATACCTCAGGCAGGAGTAGCTTCGCGCTGCAAGCTGTGGTAGAATAGCGTCTACCTCTACTGCAAGCCGGGAGGTAGTTGGCAAGCTGCCTTGGGTTGGACTGTCGAATTGACGATGCGCAAACCCTGTCAGCATGCCAGACTTTGTCAGTCAAGGAGGGCAGGTCCCAGAAAACGGGAATGCTACTGGTTGCCGTGTGGGCCGCTCTGGCGAATACCAAGACTGGCAGCTAGGTCGAGGATTATCTGCGACGATACCCTGGTTCAATTACGAACGGTGCATCAGAGGTGTTGCCTCAAATAAAGAACTGCCGAATTAGGAATAGATACCGTATACGCCAGACATAATGGGAAAGAAGAAAAACAAGAGGGGCTATCACACTAGCGATGGCTATCAACTTCAGCCGAACAATTCTTAAAGAACGACTGAAAACAGACGATCTGGCAAGACACGGCCTGCTAATGACTGGCTTTGCCGTATTAGCTGGGCTGCTGAACTACCTGTACCAACTCTCTATGGGCATAATGCTGAGTCCAGCAGAATTTGCAACGCTATTCAGCCTATTTTCACTGTTCATGATAGTCCTATGGATTCCTCGAAGCCTGCAACTCCCTATGACCAAATTCGTCTCCGCATTGAAAGCCCGCGGTAACATGAGCGGGGTAAACTACTTGTGGAGGTTCTCCCTGAAAGGAACCTTGCTGCTTGGGTTGATCGCATTTGCGGCTTCTGCTGCGGCTAGCCCTCTAGTCTCCAGGCTACTGAACATAGATAACAACCTGTTTCCGCTAATCATGTTCTTATCCTTCGTCTTCGCTTTCTCAGTCCCGGTGAATCTCGGAGTTCTGCAAGGCCTGCAAAGATTTCTGCCCCTGGGGTTCAGCCAGACTTTGTGGGCTTTGCTTAGACTTTCTCTTGCTGTTCTTCTAGTCTCCTTGGGACTGGGCGTCTACGGTGGGTTGATCCCCATTGTCCTGGCCTTCGGCATAGTCTTCTTGGTAACCATGTACCTTCTCAAGGGGTTGTCAAGCTTTGGCAATGACAGGGTCGAACTTAGCGCCCTCAGGTCGTATACTGGATTTGCCTCACTAGCCTTTGTCTGCTTTGCCATGCTCACGAATATAGATGTGGTCCTAGCAAAGCATTACCTTAGCTCGCAGAGCGCCGAGGTCTATGCCGGCATGTCGCTCCTCGGCAGGGTAGCCCTATTCGCACCCATGGGGATAGCCGTAGCCATGTTTCCCAAGACATCCGAGCTCTTTGAACGCGGGGGAGATCATCTCTCATTGCTAAAGAAATCAGCATTATATGTCGTGCTCATAGGTGGAGCAGTAGTCATAACATATCTGCTCTTTCCCGATTTCGTCAGAGATTTCCTTCTCAGAGGCAAGTACGCGTTTGCCTCACCTGACCTTGTCAAGTACGGGCTAGCTATGCTATTCTTTGTTCTTTCATTCCTGCTGATGAGCTACTTCCTTTCCCTAAACCGAAGCAAGAAGGTAGCTTTACCCCTTGTCGGAGTAGCAATTCTCCAGGTTGTCTTAATAGTTCTCTATCACTCCAGTATTGCCCAATTGGTAAACATCATGCTTGTCTCCGGAGGGCTGTGTCTAGCTTTCATGCTTCTCCTATACTGGGAAGTAAGGAATGAGCAGAAACAAACCCGCAATAGATAAAGGCAGTTCGGTGTCAATGGCATCTATAGGGATCACTGTCAATACGAATAACGAGGAGATGTAGGCATAGAGCTTCTGGGCTAGTTAGAGAATACCGCACCGAATCCTGCTGTACGAGCCTCAGGAGATTCGAAATCTACATGACGCTGAAATGAGAATCCTGTGTTTCAATTGGCGTGACATAACACATCCATGGGGTGGTGGTGCTGAGGTCTTCCTCCATGAGATTACCAAGAGATTTGTCCCTGAGCATGAAGTAGTGTGGTTCTGTGGAAAATACGAGGGCTGTCGGGAAGAAGATGAGATAGATGGAATAAGAATAATAAGGCGAGGCGGGCGTTTTTCCGTCTATCTGCACGCCATGTTCAACTACCTGTTTAGGCTAAGGCGGCAGAATTTCGATATAGTCATCGATAGCATAAACGGTGTTCCCTTTTTTACACCCCTATTTGTTAGAAAGCCGAAGGTTGCTATCATACATCACCTGATGAAGAAAGACGTGTTTTTCAGAGAACTGCCGCTACCCGCCGCCTTTGTCGCCTGGCTGGCTGAGCGAATGATCCCCTTTCTTTATCGCAAGGTCCCTGTGGTTACAGTCTCCAACAGTTCGAGGCAAGAGATTGCCGAATCTGGAATACCCGACGAGATGCTACGCATAATCCACAATGCGGTAGAGCATGAGGCATTAGGTTGCGGGGTCAAGTCGGCAAGACCAGTGATAGCTTATGTAGGAAGAATAAAGCGATACAAGCAAGTAGACCACCTGCTTCAAGCGTTCGAGCTGGTTAGGGAGGCAATGCCGGAAGCCGAGCTGGTAGTCGCCGGCAGAGGAGGCCAGAACCTCAAGAAGCTGGTGGGGTCAAACCCGAATTCTAACAGCATTACGCTGGCAGGAGAGATATCTGAAGAGGAGAAAGCGGAAATACTGAAGAGGGCTTGGGTATTCGTCAGCCCGTCGATGAAGGAAGGGTGGGGAATTACAGTAATTGAAGCCAACGCCTGCGGGACACCAGCCATTGGCTATAATGTCCCTGGCCTAAGGGATTCCATAAGGGACGGGGAGACGGGATTGCTCGTTCCTCACGGGGATATCGAGCAACTAGCGAAGGCGATAATCGCGGTGCTGACTGATTCGGAATTGAGAGCAAGGCTGAGTCGAAATGCCCTAGAGTGGTCCTCCCGCTTTAGTTGGGACAACAGCGCTGAGGAGTTTTTGGAAATTCTTGAACAAAGGATCTAAGATTGAAGCCGAGACAATATTGGGAGAGCATGGGGGATGAATATAAAGACACCGCTACCCTGATACCATGGGCGGGTCGGCTTACTAATAGCTACATCCGGCATGTGCAGAAAAGTGCGCTCAAGGAAATCAAAAGCCTGCTGTACGATAAAGAGATCCTAGAGATCGGTTGTGGCTCTGGCTACTGGTTCGATTATTTTCGGAGGTGGGGGGCTGAAGATGTCTATGGAATCGATATAAGTGGATCTATATTAGGATTAGCAAGAACAGAGAAAGTGGCTCAGGCCTCTGCTACTAACCTACCTTTTGGAAGCCGAGCTTTCGACGTTGTTATTACAGTTACCATGTTGCAGCACCTTCCGTCGAAGGATGATTTAAGAGAATCTCTAAGGGAAATAAAAAGGGTTCTTAAAAAGGGTGAGGGACGCGCGTTTCTGCTCGAGCTTTCCCAGCCGCATTCAATCAGCTTGTCTTCTCCATTGCTTTCCATATCCAAGAGTGAATGGGGACGGCTCTTTCGAGAGAATGGGCTTCTCTTAGAGTCTTCCCATCCTGTGGATCCGTCTGTTTCCATGTTTATACTTGATCAATTGGTATATAGAGCAGCTAAGCTGATAGGCATGGGTCAAGGGGGTGACAAAGGGCTAGGGCAAGCATCCTCTTCTGGTTCCAAGCTTGTAAGCCTATACTACTTCGTCAAAGGTGCTTTGAGTATCCCCTCCATCCTATTAATGGGAATTACAAGAAAACTCTGTCCGTGGCTATCAGCCCATTGGATCTATGTTCTGAGAGCCGAGGTAAATGGAACATGAGAGTGGATACACTGAACTCTGCATAGTTGCCAAGAAGTGGTTTCCCTTTGATGTCTAGACATCGATTGGGACCCGAGCGCTGAGAAGTTTATGAGGACAAAGTGATGAGTAAGGAGAAAGTCCTACTCATTGGTTTTGATGGAGCTACCTGGGACCTAATCGCTCCTTGGGCTGATGAGGGTAAACTGCCTGCCTTTAGAAAGCTCATGCAGGAGGGAGCTTGGGGGGATCTGGAAAGTACCATTCCGCCGCTTTCCCCTGCGGCGTGGACATCTATTCTCACCGGTGTCAATCCAGGAAAACACTCTGTCTTTTGTTTTGTAAAACCGAAGGAGGGCTCTTATTTCGTGAGGCCAATCTCCTCTCGGGATAAGAAAGCGAAGTCAATCTGGCACCTTCTTTCGGATCAAGGAAGAAAGGTGGTCTTAATAAATATACCCTTCACCTATCCGGTAGACAGGGTGAAAGGGGTAATGATTAGCGGGCTAGGCACCCCCTCGCGGAGTTCGGAGTTTTCATATCCACCAGAGTTTAAGCAGAAGCTTTTACGGAGATTCCCAGATTATGATGTGGACTTCAACGAGGACCTTATACAACTGAGTTCGGACAAGAGTTCTATGCTGGATAAAGTAAAAGTGGTGACTGCTGAACAAATTAGGGCAGGGAAGTACTTGTTGGAGAATGAGGATTGGCATCTTTTCGCTATTGTATTTCGCTCTGCGGATGTCATTCAGCATTACTACTGGAACGACAAGGCGACGATTCTTGAATACTACCGTCAAGTTGACGAATTCCTACAGTGGAGCATGGCTAGAATGGACGCGGACACCACTCTATTGGTCTGTTCTGACCATGGCTTCTCCGGTGTCCATACACGTGTATATGCAAATAACTGGCTGCATCAGCTTGGTCTGTTGCAACTGAACAAGCCAACAAAGGCACTGTGGAATAGACTCTCACCCAGTGCCGAAACCCTACAGAGAATGCTGGTGAAGTTTGGGTTTAGGAACATAGCTTGGAGACTAAAACGCAGCCCGCTGTTGGAGGTGGTGATAAAGCATCTTGTGCATTCCGAGGAATTGCAATATATATTCGACGTAGACTGGTTGAGAACCAAAGCCTATTTTGGGGAAACTTCAGGGGGGATGGTGAATGTGAACCTTAGGGGCAGAGAACCACGGGGCTTTGTAGATGAGGGGGGATTTGAGACACTCAGAGAATATATCATGAAGGAGGCTTTAGAGCTAAGAGACCCTGCAACATCCCTCAACGCAATAAAACAGGCCTATAAAGGTGATGAGATCTATTCTGGTGAGTCCCGGGATATACCTGACGTGGTTCTGCTCGCTAACGAGGGCTACAACTTACGGGGCTCCTACAACAAAGCAGGAAACATTTTTGAGCGGGAAGAGGTGAGAAATGGTGACCATCATAGGAGTGGTATAATAGCTGCTTATGGAAGGGGAATAAAAAGAGGCGGTAAGCTAGAGGGTGCGAGTGTATACGACATAACCCCCACCATTCTTCACCTCATGGGGATTCCGGTGCCAAGCTATATGGATGGAAAAGTCAGCGTGGAGGTGCTGACCGAGGAGGTGGCGGCTCTCAAACCTAGGACCGGAAGCGAGCAGGAGCGAGTCAGAGACAGAATCAGCGATTTGAAGCGCCGGGGAGGGCTGTGAGCAAAGACCGGTGTTTGCCCGGATTTCCTGGAGGAATCGGTGAGAGCTGATGAACCGCTAAGCGATACACGGGGTATATCGAATCTAACAATCTGCCTGCTAGGGGCCTTGCTGGGTCTCGCGGCAGGTCTTTTCATACTCAGGGGCTTCATCTTCTCCCCCGGGTTGGTGGAACAAGGTGACCTGCGGTGGCCGTATAGCTCTGAAGTATACCCCATGCACTACCTGTGGGATGAGCCCAGGCAGTACTTTGTGGTCATCAATCACATGCTGGGTAGATTAGTCCCATACTTGTTTGCCCCTGAAGCCGCTGAGCGCCTCTTCATCCTTGCTCCCTTCCCTATAATGGGCCTATCCATGTTCTTCGCCACTTTCAAGCTAACTGCAAGGCGTCTTGATTCTCCAACGGTCCCCCTGATCGCCGGTACCGTTGCCACCCTATTCTTTATCGTGAATCCCACTGTTGCTATCGAATTGCGCCATCAAGTACTCCTGTGGTTTTATGCGTTTCTTCCTCTTCTAGTTTACGTCTCTTACACCGCCTTCAGCGGCATCTCCTCGCATACAAGGTCGAAGATTGTCAAGAACTCCATCTACATTGCGTTGCTTCTGTTTGTGATGTCCATCTCGAACTGGATGCTTTTCTTCTTTCCCGTCCTTCTCCTCCCCTTCCTTGCCGCCTTCTCTCGCCCGTACGGAGATCACCTTAAAAAGTCGATTCTGCTCATCGGCCTGACATTTGCGCTTTTTGCAGTCTTTTGCTCGGTGTGGCTCGTCCCTTTGGCCCTCGGCTCAGGCTCTAGCTCTCCTTCCAGGGTGCCTACCAACGAGGTCTTGGATGCCTTGAGTGGGCGCTCCCAGATGATTAACGTGTTGACTCAGACGTCATTTTGGGAGACGGAATTCTTTCACTCAATATTCACACTTCAGGGCAGGGGGCTGAGCCTTCTCTGGGGCGGTGCTACACTCATGATGCCCATACTTGCCTTCAGCTCGTTCTTGCTGCGCAAGGACAGGCTCGCTATCTGGCTAGGAATCTTCGCTCTGGCCTTTATCTTCCTAGCCAAGGGAACCCAGCCACCCTTCGGCGGCCTCTACCACTGGCTCGTTTTTGACTCGCCGGTGGTCTCCTCCTTTGGCTGGCAATACAAAGTGTCTAACAGGTGGAACCTTGATGTCATGTTTTGCTATTCCCTGCTGATCGGCTTTACCGCAAGCTACGTTCTGGGCTGGATAAGGGCGAGCATTAACTGGGATCGGCTGAGAAAGGGCTTGTTTGCCGCAGCTATTCTCGTTTTCCTGGCTGTTCCACCGGTCGCAGCTTATCCGCTTCTGACAGGGGATCTGAGCGGTACGATGAAGCCGCAGGAGTTGCCAAGTGATTACGTGGCTTTGAACCAGTGGCTGGATGAGGAAGGCTCAGACTCCAAGGTAATGTTCTACCCCGAACCTCCACGATGGGGCGCAGCAAAACCTACCTTGGCGCTTGCGTATGAACTGAGACTGCGCGTATTCAGGTATTATTGGCTTTTTATGGATGATTCACTACTGCACGAAGGTACTGCGCGCTATGGGGAGCTGCTGGCGCCCTGGAATGTCGGGCACATAGTGGTCCGAGGAGATCTGCTCAATGAGGAGAGTGAGGAGAGTACCCAAGAGGTCTTGTCCGCTCTCCTAAAGCAAGAGGACTTGGAACTCGTCAAGCAGTTCGGATCCCTGTATGTTTTTGAGAATCAAGCATACTCGTCTCACATTGGAGCGGCAAGCCAAAGCGTAGTGGTTTCGGGTGGATTAGAGAACATAACATCCCTCACCTCCCTTGATTCCTATGACCTAGCGGATTCCCCTATCGTCTTCCTCGATCAATCGGAGGTGAATAGTGATTACCTCTTGGGGGCGGACATCCTGGTCTCCAGCCAGGGCAACCCGGATCTCCATCTATCTCTTCTGGGGGACGAGTATCTGCTTAAACCCTTCGATGCTACCCACCACCACCAGCCCGCCCAGCGTTGGTCCAAGGGCTCCACAGAAGAGTTCATGTATATACATTGGCATTCTTACCTCCGCGGAGAGCTGATGGAGAACTGGCAAATTGACTATGGCAAGGGCCTCGTTTTCACCTGGGCTCAGGATACCCTGGATATACCTTTTGGGGTTGGCGACAGCGGAAGCTATGACCTTTTCGTCAGATATTTCCGGAACCAAGATGGGGGCACAATTCGGATTTGGCTGGATGGCGAGCCTCTTGAGGAAATGGAAACCAAAGACCAGGTTAACCAATTTGTGTGGGAAAAGGTTGACAGCTTGAAACTGGATAAGGGGAAACATCAGCTAGCCATGGAGAATCTAGAAGGCTTCAATGCAGTCAATTTGTTTGCTCTCCTCCCTGCTGGAGAAATAGAGGAGTACGAACTGGATGTCGCTATATCTCTACTGGGGGACGAGTGTCTGCTTAAGCCCTTCGATGCCACCCGCCACTACAGCCCCGCCCAGCGTTGGTCCACGGTCTCCACAGAAGAGTTCCTCTATGTAGGTCAGCATCCTTACCTCCGCGGAGAGGAGATGGAGAACTGGCAATTTGACTATGGGAAGGGTCTGGTTTTCACGTGGGCGCCGGATACCCTTGACGTACCTTTCGGGGTAAAAGAAAGCGGAAGCTATGACCTTTTCATCAGATATTTCCAGAACCAGAACGGGGGTGGGATTCGGATTTGGTTGAATGGCGAACCTCTTAAGGGAATGCGGACCAGATACCAGGTTAACGGATTTGTGTGGGAAAAGGTTGACAGCTTGAAACTGGATAAGGGGAAACATCAGCTAGCTATACAGAATTTACTAGGCTTCAATGCAGTCAATCTGTTTGCCGTCCTCCCTGCTGGAGAAGTGGAGGAGTACGAACGGGAAGTCAGCGATTTACTGAGGGATAAGCGGATAATCTATGTACTGGAGGCTGAGTCGGAGTTCTATTACTCAGAGGCACAAATCTCGCAGGAATTTGGTGCAGAAGCAAGTAATGGACGAGTAATTGAGCTGGGGAACAATTCTCAAGTGTGGCAAGAAATAGACATACTGAGGGACGGTAACTACAGGCTGGCGATAGGAATTAAAGGCTCTGCCTCAGTAGAAATAGATAACCGGAGCTTCCCGATGAATTCAACGGATTTGAGCCTACGTTATCTTGACCCAATTTATCTGGAGAGAGGGAAGCACAGGATCCAGATAAGCCCTATCGATACGGAAGGTTCTTCGTATCTTGACGTAGTCTGGCTTTACTCCGTTCAAGAGGGAAGCGAGACCCTGGAGGATATATTCACGCCAAAGGAGAGAATAGCACAGGTGATTGAATACGAGAAGATCAATCCTACGAAGTACAAGGTCAAAATAGATGCTTCTCAGCCCTTCATGCTGTCCCTTTCCGAGGCCTATGACCCGCTGTGGGTGGCGAAGGTAGATGGAAAGGAGTATCGAAGCGTACCTCTTTACTCCGTGGTAAATGGATTCTGGATTGAGCAGACGGGAGAGCTGGAAATAACCCTGGAGTACAAACTCCAGAGATGGTTTTACTATGGAGCGGTCATATCTCTGACTGGTCTAGTTTCGGCACTGGGCTACTTGGTGTGGAGTTGGATAAGCGAAAGAAGAAGAAAGGCTCAAACCTTACACTAGTGGAGGAATACGCATGTCTCCCAAAGAAGGGCTTCGATCACTGGCCTTCACACTGCTCACGGCAGCTGCTATACTCATCTTGGCACCTCTAGTCATGTTGATCGCTGCCATAGCCATCCTCTACTGGGAGCCGCGTATAGCTATAGGAGCGGGCTTGGCCGCACTGGTGGTTGCCGCCATAGCCTTGGCTGCGGGACCACAGGGACTGGCAATTATTGCATGCTTCCTCCTTGCTTTGGGTGTCATTATGTTGCTAATTCGGTATGTCAGAGAGGGGGAGGAGTAGGGAGAATCTAAGATAGCTCTATTGGCTCTCCCGCGAGAAGTCGCGTCCAAGAAATAAATTCGTAGGTAGTACCATTACAATGCAATTCGAATCCCAATCCGAACCAGCTCAGGAGACACAATTCTTTCCTCAAAAGCCAGCATTGCTGATGCTCATCCTTGTCCTTTTGTTCATTGCTGCCTTTCTTATTAGAATTCACCACATTGACGAGCCACCTCTGGACTTCAACCCCGTACGTCAATATCGTTCTGCTATCATTGCGAGAGGGTTATATTTTGAAACTGTCGAATCGATTCCTGAATGGAGGAAAGAGGTTGCGAGCATCAATAAGCAACAACAGGGTGTTCTTGAGCCTCCGATTATGGAATATGTAGCGTTCTTTGCCTATCGCGTTGTTGGCGGGGAACATCTTTGGATTCCACGGGTGCTGTCTTCAGTGTTCTGGTTGATCGGAGGCGTCTTTCTATACTTCATCGCTAGGAGGATAGTCTCGACAGATGCAGCACTATTTTCTGCTGCTTTCTATCTCTTTCTTCCCTTTGGCGTATCCGCGAGCAGGAGTTTTCAGCCCGATCCGATGATGGTGATGATGTTTCTGTTCAGCATCTTCACGATAGTGCGGTATTACGATCGGCCATCGATGCGCCGACTGGCGATCGCAGCAACCATCTCAGCTTTGGCTATCTTGATCAAGCCCGTCTGTCTGTTCGCGATACTCGGGGCGTTTGTCTCACTTGCTATTTGCACACAGGGCCTTCGCAGGGCGGTAATTAATCGGGACTTTCTGATTTTCGTGGCTGTCAGTCTTTTGCCTGGCGCAATCTACAACATGTATGGACTATTCATCGCTGGATCTCTCGAGCCTATAGCTCGGTACGTCTTTGATCCACACCTCCTGTTGTACAGATCATTTTGGGCCGGGTTGCTCGATATGATTAGCAGTGTAGTGGGGTACGCTGCCCTTGTGGCGGCACTTCTTGGAGTTCTAATGTTTCGTCAAGGACTGCCAAGAGGCTTGCTGATAGGGTTATGGGTCGGCTACTCTATCTTTGGCTTGGTATTCACCTATTACATACATACACATGCCTACTATCATTTGCAGCTCATCCCCATCGTTGCCCTCTCCTTGGGCACCATATTTGCTTTGCTCATAGGTCGACTAGGTCAGATTTGCAAGCGTTGGCACTGGCGCGTTGCTATCTATGGTATCCTCCTTCTGGCACTGCTTATTGCCGTACGTCATGCACCGTCGAGAGTCATTCCCCCGGCTTTCGAAGATACAGTCAGGATAGCACAAGAGATTGGAGAGAGCGTTGGCCACAGTACCAAGACCATCCTTCTGACTCCAGCTCAAGGGTATGAACTCAGATACCACGGGGAGCTGGCCGGAGGATTCTGGCCGATTACCTTTGTTCTCTATTCCCAGAGGCTGGTAGGGATACCACAGCTCACGGTGGAAGAGCGTTTCAATGATCTCTACCTGGAATACTCACCTGAGTATTTCATCGTGACAGATTTCCAAGAACTTGAAGAGCAGGCAGACTTGAAAAGCTTTCTTACCGGCAAATTCCCTATAGCAGTTCAGAGCGATGACTACTTGATTTTCGATCTAAGAGAAACGCTTGCCCCAGGAAACTAGCTTGAAAAGGAGTAGGAGATTGCGTTCGTCGTTTGGCAAGGACCACTACCAGCCCGTCAGGACAAGATCATCTTTTGCCTAGGTCGGCTAAGGACTCCATGAGTACTATTCAGCGAATTGCTAAGAACACCGCCTTCCTGACCACTGCTGACATCGCGAGCTTCATCATCGGCTTCTTCTTCACAATGTATGTTGCCCGTTACCTGGGAGCAGAGGGCTTCGGCATCTTATCATTCGCCTTGGCGTTTACGGCGATTTTCGGCGTTTTCACGGATATCGGCCTACAACAGCTCATGATAAGGGAGATTGCTAGGGACAAAGCCCTGGCCCAAAAATACCTTGGCAATATCGCTGCCTTAAAGATCTTTCTGGTCATCATTACCTTCGGGTTGATTGCCCTGACAATAAACCTTCTGGACTATCCCTGGCAGACCACAAAGGTCGTCTATCTCGTTGCTTTGTCAGTTGTCTTCAACGCCTTCAGCATGATGTTCTATGGAATGTTTCGTGCGCACGAGAGGATGGAGTTCGCAGCTTTGGGACTTGTTTTGAGTAGCGTACTCACTTTGTCTGGCGCTTTGTACGCTATCAGCCAGGATTTCAGCGTAGTTGCCTTTGCCTCGGTATATTCTATTGCGAGTGCAATTGCTTTGGCATATAGCTTTACTGTTTCTGTTTGGAAATTTAGTATACCGAGAATTGAGATTGATTTGGGGTTTTGGAAGGAAAGCCTTAAGGAGGCGTGGCCGTTTGCTCTGACTGCAGTCTTTGCTACGATCTATTTCTGGATAGACTCGGTAATGCTTTCCCTGATGAAGGGGGAGGATGTAGTCGGCTGGTATAACGCCGCATATAGATTGGTTTTCCTTTTGTGGTTTATTCCCACGGCATATATGGCCTCTGTCTTTCCAGTGATGGCCAGATACTATGTCTCATCAGAAGAATTGTTGAGGTTTATCTACGAGAAATCCTTCAAGTATCTGCTCATACTCGCAGTCCCGATTGCTGTGGGGACGACGCTTCTGGCAGATAAGATAATATTGCTGATATTCGGCCTGGAATACTACCGTTCCGTAATTGCGCTTCAAATACTTGTTTGGTCAACGGTATTTGCATTTGCCAGTGGGGTTTTTGGTCAGCTATTCAACTCGGTAAATAGACAGATAATAACAACTAAGGTGGTTGCAATTGGCGCAGTGCTAAACGTGGTTATGAATTTGATCTTGATCCCAAAATATGGCCTCACGGGAGCAAGTATCGCCACAGTGGCTACCAGCTTTGTGAATTTCGCTCTATTCTTCATTTGGAGCCGGAGAATCGGATACGGTATATCTATCAGGAAGCTGATAAACATAATCGCCGTGGTGTCGATCTCAAGCGGTGTAATGTGTGTCCCTATAATCTATTTCAAAGATTTCTATATACTGGCTCTAATACCACTATCAGCCCTGGTCTACTTCATAGTGCTGCTTATAATCAGAGGCATAGACAGAGAGGATGTGACGCTGTTCCGGTCGGTTTTTGGTAGACAGTGAGCGATAGGGGTTATCATGGGAAGCGAGAATGTAACGGGTTGAGCTGCCGATTAGATAACAACAATCGAGCTTACAGGTAGCCGCTTAGTATTGTGCCTCCCTTCTTGATAGAGGAACGATAAGGAAAAAGTTAGGGTTGATTGGGGAGCGATTCGCTCAGGTAAGGGTACGAGGAAGCGGCGGTCAGTAGGCAGAAAGCTGGTGAAGCCATCAGTCAAATGGTTGCAAACCAGGGAGATTATTTGAGATAATGCGTCTAAGAAGAATCAAGTCAGCAGTGGAGCTGGTCCCAAGAAGAGCATGGTCGGGGCGAACCAGACTAAGCGATCTGGCGCGGTAACCGGGATGACAAATAAAACCAACCGAGGATAGCAAGCAGTTTTTTGTCTTTGACGGATGCGAACCGGCGTCAGGAGATGTAGCCAAATGATATCAGTAGTATGCATCTATAATAAAGAGGAGACGCTAAGGAATGTCCTCCTGAAAAGCCTGGAGAACCAAACAGCTAAGTCTGAACTCATAACCCTAGATAATAGAGACAATAGGTATAGATCAGCGGCAGAGGCCCTCAACTACGGTGGGGAAAAAGCAAAGGGCCAGTACATAATGTTTGTTCATCAAGACATGTGGTTGGGTTCCAAGTCCTGGCTCGAAGATGCTGAGAGAGTCTTGGCATCGATCCCAGATTTAGGAATTGCTGGGGTAGCTGGGATGAGCGACAAAGGTAAGAACGACAATGAAAGGCGCCGCTGGACCATAGAGGACTACGGTGAATTCTGTGGAAAGAGAAACCCCGTTCTGGAGCCCGAAGAGGTACAGACCCTGGATGAATGTCTTTTGTTGGTGCCTAGATCGGTATTCCGGACAATGCGGTTTGATGAGGACACGTTCGATGGATGGCACTGCTACGGTGCGGACTATTGCCTGCGCGTTAGGCAACTGGGATTGAAGGCCTATATAATTCCAGCCTTTTCTTCTCATAGCTGTTTGCAAAGAAATATGGAAGATTTGGTTAAATACCAGCAACGGCTATACGCCAAGCACAAGACGAGGTACAGGCACATCTATACGGACATGGGGGAGATTTCCTGGCTACATCTGAAGCTAAGTTTGCTTAGGCAGTTTGTTAGGCCTTTCTACTTCAAATTGTTCCCGGATTTGACCATTATCCTGCAAAGGGAGCTCTCCGGGTGTGATTCCGTTTTGGATCTTGGTTGTGGATATTTCTCACAGGTTTACCGATTGGGTATACCCTTCTCGGTTGGTGTTGAGCTATTTGAACCCTATTTGCAGGAGAGCAGACGAAAGGGCATTCACAGTCAGTATGTAAGGGCTGACATTCGCAGGCTTGAGCTTAAGCCTAAGTCCTTCGACGCTGTTATTGCTGTCGAGGTCTTGGAACACCTGACGAAACGCGAAGCAATCGAACTACTAGAAAAAATGGAACAGTGGGCCAGAAAAAAGATCGTCATCACAACGCCGAACGGATATCTAGAGCAGGACACCTATGGTGGTAATCCTCTCCAGGAGCACAGGTCTGGTTGGACGACACGGGAGCTAAGACAACTGGGATTCAGCGTCTTTGGAATAGATGGCTGGAAAGGGCTCTGGGGGCCCAGACGTTCACTGAAGTATAAACCTGCATTCCTATGGTTGAGAGTCTCCGACCTAACCCAGAAGATAACCTACCATTATCCAAAGCTAGCATTTAGATTGCTCGCGATAAAGCGGGTTGGGTAAGGTAGCGAAACGTGTATCATCCCAGAGTCTCTATAGTAATCCTCAACTGGAACGGGCTTGACGACACTGTAGAGTGCCTGGAGTCTCTCAGGAAGGTAACCTATCCCAACTATGAGGTAATTGTTGTCGACAACGCCTCGGAAGGGGATGACGTAAGGATTATACGAGAAAAGTTTGGCGATTATATTCACGTCATCGAGAACGAGGAGAACTACGGGTTTGCCGAAGGGAGCAATGTCGGTATTAGATATGCCCTTAGCTCGAACGCAGATTATGTACTGCTTCTAAATAATGACACGGTCGTACATCCCGATTTTCTCACTGAGCTGGTCAAAGACGCTCTCGTTGACAAGAATATAGGGATCGTTGGGCCTACCATGTACTACTATGATCGGCCTGAAAAAGTCGCTGTTTCGGCATCCTTCATAAACTATTGGACCGCCAACATTTTTTCCCAGAGAAGGGGTCAAATCGATACAGGGCAAGTCGAAGATACTTTTGAGGTGGATTGCGTTGGTGGGTTTTGCATGCTGATCTCGCGGGATGTGTTGCTAAGCGCTGGCTTGCTGGACCCCAGATTCTTTTTTGGATACGACGACGTCGATATTTGTATTCGGGCAGCCAGACAGGGGTTCAGAATACTGTTTGTCCCTAGGTCCAAGGTCTGGCACAAAATATCGACACGGTTAGCATTCCGCCAGAAGAAATCCACCAGTTATGCTCTTTACGCCGACTCTTTAGTGAGGAATCGCTTTCTCCTGATGAGGAAGCATTGGAGCAAGCCTCAGTTTGTCATCTCCTCCCTATGCTTCACTGCCTCTTGGCCCAAGCTCTTTGTGGATTATCTGCTTTACTATCGGCAGTGGGGCATGTTGAAGGGTTTCGTACGGGGGGTCTTGGGCTCTGTAAGGAGAAAGGTCTAAGGAAACCATCTGCTATGAGGTGCCTCGGCTCCGGTAAACCGCTAACAGCCTCTCGGCCACCATTCTCCAGTCGAACTCCTCTTCAGCGCATCTCCTGGAATTCTCTCCCATCCTTCGTCTGTCATCAGGATTGTCTATTAGATATGCTATTTTGTCGGCCAATTGCTGTTCGTTAGCGGGGTCAACAAGGAAACCGTTCCACCCGTCGCGGATTTGGTTCGGTATACCGCCTACCCTTGTGCCAATGACCGGCTTGCCCGAGGCCATCGCCTCCAGGGTAACAAGGGGGTCGCCTTCGGCTAGTGACGGGAGTACGAATATGTCAGCTGCTGCGTACAAGGCCCTCACTTCTTCCAGCGGGAGGGGACCGGTAAGGGTAATATTCTTGTCCAGTTGATGGTGTCTAACGAAGCTCAGTATTTCCTCCATACTCACAGGCTTCTCGGTGGCGTCGAATGTAGGCGGACCAACCAACACGAATAACGTATCTCTGTAGCCGAACCCATTTATCACTATTTCTGCTGCTCTCAGAAGGTGCTCCACTCCTTTGATCTTGGCTAGCCGCCCGACAAACAAAACCGTTGATTTTCCTTCCAATCCATATCTCTTTACAGCTTCCTTTACCTCGATATTTGGGTTGAAAAAGTCGGTGTCCACGCCGTTGGGCACGACAACTATGCTAGCTGCCTTAACCCTAGCTATCGATATGAAACTACTTTTCGCTGATTCATTCAACGCTATTACTCTTCTAACTCGCCTCATGAGGTATGGGTCAAGAAGCAGGTGAATCCTCTCGAACATACTCAAACTCTCTGTGACCAGTTCCCAATGACCCAAATGACATGTATAGAGCATCTTACCGCGAAGTCTTCTATTTAGAATGCTCACAATCAACCCGATTGAGGTCAGGTGCAGGTGTATAATATCAATGTTGGGACTGTTCTTTCTCAGGTAGCTACTTACCGCCAGGGCAAATAGAACGGCGTTCAACTCGGCAAGGATAAAGCGTAAGAACCCAGGTGCTTTGCTTGATGGAAGTTGGACGACGTTCAGCCTAGCTATTTCCACTCCTTCCACTTCTTCGACACCTGGATCCCGTTTCCAGTACTTCCTATCCAGAATAGTAACCTTATGCCCAATCCTTGCCAGATGCTTGGAGGTGTTGAATATTACTTGCAGCGGTGCGCTTCCCTCTTGGGGCGGTATCCTAACACTGCCCACTGATACCTGTACTATCCTCATAGTCTTGAGACTCCGCAACGGTGCACACTTTACTTTTGTACCCGTCTCTTTAACTTCACTCAAATTGAGCTATATACCCCTTCAAGGCGTCAACCAACCTTCTATCCTTCGCCAGCTCCGGCGGGTTAAGGTCTGGCTTTTCTAGGGCCTCTTCAAGCTCCTCCACGTCGTAAACCGCTATCACTTTGCCCTCTCTTTCAAGCTCTCTGGCGAAATCTAACTGGTGGTCGTCAATGACCTCGTTGTATCGCTTCAGACGTGGCACTACTACGACCGGTGTTCCCTGCTCCAGGGCATCTACTATCGTCATTGCCCCGTGGGTTACTACAACCCTTGCCTTCTGGCATAGCTCCTTCAATTCCTCTGCAGTGGTAAACTGGAAGTATTTCGCATTTTGGGGAGTGCATTTTGTGTGGCCGATCTGCATAACGACCTCTTCATTGATCGTACCAGCGACATCATCCATTTTCTTGATCAGGCGCTCAAAACCTGCAGTATGCATTCCTATTGTTACTAAGATCAAACTATTGCTCCTTCGTACTTTACTTTCTTGCCGTATCTGGGAAGAAGTCGCTCCCACTGCACCAGGAAGACGTCTGAAACTGGATATACTATCCTCCCTGTGCCAGTTGGTTGCAGCACTCTGGTCCAGCTCTCTATGAATATGGTTTTGATTCGGAAAAGCTTAGCCAGGTAAAAAGTGGGTATGGCTATCTCCGCGCCAGTGGAGATGATCAGTTTCGGCTTCTCTTTGCGCAGGATTCTGAATATAAAGAACAAAGCATATGCCATCAGCAGCGGGTTCTTGCCGATATTTTTCAGGAGGTACTTGCGCTCCAACTCACGTGTTCTAACGGAGTCGTAGGTGATGAAAAACGTCTCGTGTCCCTCAAACGCCTCTTGAAGGTGGAGCATCTCCGCCAAATGTCCGCCGTGTGAGCATACCAAGCAGATTTTCATGTCGTGACTACTCCCGGTGTTTTTGCTCACTTCAGAATATGCAACACTTGGCCCCACTCATAGTTGAGCTCGAATCTTCTGAGAAGCTGGAAGTCGGAGAGCTTTCTCAGTCTCTGTGCTTGCCTCCGCCTTCTCATAATGCCCCTGAGATTTCTCAAGGCAGCAGCCTCTGCTCTTATCTTTGCCCAGATGTGTCTGGGGCCGCGAACTAAGCAGTATCCCATGATTAGCGCCTCAGTGAATACCAGGGCAGGCAGAAGCACTATCAAAGTAGGAGGCTTCAGGTAGCACAGCAGTGAACTCAACCGCCCATATTCCAGCCAGAACATCTTTTGAGGGGACATCTTCAGTTCGTATTCATGGTAGACAATCGACCGGGGAATACAGTAGATTTCATATCCCATCAGGTTAACCATCCAGGAAAGGTCAACGTCGTCATAGTACATGAAGTTGTCTTCATTGAGCCCGCCCATCCTCTCGACTATTTCTCGCCTTACGAGGAAGGAGCATCCGCTGACGGCAGCAACCGGGAAAGGCTCCTGTGACAGGCTACTATCCTGCTTGTTAAGCCCTCTGACGAAGCCGAGGCCGGTAATATGGACATCCAGCCCCATGACCCCGACTTTGTTTCTATTCCGATACAGCAGGCTTTTTGGTGTTACGGCGCCAGCCTCAGGATTGGCGTCTAAGAACTCTACCATGGGGGCTAGCCAGTTCTGTTCCACCTCGGTATCAACGTTGAGTGGAGCGAGGTACTTCCCTTTGGCGTGAGCTATGCCTGAATTGATCCCAGCGGCATATCCTAGGTTCTTTTCATTTGCAACTATGAGCAGATCGGGAAACCTTTCCCTGGCATAGGCGAGGCTTCCGTCGCTGGAGTTGTTGTCGACCAGGATCACCTCGAAATCCAGGTAGCTCTGATTGAGGACGGAGCGAAGACATGTTTCGAGATAGGGCATGCCGTTGAAATTGACGACTATGACTGAGCCCTTGGGCTTTGTGTCCCGCATAGCCCAATAATACTACACTCGTGTCTGGATGGCAAAGATTGTGCCGGTTGGCGGAATGCGTCAATAAATTGCTCTTGCCGCCAGTAACTTATGAGAGGATTTGTCATGTTGTCATACATGTGACATTATGTTATTATCGCTCACACGCAAATGAGCAAGGCCTATAAACCGAAGAAAGCTTCCAAAGGGAGTGGTACTGTGGCATCCGCTACTAATCACCAGCAGCAGCCCGATACCATTGCCGCCATTCCCTGTTTCAATGAGGAACTCTTCATCGGCAGTGTAGTGCTCAAAGCGAAGGAATACGTGGACCAGGTCATAGTCATCGACGATGGTTCCATCGATAATACTGCTGCAGTAGCCGAACTGGCTGGGGCCACAGTGGTCAAGCATGGCTCCAATCGGGGCAAGGGGGCCGCGGTCAGCACAGCCTTTGAGCACGCTGCAGAGATAGGATGCAGGGCGCTGGTGCTTCTCGATGGCGATGGACAGCACGAGCCAGCGTACATCCCCACTCTGGTTAGGCCTGTACTTGATGGCGAGGCTGACATGGTAGTCGGCTCTCGTTTCCTCGATATTAAGAGCTCTGTACCTGGATATCGAATTCTGGGCCATCGCCTGCTCACCTTTCTCACCAATCTGGGCTCACGGGTCAAATTGACCGACTCTCAGAGTGGATTCAGGGCTTTCTCTCCGAGGGCGATAGAAGCGTTATCGTTTGCAGAAGAGGGGCTCTCCGTTGAATCGGAGATGCAGTTTCTGGCAAATGAAGCCGATCTCAGGGTGACGGAAGTTCCTGTGAGCATCGGATATCATGGCGGGGCAAAGCGGAGCCCTGTAGCTCACGGGATGGGGGTGCTGACCAGCATAATGGGGTTAATCAGCAGGAGGATTCCCCTCTTCTTCTTTGGCGTGCCCGGCTTGGTAATGTTGGCCTTTGGTCTGAGGGAAGGATGGCGGGTGGTGGATGGATATAATACATACGGCGATTTCTGGCTCGGTCCTGCCCTGATAGCTGTGTTGCTTTGCATAGTGGGTACCTTGAGCGTGTTCACCGGACTGATACTGCATACAATCAGATCCTTTTTCAAATGAAGTTGAAGTCACTATCCCGCTCCTCTCAGTTTTGGCTTGGCTGGTTTTAAGCACAGCAACGAATAAATTCCCTACAAGGAACGTGGCTGGATCGTTGTCTTACGTGCTTTTATGGCTATGATCGCTGCATAGCGAGGTAACTTTACCAGTCTCGAAACAAACAGTGGTAGTGGCTGCAAACCAAAGCCAGTTAACTGCTCACATTGTAGACCGTGAAACTGAAAAAGTTCTCTTAAGGCAAGGGGAGTAAAGATCCGTCTATGTGCGAAGTGCTTGGCGACTATATTATGGGACGGGTTAAACGGGTTCCCACATGCGAACAACTCATCGCTGACATGTGCCGTAGGTGGCTGATATCCCATCAATAGCGAGATGATATTCTGTAAGCCTGCTAGATTTGGCGTTGCAACAACGCAATAACCGTTCTTTTTCAAAGTACGATAGATTTCCCTAACAAAATTGTCGGTATTATTCAGGTGTTCAATTACTTGATTTGAAACAATGATATCAAATACCTCGTCCCGAAATGGGAAGCCATTACTTGCGTCTGCCAATACAACGTTTATTCCGCTGCCCCGCGCTCTTTCGGCACTATGCTTACTTTGCTCGATTCCCAAAATACTTCGCGCTCCTACCCTTTTAGCAATTTGTCTGGTAAAGGCTCCGTCATTGCAGCCTACATCCAGCACGGTGGCATCTGGCTGCCTAGTAAGGAGCTGGAGAAACTTCTCCTTGGTTAACTGTTGCATGCCGACTAATAGATGCTGCATATACCGTTTTACTAACCGCATTGTGATCACAACCCATCTGACCTTTTCCCTACGCCCTGCTGCCTTTCAACGCGTTCTCTCGTCTTCGAGAACTGTGCAGCTACTGTCCCCTCGGAATCTATTTGGCTGCGAAGATAACAGCCTCACGAGAATGTCTTGCGCTATGTAGTATACCATCAAGAGGCCTGTAGAGCGACACCGTAGCAGTGATGTGGGATTAGGGGAGCACCATATTTGGCACAAGGAGCAGGCCTTCGCCACCGGCAACAATTGTGCTAGAATGGTACCCTAGGATGAGGCTGTGGCGATCCTGATACTGGCACCTGCAGAAGGTCACAGTCAAAACGACAGCGGCGGGCAGAGGGACGCTTGCGTGTTATTTAAGAACAGCCCTCTTCCTCTGATTATATCAAATATGCCCTTCTCCCAGAACGTTTGTGATAAGAGATTATTCTGAGAGTCCGGGAGTGAAACTCCCGGGGTGGGGGGTGGGAAGAACCAGCGTTGGTAAATGCCCTCTTGAAAGATCAAAAAAGCCCCGTTGGGGCGAGATACACTCCGGTTTCATGGCGGAGGGAATGGGATTCGAACCCATGAGAGGGGTTTCCCCCCCTAACCGCTTAGCAGGCGGCCGCACTAAACCACTATGCGATCCCTCCTAGATCCATTTATGTGAATATTATATCCACAAATTTTGCATCTTTCAAACCCTAGGGAGCATTACAGTTCAGGTTAGCCTGCCGCTTCCTTCTTTCTCGTGAACAGGGATATGACCGACATGAATGCTTTGGTCTCCCACATCAGCACTTTGAGAACGATAGGTGTGCTCAATATCTTGATCACCAGTTTGTTCCCCAATATCTTCATAATCAATCTGTCTTTCCAGTTCATGCTTATCACTTCCTCCTAGATAGCTTGTTGCGAGCCCGCTGCACCTCGGCTGAAAACTCACTCTTAAGCGCGTCCAACTTCTCCTTGAAGCCCATTCCCTTCTTCCCCGTTTTGAGGCCTGTTGATGACTTCCCTCCGGTGCCGGTCCCAGGCTTCCTGCTGGTTCCGGGCTTCACTCTGAAGGCGGTTTCCTGCATCATATCGGTCTTGATCTTGCGCTTAATGAGCTGCAGGCGGGCAGAAAAGTAAACGCCCTCGATCCAGCCTCGCCAGCGAGCATAGAACCACTTGATGAGCCTTACATACCAGACAACTATCGCTAGGAACAGAAGCAAGTAAGCGATAAACAAAGGGACTAGCAACAGCAGCAGGAGCAGGATAAGCAGGATGCTCGTGACGCCGGAAGAACCAGTGAACTGGATATAGACAAACACTTGCACAGCAAGCAGAAGCACATACAGAAGGACTAAGCTAGCGAGGTTCAAAGGCCTGGCCGCAAACTTGCCTACCATTTTCAGCCAGGGGTAAGCATTAGTCCAAACGAAGATAAAGAGCGCTACCCAGATTAGCCCATAGAAGAGTACTATAGGCAGCGCCAGGAGGACAACGCCCAACAGTATTAGAATTAATGGATCCACTTTTCACCTACCGAATATAGGGTACACCCATCTCCCTCACTGCTGCCAATAGTACCATCATCTTGGCCAGGACACTACCGAGAATATCAGCAAAATCGGTCACCATAAGTTTGTCAATAAGTCCGTCGATGAATTTGGCGAATACGGTTATCATGTATTCCAGGTCGGCTACAAAGCCATCTGGTTCCCTGTCCGGGATTTCGACCCCCGGAGTCCTCAACTGGAGCAGGTAAAACTTGGCTGTTTTGAAAACCTCGCCCTGGGGAAGGGTGATTCGGCCCCAAGCGCTCAGGTACTGTCCGCCGTCCCAGGTCAGCCAGACACCATTTAAGCTCGCTGACTTGCCTTCCACCTCTTGATGGCTGTAAAACAGCGACCTGACCTTGCTGCCGTACATATCGAGGTCGATGGTCTCGGTTGTGGCATCACTCAGGGTCAGGGTCAGGTTGCCCACCAGGTGCAGGTCGCTGCTCTCCGGGGCATCAGCCCTGGGAACTAAGATCCCGTTGGCCACAAATTCGGCGTTAGCGATCTCCGTGTAGTCGGTACACCACCCCCATCCAGTGAGCCTGTAGATTGTGAGCGTATAGTAAGCGCCTTCATTATTATCGGTGGTGGTGTTTCCCCCCTCACCCGTCGATTGTACCTCATAGTAGTAGGTTGTCTCTAGAAGGAGCCTGTTCAAGGTTATAGAGTGGCTGGTGACCAGGATAGCATCAGAGGCGGTGAGGCCCAGGGCGGTGGTGTTTCCATAGTTGACCACGCTGGTGGCGGGCTTATCGGTGGTCCAGGTGACAACGGCCGACGTTGCAGTGATAGGAATGGCTTGAACTCCGGTTATCACCGGTGGAGGGATATCAGACGTGATGAAGGTATAGTA
Organism: Dehalococcoidia bacterium; assembly: GCA_030619685.1. The sequence continues at coordinate 47,917 of JAUXAX010000013.1, forward strand.
AAGCCCACCGTTATTGTCGCTGGCAGGGTTCCCCGCCCCATCTGTCGATTGAACCTCATAGTAGTACGTCGTCGCTGGATCAAGACCGCCTAACGATACCGAGTGACTTGTCACCAGGCTGGCATCGGATGCTGTGAGACCCAGCGCCGTGGTGTTCCCGTAGTTGACCACGCTATTGGCGGGCTCATCGGTGGTCCAGATGATGGTTGCCGATGTCAGGGCGATATCAGTGGCTTGAACCCCGCTAATCACCGGTGGAGTGGTATCAGGCACATCAGCGGTGGTAAAGGTGTAATAAGCGCCGCCGTTGTTGTCAACCGTGGTGTTCCCGCCGGCGTTCGTCGAGCTTACCTCGTAGTAATAGAGTGTTGCTGGGGCGAGGTTGGTTAAACCTATTGCGTGGTCAGTAACGAGGGCGCTATCGGATTCAGTAGAGCCTAAGGCTATGGTGTTCCCGTAGTTGACCACGCTATCTGCAGCATCATCGGTGGTCCAGATGATGGTTGCCGATGTCAGGGCG
>JAUXAX010000015.1 GCA_030619685.1 Dehalococcoidia bacterium
CGGCCTCGGCGGGCGGTAGCCCTCCTTGACCAGGTTGAGTACCGATTGCTTGGCATCGTACAGCAGTTGCTCCAAGTTCATTGTAATCTTGTCGTGCGGGCGTATGAAGCCAAGCCCCCTGGCTTCTTGCGCGCAGGTGGATACCTTGGCCATGGCAATGGTTTCGAAAACCCTCGTCACATAGGGGAGAAGGTCGGGTTTTGTCCCGCCGGGAACCGCACTGGGAATACTCTCGGGCACCCAGTCCGTGGCTCTGAGGAGCATCTCCTTGCAACCCCCTGCCGCGGGAATAACCCCCACTCCAAACTCCACCTGCCCCATATAGGCCTCAACGTGGGCTCTGACCATGCTTGTCGCCATGCATATTTCGCACCCCCTAGCCAGGGTCATGCGAAAAGGTGCGGCTACAACCGGCTTCTCCGAGTACTTCACCGCCATTAACGCCTGTTGAAGCTGCTCTATCGCAAGCTCCAGACCAGCCCACTCCTTGTTCTGAGCCGCGGTGAAAATCTGCTTCAAGTCTGCCCCGACGCAGAAGTTAGTGCCCTGATTGCCGATTACCAGTCCCTCGAAGTTCTCCTCCACCTCTGCTACACTCTCGGTCATCATCTGAATAACATCGAGACCGATGACATTGTTCGGGGAATGGAGTTCCAGGCAGGCAACGCCATCTCCCATGTCCACGAGGCTTGCTCCCGCATTGGACTTAATCAGCTTCGTCCTCTCCTTTAGCGAAGGGAGAAGGATGATTTGCGGCTTCTCTTCGATCTCCACGTAGTCCGCTTTCCCGAAGTCAAAATAGTAGCTTCTCCCATCCCGTTTCTCATAGAATCGCTCCCTTCCTGAGGCGAGCATCCGCTCTATCTTGTCCGGTATCTTCTCCCCCTCCTTTTTCATCCTCTCCACAGATTTTCTGAGGCCTATGGCATCCCAGGTCTCAAAGGGGCCGAGCTCCCAGTTGTATCCCCACCTCATAGCCCGATCCACACTCAATATGTCATCCGCTATCTCAGGGACCTTGGCAGCACAGTAGAGTAGCATCTTCTTAAGCGTCTTCCAGGCAAAACGTCCCGCCCTGTCCTCCGAATACACCAGAGTCTGTAGACTTGTTGCCCGATCGGCTACTTTTCTGAGTTCATCCAGAATGGGTAGGTCAGGTTTCCTCTGTGGCACGTAGTCCATGCTGTTGTAGTCCAGGGCATATATCTGCGAGCCTTCAGGACCTGCCACCTTCTTGTAGAATCCCTGTTGTGTCTTGTCGCCCAGAAGACCGCTCTCCACCATCTGCTTGACAAACTGGGGAACAGCGAAGTCTTCCTTCTCTGTTGCGTCCTCTATGTTGTCAGAGACATTCTGTGCCACCCTGACAAAGGTGTCCAACCCCACCATATCTGATGTTCTAAAGGAGGCGCTCTTCGGCCTGCCCGTAGGGGGACCGGTTATGGCATCCGCTTCCTCTATGGTATAGCCGTCCTCCACCATGGTCCTCATGACTCCTATCACGGCATGGGCGCCGATTCTATTGGCAATGAAGTTGGGCGTGTCTTTAGCGAAGACAATGCTCTTGCCCAGTCGCTTCTCGCAGAAGTCTGCCATGAAAGAGAGCAAGTCTTTGTCTGTGGATTTCCCGGGTACGATCTCAAGGAGCTTCATGTGCCTCGGGGGATTGAAGAAATGTGTCACCATAAAATGTGCTCTGGTCTCCTCCGATAGCTCTTCTGATATCCTCTCTATCGGCAGTCCAGAGGTGTTCGTGCTGAGGATGGCGCCAGGCTTCATATATGGCTCGACCTTTTGCAGCAGCTCCTTCTTTATCCCCAGGTCCTCCACAACTCCCTCAATAATCCAGTCAACCTCTGAAAGCCAGGGCAAGTGGTCCTCGAAGTTGCCCGGGGTGATGAGCTTGGCATCCTCGGCAACGTACATTGCAGGTGGGCGCGTCCCAATAGTATTCTGTATGCCCATTCGGGCAAGCTTATTCCTGAACTCCGGGGACTCCTTGGTCAGCCCTTTTTTGACATCCTGCTCGTCCAGTTCCTTGGGGACGATATCCAGAAGGTAGGTAGGTATGTCCACACCTGCCAGGAGGGCGGCTATCCTGCTCCCCATTATCCCGGCACCAAGCACTGCCGCCTTCTTAACCTCTCTTCTTTTCATAGCTCTCCCTGCCTTTACCTTATATACAGTATATACAGTGTTTGAGCTGCGCGCCTGGAGACCCTCATATCGGTTCTTGAAAGACTTGCCCGGCATTCTTCGGGTGGCGCGGCGATGATAGCCTCTCGCCTATTTTTTGTCAAGAGCGCGAGCTTCTTCAGGTCGTCATAGAAGGATCTCCAGTGGCTTGACGGCGCTTTTCTTACCTGAGGGTAGTTTCGCAACTCCCTATATTGTGCAAAGTGCTTGACAAATGGTCACAAATCGTGTAAGACGTTAGCAATCACTTCGACCCTTATGCTTTGCGGCTGAGCCAGCATGTTGTGGGATTGAAGGCATGCGGCTCTGTGATGAGCTGATGCTTGGCGGGCTGGCAAGCGGAGAATGTGCCAGGCGGAGTATGTTAACCACGTAACTGTGGGGAAGGGGGTGATGGTATCGGCTCAAACCTAAGAATGGTCAAGACTAAAGTCAATTAAGGAGGCGTAAAGAGATGAAGATTGCGATAAAAGGAGCCATTATCCTGTTGGTGGCCAGTCTGGTAGTGATGGCGGTGGGCTGTGATGAGGAGGAAGAGAATGTCATAAAGATAGGCGTGATTGGCCCGATGACCTACATACAGGGCGAACACCATTGGTACGGCGCAACGTTGGCGGCCGAGGAGATAAATGCTGCCGGCGGCATAATGGTGGGAGACGAGTCGTACGAGATCAAGCTGGTCAAGGCCGATTCCAATGAGATTATGAGCCCAGCTGATGCCGCCACTGCAATGGAAAGGTTGATAACCGTTGACAATGTGGACTTTGTACTTGGTGGCTTCAGGACTGAGGCGGTATTTGCGATGCAAGAGGTTGCCATGGACTATGAGACGATCTTCCTCGGTGCCGGTGCCGCCACTACGCAGCTAAATACACCACGGGTGACCGACAATTATGAGCGGTACAAGTACTGGTTCAGGATTACCCCAATAAATTCCACTGATCTTAATAAGGTCAGTGGCATGGTTCTAGGAATGGTGGTCGGAAAAATAGTTGCTGAGCTCCTTGTTGCGCCAAAGGTGGCTATATTAGCCGAGGAGGCGATATGGGCAGATCTCATAGTCGCGGGTGCTCTAAAGAACCTTCCTCTCGCGGGTATAGAGGTCGTTGGGACTTGGCGGCCTTCCCCTACCGCTAGCTCGGTGCCTGAATTGACAGCTATAGCAAAGACCGAAGCCAACATAATCCTCGCCATACTCTCCGGACCGGTGGGGATTCCCTACGCCAGGCAATGGGGCGAGCTGGAAATCCCAGCGGCTTCAGTGGGGATCAACGTTGAAGCCCAGAAGGATGGCTTCTGGGAAGCAACAGGCGGATACGGCGACTATATGGTGACTTTGAATACCTTAGCCCATATCGAGATCACCGATGAAACCGCACCCTTTATCGAGAGATTTGAAGCGAGGTGGGGTGAGTTTCCCATATATACTGCGGGCACCTATGACGGGATATACATACTGAAGGAAGCTATTGAAAGGGCGGACTCTCTCGATAGCGATGACGTTGTTACTGCACTTGAAGATACCGATTACACTGGAGCCGCCGGCAGAATAATGTTAGACGAGAGTCATGATGTAATCTGGGGCCCGGGTTATGTAACCGGTATCAGCACCCAATGGCAGGAAGGGGAGCTGAAGGCTATTTGGCCCGTGGAGGTAGCACCTCCAGCAGGTATAGGTATAACCTATGAAGGCGTTGTAGATTACGTGCTGCCACCGTGGATGACGGAATGATGCTTCAGCCGTTGGCTAAATACTTTCCGTTTTAGCCTTTGCCGCAGGTTGGCGTATGGCATTGACCGGGGTATACCCCCTCCACTGGGCATGTGCCTTTGCCGAGGGGGTATATCCTGTATCTGTTGACGCGGCTTGAATGAGCCATGAGCGAAGCCATAATAATCTATGGACTGATAAGCGGTGGCGTCTACGCCCTGCTGGCGGTCGGTTTCTCCCTCATTTTCGGGGTTGCCCGCATCATCAACTTAGCCCACACCGCATTCTACATGTTGGCCGCTTACTTAATACTTACCTTCGCCAGTTCCCTCGGTCTAAATCTCGTTTTATCCGTTATCCTCTCGATAATAGCTACAGCTATTATCGGTGTATTGAGCTATAAGCTGATCATTGACCGCGTACGTGGGCATGAGGCCACGACATTGATAGTGACCATAGCCCTGGCTATGACCATCCAGGAGGCCGTGCACATGGCGTATGGTGGTGGCTTTCGGGGGGTCCCTAGCCTGGTTTCAGGATATACGGAGATACTGGGGACCAAGGTTCTCTACCAGCAGATACTAACATTTGGGGTGGTTTTGCTCATTCTTCTGGGTACATGGGCTCTATTGATGAAAACCAGGCTGGGAATTGCCATCAGGTCCTCTGCTCAGGATAGGGAAGCGGCCAATCTGATGGGGATAAACGTGGCCAGAATAGGAATGATAACCATGGCCATATCCGTGGCGCTGGCGGCCATCGCCGGCGCGCTGGTGGCCCCCTTACAGGTTTTGGGGCCCCATATGTGGATGCACCCGTTGGTGATGATCTTAGCTGTGGTTGTCCTCGGGGGGTTGGGCAGCATCAAGGGGAGTTTGGCCGGAGCCTTTATCCTGGGATTTGCCGAGACCCTGGTTGTTTTCTTGGTCCCTACGGGCGCCTTTTTGAAAGGGGCTGTTGCCTTGACGATCATGCTAATTGTGATCTTGATAAGGCCTGAAGGCCTGTTCGGCGTATCCTTTGAAGAGGAAAGGTGATGAGAATTATATCCTCCTACATTGGCAGGGTATACAAGGGGTTCAGAGGGGAGGTACTGGTCCTTCCCAGCCGGACAGTGGTTTTGCTTTTCTGTTTGATCCTTCTGCTGCTACCTCTGGTAATGGCGCATCCGTACTATCTTCGCATCCTGATAATGGCAAGCATATTTGCCATCTTCGCTGCTAGCTGGGATCTATTATCTGGCTTTACCGGCCAGATAAGCTTTGGCCATGCCCTCTTCTTCGGGGTCGCCGCCTATACAGCTGCCCTTCTGAATTTAAACATCGGTTTACCCCCCTGGCTGACTATACCTCTTGGGGCGCTTGCTGCGGTGGTGGCGGGACTGGTTGTCGGTGTGCCCTGCCTGAGGTTGAGGGGCACCTACCTGGCCCTTGCTACCCTGGCCTTTCCCCTAATCCTCACTGGTGTTATTTTCGCTATTCCTGATATCACCGGCGGTGAGTTGGGCGTCTATGGCGTAGACCGCCTTTCCGACTCGAGGGTAATCGAGTACTATATCGCGGTTGTCGTTATGATAGTCCTTGGGTTTGTTATGTGGAAGATCACCGATTCCAAGACGGGCATCATTTTCCACGCCATACGGGAAGATGAGGTCGCGGCCAGGGCATCGGGCATAAACACCACCAAATATAAACTGTTGGCCTTTTGTCTGAGCGGACTTTTTGCCGGGATCGCCGGGGGCCTCTATGTCCATTTTATGAGGATCGCCGGTCCATCAACGTTGGAACTCATACTGTCGTTTCAGGTCATCATATGGGTGATTTTTGGAGGAATCGCTACCATCTATGGGCCAATAGCAGGGGCATTCATCCTCGTCCTGCTTATGGAATTCTTCACTATTGCGCCCGAGATACGAATGTTGCTCTTTGCCATCATGGTAATGCTTGTCTTGCTGTTCATGCCAGAGGGGCTCACCACCTGGGTGCGGGACAAGATCGAAAAGATATGCCCCAGGTGCAAGCTGCGAAACATAGCCACCCGCAAGACGTGCCGGGTATGTACGGCTGATTTGGATTAGGATTTATCGAGCTATAGGCCGAGGTATGTCTTCCTGATGGTCTCGTCTTTGAGCAATTCCTCGCTCGTCCCCTCAGCGATCACCCTTCCATGGGAAAGAACGTAGTTTCTGCTGGCCAATTGGAACGCCGCGCCGACGTCCTGCTCGACCAGGAGCACGGCAATCCCCGAGTTTCGAATCTGTCTTATGCGCTCAAACAACTCATCTTTCAGCTTTGCGGCGAGGCCGCTTGAAGGTTCATCGATACATAGGAGCTTGGGCTGCTCCATCAACGCCCTTCCAATGGCGAGCATCTGTCGCTCCCCGCCGGATAGTGTTCCCGATATCTGATTCCCCCTCTCCCTTAGCACCGGGAACAGTTGATAAACCGTTTCAAACCTTCTCTGCACCTCTCCTCTGTCATTACACAGATAGCCACCGGCCTTCAGATTATCGGTAACTGACATCTCTGGAAAGGGCTTGCTTCTCTCCGGGCAATGGATCAGTCCCCTTCTTACAATCTCATGTGCTGCCAGCCTGTCGATCCTCTCACCGCCAAAGTGCACAGTGCCTTCAATCGTTATGTCTCCGGCCCGCGCCCCCCTCATCGTAGCCTTTTCCCATCTCACCAGTCCGCTTATGGTTCGAAGCAGCGTTGACTTTCCAGCGCCATTCGGTCCCACCAGGCTGACCAGTTCTCCCTCCTCGACGCCCAAACTCAGGTCATTTAGCAGCATGGCGGTAGCATAACAGACCGTTAGGTTCTTCACCTCGAGAAGCATCTCAGCGAACCCCCCTGCCCATACAAGCCTCGATCACCCTTTCGTCCTTGACTATCTCCTCCGGAATGCCATCGGCAATCAACTCACCGAAATCGAGCACGATGACCCGGTCAACTATTTTCATGAGCTCTGCCAGCTTGTGCTCAATGATAACCATCGTCGGTCCTTCGCTATGCAGTCTGCCAAACCTGCCCCCCTTGTGCAACCTCCTTATCGATTTCGCCAGCAGCTCGGTCTCAGCAGGATTCAGTCCGCTAAATGGCTCGTCCAGTAGGAGTAGCTCGGGGTCGGTGGCGATGGCCCGGGCTATCTCCAGGCGCCTCAGATCCCCGTGAGACAGGCAGGAGGCTGGCTCGAGAGCGAGGTCGGAAATGCCCACAAACTCCAATGCATCCAGCGCTCTGGCTTCGATTGTCTTAACCCATTCCCCCCTCTTCATTGCCCTGGGGGAGAGGCAAGCCACCATGACATTGGCAATGATGGGCAAACGGCGAAATGGCCTGGCGACCTGGAATGTTCCCGCTATTCCCTGGTGGACGATGGCCCAGGGCTTGGCTCTGGTGATATCCTTGCCCTTGAAGCTTACCTTGCCGGAATCGGGCTTCAATATACCGGTTATCAGGCGCAGCAGCGTGGTCTTTCCCGACCCATTGGGACCGATCAAGCCAACGATCTCGTCCCTGCGAATCTGGAAGCTGATCCCGTTGACTGCAGTCAGACCGCCGAAGCGCTTGGTCAGGTTCTCAACCTCAAAATAGGGAGCGATCACCTCATTCCTCCTCTAGCTCTTCCCTGAGTTCCCTGTGGGACACCTTTCCCACGTCTGTCTTGGGAAGCTCACCTCTGAATTCTACGATCTTTGGGACCTTGTAATGGGCCAGGTTCTCCTCGCAGTATTTGGTTATTTCCTCTTCGGACACTTTCCCCCTTGCGTCGGTTTCGAGTACCACGATCGCCTTGATCAACTGTCCCACGTCGGGATCGGGAACCCCGAGGACACCTGCCGTCTTTACCTTGGGATGCTGGTGCAAGACCTCCTCTATCTCCCGGGCAAAGACGGAATAGCCCTTGTACTTGATCAGATCCTTCATCCGGTCATAGAAGAAGAAGTAACCGTCCTCGTCCATCCTGACCAGGTCGCCTGTTCTAAACCACGTTTTGCCATCCATCTCGATTAAGCTTTCCCTGGTGTCTTCAGGCCTTTTCCAGTAGCCCTTCATAATGTTGGGCCCCTCGATCAGCAGCTCGCCGACTTCCCCCGGGGGAAGGTACTCGCCTGTTTCATGGTCAACTATCGCTGCCCCGATGTTGGGTAGCGGAACCCCAAATGAACCAAGCTTTGGCCTTGCCAAAGGGTTGACGTGAGATACAGCGCTACACTCAGTTAAGCCGTAGCCCTCAATGATCTTGGCCCCCGTCCTTCTCTCCCAATCTCTTACCGTTGACTCATGAAGTGTATCGGCGCCGCTGGTAATGGCCTTGAGCCCCTTCCAATTAAACCTGTCGGTCTTATCGTAGTCCTTGAGGAATTGGTAGGCGGTGGGCACACTGTAGAACGCTGTTGCTCTGTACCTTTCCATGGCGGATAGGACTTCATCGAGGTCAGGCGTGGTAAACAGAATCAGGGTTGATCCCAGAATCAGGCCGTTCAACATAACCACCACCTGGCCATATATGTGGTAGAACGGCAGTAGTGCTGGAATAACCTCTTTACCTTCCTCAAATATGGGCCAAAAGGCCTGGACCTGCATCTGGCAGGCGAGCAGGTTATGGTGCGTTAACACTGCACCCTTGGGCAGGCCCGTGGTCCCTCCGGTGTAGGGGAGTGCGACTATGTCTTCTCTGGGGTTGAACTCGATCTTCGGCGGATTTGGCGGGTATTTCTTTATCAGCTTCTGGAACTGGTGGAAGCCGTGAGTTTCAATAACTCTGGGGCTGGGGCCTTCCATTTTACTGTACCTGCCCAGGATACTTCTCCCGGCGAGTTTTTTTGAAAGCGGTAGATACTCCGCGATACTGGTCAGAATGACATTCTTGAGTCCCACTCCCGCCCTTTCAACGTTCTCATAAAGGAAATCCTGGCAGACAATGGACTGGGCTTCACTATCCTCAAGCTGATGCTTTACCTCAATGCTAGTATAAACAGGACTGATGGGCGTTAGCGTGGCTCCCGCTTTGAGCGAGCCAAAATAGGCGATGATGAATTGGGGGCTGTTGAGCAGGTAGAGGGCAATTTTATCTCCCTTCTTGATCCCCAGCTCATGTAGGGCTGTTGCGAATCTATCGACTTCCTCTCTTAGCTTCCCGTAGCTTATCTTGTTACCGTAGAATATCATCGCGGGCCTGTCTGAATACTTGCTGGTTATCTGATCAAAGACTTCAGGCAGGGAGCGCTCCGGGATTTCGATGTCTGCAGGAACCCCTTCAGGATAGAACTTCAGCCAGGGTCTTTCGAAGTACTTAGCTTTGGCCTCCATATGCCCCCTTAGTTCACTCTCAGTAGACCAAACAATACTGCGTAGAAGCAGGTCTGTCAAGGGATTCCCAGCCTACCCGACAATCTTGCTTCCTGGGATAGCAGGTTCAAACTCCTCCTCTTTGTTCAACTCAATACCTCCGCCCCCAAAAAGGCATACTATCCACTTTGTGACGACGAGCTAGTCAGCCAAAGTGGTGTTGACAGCCAGCAAGCGTTGGCTTTAAGATGGCCGCAGTGCCCTTTGCCACTTTGTCGGGTCAAGGGAGGACATTCTCTACCTGCTTGTCGAGCATACCTTGCAAAAGGGGTGAGTAATGACGAAGCTCAAGGGTAAGATTGCCATTGTTACCGGTAGCAGCCGGGGAATCGGAAAGGATATCGCCATCGGATTGGCCAGAGAGGGAGCGGATGTAGTGGTGGCAGCCCGGACGGAAACGGACACAGAACGCCTGCCAGGCACGATACACAAGACGGCAGAGGAGATCAGGGCGCTGGGAGCGCGGGCTCTGGCGCTGAAATGCAGTGTGGTCGATGAGCAGGAAGTTGAGGGGATGGTTCGCAAGACCTTGGAGGAGTTCGGCAGGGTGGATATCCTGGTGAACAACGCTGGTGTAGCCTACTACGCTCCACTGCAAGAGATGCCGCTCAAGCGCTGGGAGCTCGTTCTTCGGGTCAATTTGACCGGTCCTTTCCTTTGCGCCCGAGCAGTTGTTCCCACGATGATGAGGCAAAGGAGTGGGAGCATCATCAATATCTCCTCGGTCGACGCCACCTTGAAGATCAAGATCCCCGTCTTCACAGGCCTTGCCTATGGGGCAGCCAAGGCAGGACTCGAGCGCTTGACCTGGGGGATGGCGGCGGAGCTGGAGGAGTACAACATCGCGGTAAACGCTGTCAAGCCGAGGGCAGCCGTAGACACCCCCGGGATGAGGTTCATGAACCCCGGCCTCGACCCGTCTCTGTATGATTCGTCCGATATGATGGTGAAGGCAGCCGTTTTCCTGGCGGCTCAGGACGCCAGTGGTGTCACCGGAGTGGTGGCTACCGACGAAGAGCTGTGCTCCCAGCACGCGTTGATTTAGGACTTAGCAGGAAAGGAGGACCACGATGAGGACATCTCAAGAGTACCGCGAGAAACTGTTTTCTATGAAGCACAACGTCTACATGGACGGAGAGCTCGTCGGCCGGGATGACCCCCGCATTGCTCCGGCCATCAACGTCATCTCTCAGACCTATGATTTGGCTCGCGACCCACAGTATGAGGGCATAATGACGGCCACCTCTCACCTGAGCGGGCAGCGGATAAACCGCTTCTGTCACATCCACCAGAGCGCCGAAGACCTGCTCAATAAGCAGAAGATGATCAGGCAATACTGCCAGAAAACGGGGGGTTGTATCCAGCGCTGCATGGGCGTCGATGCCATGAACGGCCTCTCGGTGATTACCTACGACACGGATCAGGCCATGGGCACCGAGTACCATCAACGATACCTGAGATACCTGGCCTATTTCCAGGAGAATGACATCTGCGCCAATTGCGCCCAGACCGATGTCAAGGGGGATCGCAGAAAGCGACCCCATGAGCAGGTCGACCCCGACCTCTATCTGCGGGTCGTTGAGAGGAGGAAAGACGGGATCATAGTACGTGGGGCCAAGGCCCACAACACAGTAGGGCCCTATTGCGATGAGATCATCGTTACGCCTACTAGGTTTCTCACGGAAGAGGAGGGGGACTGGGCGGTCTCATTCGCCATCCCAGCCGACACCGAGGGTGTTTATCTATCGTGCCGTCCCGCCGCGGCCCGTCCCAGGAAGAAGCTTCATGCACCCCTTGCGACCTTCGGCGATGTGGAGTCCCTTACCATCTTCGATGACGTCTTCGTTCCCTGGGAAAGGGTTTTCCTCTGCGGAGAGAGGGAGTTTGGCGGTAGGCTGGCTCTGATGTTTGCCCTATTCCACCGCCACAGCTACACGGGATGTAAGCCGGGGGCATCGGATGTCATGTTGGGGATGGCGGCCCTGGTGGCGGAGTACAATGGCATAGAGGGGGTGCAGCACGTGAGGCACAAGCTCGTTGATTTGATCGCCGTTGCCGAGCTGGTCTATGCTGCCGGGGTAGCTGCCGCGGTGACGGCACAGCGGTCGCCTGCGGGAACGTACATCCCTGACCCGGTCTATTGCAACGTGGGGCGCCGCCATGCCGGGCTGAACATCTATCACGAGTACGAGATCGTAGCTGACCTCGCCGGAGGGCTACCGGCGACGCTACCCATGGAGGGCGACTTCTACCATGAGAAGCTAGGGCCCCTGCTGGACAAGTACATGATGAGGAATCCCGAGATATCCGCTGTGGACCAGCACCGCTGCTTCCGCGCGCTCAGCGATGCCATATGTTCGGGATTGGCCGGGCTGCTGCAGATCGCCGGTCTGCACGGCGGCGGATCGCCGGTGATGGAGAACATCGCCACATTGGGCTACTATGATATCGAGACAAGGAAGAATATCGCCAAGCACCTGGCGGGCATCCCCTTGGACTGAGCCGCCCTCTGCCGGAAGAGGCGATGGTAGAAAACACCAAGGGTGAACAAACGAACTAGGATGCTTTCGAGACTTGTGCTCCTAATGGTTCTGGCGGGTCGCCGACCTGCTGGATGTGCGTGCAGAATGCAATTACAAAACTGGAACCGAGAGCGAGGAGGTCTCTATAGGATGACGAATGTTCCTGTTCCAATAGCAACAAGGTCTCCGTTAGAAGCTGACACTCGCATTTCAGCTATGGAAAGGCGCTTACCAGACTTCACTACCCATCCCTCAGCATGAAGATCGCATTCTTGCGCTGGATACAACAAATGAATATTGAATTCGCTTGTAGCAAACCAAGCCGTTTCACTTTGAGCTGCTGCGGCAAACCAACCGGCAGTGTCTAACAGAGTAGCTATTACGCCTCCGTGAATGCCGCCAGGGTAGTCAAGATTTGGATTATATGGAAGATTGACATGAGCATGTCCTTGCTCATCATATGAAAGAGCCATGCCGAAAAACCTTGTTATTGGCGCTGCACCAAATACTGCAATCAACTCTTGCTGCCGAACGGTATTCATTTTCCCCCTTCCGTTTCGTGGCTTCTTAACGCCGTGGATAAGGCATAGTGACCAACGAACTCAGAGTACGCTGAATCCTCCTGACTGAGTTCAGGCTATACCAGCAAACCCTATGCTTGTGCTGTTGCAACGCGATAGATATACTACCACAAGAAACCTGTAGTAGCACAGCACCGCATCTATCCTGCTTCACCTGGAGGAAGTTCTAATGGCTAAGAAACTCTCTCCGCAGAGAAAGGGATTCAGTCCATTTCGTGAGCTAGTAGGGGTGACCTTTACTAAAGTTAAGAATGGATACAGTCAATGTGTCTTGGAAGTCAATGAGAGGTTGCTGAATCCCTACAAGGCTTTGCATGGAGGAGCCACATTTACCATGGCGGACACAGGCATGGGTGCGGCGCTCTGGTCTTGCATCGGTGAGGACGAGCTATGTTCAACTATAGAGACCAAGATCGTCTATTTCAAATCGGTGGAATCGGGCACTCTTGTCTGCGACACGAGGGTGATCCATAAGAGCAAGAGGATCGCTACTTTGGAATCGGAAATCAAGCACGGTGGGCAACTGATTGCCAAGGCTATTGGAACTTGGTCGATATACAAGGCAAATAGGGCGTGAGTGTGCCGAGAGGGAAAACTAAATTATCAGGCCACCAAATATCAGGCCGCTTCGGCCTCTGCCAGTGACTCATTGGCATCATGGCGGGATAACCATAATATAAATCCCCTACCCCCTCAAGGGCATCATCATCTATTCGAACACCCTCAGCCAGAAGCTGAGCTTTGAGCTCGATTTCTTTTTCCAATCCCTTGACTAAGCTTTCCCCCCTTACTGACCCCTCCATTAGAACTCCACCCCCTATGAATTCCACAACTAGAGTGGCGGTGAGCATAGCACCTTCATAAGATCATGTCAATCGCCGCCAATTGAATGGCTCTACCCTGTTTTGTGTGGAAGGTAATCTCTCACTCGATTTGTCTCAAAGGTACTTACAGGCTACACGTCAAGAAGCCAAGTCTGTTCTCTTGACAGCTTGTGTTGAGGAACAAGGCCAAAAACTCAGAGAAAAGTTTAAAGGAGAGAAATCAGACAAAAGTTTCGGCAGGTTTACTTGACAGAGAGTATCTGACATAGTATGTTCTTCGCACCAGAAACCATCACGCAATCATGGATAATCTGGTTACTATTGGGCTTGAAAGGGGGTATCATGCTGAGAACAGCGCTATGTGATTTGATCGGGATTAGGCATCCCATTATTCAGGCCGGCATGGGTCCATACAGTACCAATCGGTTGGCTGCGGCTGCGGCAAACGCCGGAGCACTAGGGATCATCAGTACCACTGGCCTTATTTTTGGAGAAATGGCTCCACAGCTAACTGAAATGGTTGCAGAGGGGGAGAAAGGGACGGCATACGAGGTGTTAAAGAAAATCCTCTATCGTGTTAAAGCGGCTACAAAGGATTCAAAAGGGATTTTTGGGATAAATTGCTTGGTATCTGCCGAGATGGCCCCAGCGGCAGGGGACATAATTCGGGCGGTAATCGATACCAGGGATGAAGACCAAGACATGAAGGAGAGGCTAAGAGTAATCATCACCTCGGCAGGCGATCCTGTGCCCTGGGCAGGAATGATAAAGCCATCGGGGGTCAAGTGGCTTCATGTGGTTCCCTCTGTCCGTCATGCCCAAAGATGCGAGCGAGCAGGGGTGGATGGCATAATTGCTTCAGGCCATGAGGGCGGATACCATATCTCCTGGGAGCCGGTTCATACCATGGTCCTACTTCCAGCAGTAGTTAACGCAGTGAAAACCCCTGTTGTTGGGGCGGGAGGATTCTGTGATGGAGCCACCCTCGTCGCCGCTTTAGCCTTGGGCGCTGTAGGAGTTCAAATGGGCACCAGATTCTTAGCTACCAAAGAGAGCGATTTTATGCAGATGTGGAAAGAGCAGATATTGAAAAGTGGCGAGAGAGATACGATAGTGGCGAGGGGAATTGTCGGCCCAGCGAGATATCTGAGGAATGAAGCTTCCCGTGAGCTTACAGAGATTACTGTGAGAAAAGCCCCGGGATTATTCCTGGGTCAGCCGGATGATCTCACGACCCTTGCTCCTGAAGTTTTAAACAAAGAGGTGGAGGGAATTCTTGCTACATTTGCTGGAGATGAAAAGAAGGCGCTTGTGGCTGGTGGAGAGGTGGCCGGAAGAATAGAGGATCTCTCAACAGTAGGAGAGCTTATAGAAAGGATAGTGAGAGAGGCAGAAGAGATCATCCGCACTTTTACTCAAAGGTTTATAAAAGAGCAGGAGATACGCTGAAATCGACAAGAAGAAGGTAAGGAAGAAATGGCTGAAATAACAGAGGCAGTACTAGTGGATTATGCCCGAACCCCCTTTGGCATGGCGAGCAAAAAGAGGCCTGGCTTTTTCGCAGACAGGCGAGCCGATGACCTTGCCTCTATCGTTGTTGAGGCGTTGATAGAGCGAACCAGGATAGACCCGTCCTCCATTGACGAGGTGATCATGGGGACCGTAAACCAAATTGGAGAGCAGGCAAATCCCGGCAGGGGTGTCGCCATGATGACGTGCCCCTTTGAGGTCGCAGGACTGAGTGTCGATCGAGCTTGCTGCTCAGGTATGACTGCCGCCCACATTGCCTGTATGGCTATTCAATTGAGTATAGGGAACACCTATATTTGTGGAGGGTTTGAGAGCCATTCTCGCTTTCCTACCCCTGTGATAACTCCTGATACAGATTTTGTCGCGCTGGCCAAGGAATATGGCACTTCACGTGCAATGCCAAATCTAAAGATATTTGAAAAAGTCGATCTCGGTGCTGTAGTAGGTATGGGTCTGACGGCTGAGAGGCTGGCTGAGATGTTCGGTATCTCTAGAGAAGAGCAAGACCTATGGGCCCTGAGAGCCAACCTGACGGCTGCTGCAGCCCAGAGAGAGGGCAAGTTTAAGCACGAGATAGTCCCGGTGGAGGGCAAGCTGCCCGATGGGACGACGAGGCTCGTTGATTATGACCAAGGTGTGAAGGCTGACTCCACCATTGAGAAGATACGCAGTCTCCCACCAGTCTATAGGCCTGATGGGACGATTTGTGCTGCGAGCGCCTCCAAGGAGAACGACGGAGCCGCTGCAGGGCTGTTCATGTCCAGGGAGAAGGCGAGGGAGTTGGGTTTAGTGCCGATGGTGACCATAAGGGCGATGGCGTGGGTGGGAGTTGACCCCAAAATCATGGGCTATGGTGCCGTCGTGGCATCCAGAAAGGCTTTGAAACAAGCAGGTCTATCTGTTAGTGATATAGACCTCTGGGAGATAAACGAGGCCTTTGCCGTGGTGCCTCTCGTCCAAATCAAGGAGATGGGCATAGATCCGGAGAAGGTTAATGTCAATGGCGGTGCCTGCTGCATTGGTCATCCCACAGGGGCGAGTGGGATGCGGTTGATCGGAACTCTGGGCTATGAGATGAATCGTAGACAGTCGAGATACGGCTTAGCAGCCATATGCGGGGGCTGGGGCGCAGGAACGGCAACAGTTGTTGAAAGGGAGCAGTATTGGGAAGGTCGCCGCTCTTTCTTCTCCTAATCGACATGGTGATGGTGGAGAACCCGCGGAGGCTGTTTGGGGGAGAATAGGCAAGTGGAACAAGCTTTGTCGGATGTGAAGATTTTGGATTTGACGCGCTATATAGCTGGTCCCTACTGTACCAAGCTCATGGCTGACCTAGGCGCCGATGTTATCAAGGTAGAGAAGCCAGGCGAGGGCGATCCCGCTCGAAGGATAGGGCCTTTCCCGAGCGACGAGCCCCATCCTGAGAGGAGCGCTCTTTTCCTTCATCTCAACACCAACAAAAAGGGCATCAGCCTCAACCTGAGGTGCTCGACGGGGCAGAAAATACTCAAGGAGTTGGTGAAGGATGTGGACATCTTGGTGGAGAGCTTTAAGCCTGGGACAATGGCTCGTTGGGGCCTGGATTTTGAGACCCTGGAGAAGATAAACCCCAGGCTAGTGATGGCCTCCATCTCCAACTTTGGGCAGTATGGGCCCTACCGGGACTTTAAGCTATCGGACGGCATCTTGTATGCTATGGGCGGCGACATGTATACCGACGGCATGTATCAACGTGAGCCGGTCAAGTTTGCGGCGAACGTAGTACTTTATGAAGCGGGCTCGTCAGCGGCTGTGGGCATCATGGGCGCCAACTACGGGGCCCAATATGGAGGGACAGGTGGACAGCATGTCGACATCTCCCTCATGGAAACCCTGGTGAGCAGCGTAGACCGGAGGGTTACAAACCTCATAGCCTATCAGTATTGCGGGCAACAAATGATCAGAATCTCAATGGGTGAACTGAGTTTCCCCGCCGGTGCGTATCCTTGTAAGGATGGCTACTTTGGTGTCATTGCCACCGGTCTGCGGTGGATGGGCGTTGCCAACATGATCGGCGACCCCGAGCTAGAGAAGCCTCCGTGGAGCACTTTGGAGGCTCAGTTCGACCCAAAGCAGAGAGATGAGTTTTACGAAAGGTGGTGGTTCCCTTATCTCAACTCACGAACGAAGCTTGAATGCTGGCATGATGGCCAGGCAGCAGGCCTGTATTGCGCCCCGTTGAGTACGACGGCCGACATCATGCGGGACCAGCACCTTAGGGAAAGGAAATTCTTCGTAAAAATCGACCACCCGGTGGCGGGGCGAATTACCCATCCCGGCGCACCCTATATCCTATCTGAAACGCCGTGGCAGGTGAAGAGAGCAGCCCCCCTTCTGGGACAGCACAATGAAGAGGTCTATGATAGGCTAGGATACACCAAGCAAGATCTAGTTTTGCTGAGGCAACAAGGGGTCATCTAGCCCCGAAGGGTGGGATGAGGAGGCTTCAATTGGCCAAGACTAGGTTACCTTTAGAGGGGATTAGGATTGCGGGGATTGTGGTGGTCTGGGCTGGCCCCTGGTCAATGCAGCTGCTTGCCCACATGGGGGCCGAGACCATCCGGGTGGAGTCATGCCAGCGCTTCCCGGCGATGACCAGAGGCATATTTCTTAACCCACCCAAGCTACTTATAGACAATATGCCGCCTATGACCGGAGGGTACCCCAACCGAGAGCCAGGCGACAGGCCATGGAACCGCTCCAACCATGCAAATACCACTCTGTACAATCAGCTGACCATGACGGTAGACCTAACCAGACCTGAGGGAATGGATATCTTTTGGAGACTCATCAGTAAGTGCGATGCATTTGTGGAGAATAATCCCCCTTCAACCATGGATAAGTTGGGCATAACCTACGAGAAGATGAAGGAGGTCAAGCCAGATATCATCATGCTGCGTGCTCCAGGCTACGGCCTTAGTGGCCCTTGGAAAGACTACCGTGGCCTCGGGAGCAACTTTGAGCAATATGCTGGGCACGATATGTTGAGAGGCTACCTAGACATGGACCCCTCGGGGCACAGTATGGTTTTTGCTTGCGACCACGCAGCTGGAGCCCAGGGGGCGTTTGTTCTGTTAGCCGCCCTGCATTACCGGAACCGAACGGGCAAGGGGCAACTCATAGAACTGAGTCAGACAGAGGCCTTCCTTCCCTGGATAGCGCAGGCACTGATGGACTACGACATGAATGGGCGCGTTCAGGGGACGATGGGAAACCGCTATCCCGGCGCAGCACCTTGTGGCTGCTACCGCTGCAAAGGGGAGTCGATAGCTCAGGGAACCTCTAGCCTTACCCCCGATCAGGGGAATCATGTGTTCATCACCTGCCACAATGATGAGGAATGGCAAGGTCTGTGCCGTGCCATGGGCAATCCCTCCTGGACCAGGGAGGAGAAGTTTGGCGATACCATAAGCCGCTACAAGAACCAGGATGAGATGGACAGGCACATTGAGGAGTGGACGCGTGAGCGCGACCACTTTGAGGTGATGTACATCCTGCAAGCGGAAGGCGTTCCCGCCGGGCCTGTTGAGAGCTATGAAGATGCCTACAAAGACCCTCAGCTGAAGGCACGGGGATTCTTTGAGTG
Source organism: Dehalococcoidia bacterium (assembly GCA_030619685.1). Next base: position 18,344 of record JAUXAX010000015.1, read on the forward strand.
GGCCACCCAGGAGGATTGCGGGACTCATCTCTATCCGGGGATGCCCTGGAAAATGTCCAAAACTCCCCTCCGCATCCGACGCGGCCCCGCTCGTCTAGGCGAGGATAGCGAATACGTTTACAAGAAGATTATCGGGGTATCCGACGCAGAATATGCAAGATTGGAGAAAGAGGGGCATATCGGCATGGACTTTGTCGTACAGTGATGAACGACTGGCCTAAGCTTTGCCCCCTAAAGGCTGTAATATAGCCGTAGCGAAATTTTCGAGTCTCTTTCCCCATTCCTTCACCTGATAGGTTAGCTGGACGTTGCCCCGGGGATATGCTCCACTGGCCTCACCAAGGTAAGGGTTAGTGCCTCAGGCTCGCATGCTACTACACAAACTCCGCACCCCCAGCACTTCTCGGGGTCAATGACCGCCTTATATTTCTTCGAGCCCTCGGGCTTGACCATATCTATGGCGTCGAACTGGCAGCGCTCCACACAGTCCTGACACCCGGTACAAGGGTCCAGATTCACCACGGCCTGATAGCGGCTTTTCTCCCACGCCTTGCCGATGGACACATTCACTATATCCAACGGGACGGATATCATACAGCAATCGCGGCAGCACTGGCAGCTGGTGGGTATACCAGTCATGAGGGCGATATTCCCCCACATGTGGATCAACCCGTCCTCCTCGATCTTGTCCACAAGCTCCAAAGCCTCGTCCAAACTCAGCCTTTTGCCTGAGCCACGCTTGATGGCGTATTCAGCGCCGCGACCAAATTGCAGGCAGTGCCATTGCTCCTCTTCCTTGGTGTGCTTGCAGTGTTTCCCGACGGCGGTGGTGCAATAGCGGCACGAGCAGGGAACCACTGCTATGAGTTCCTGCGCTCTCAGTATCTGGCGGAAGTCCTCGCAAGGGAGCACCCCGGGAATGTCTTTGATCGCCCTGTAGGCCGGCACTACCCGCATTATCGGCTGCGGCGACTGAGCTATGGAGCTGCCCCAACTTGGGTACCACTCGTTCATACAGAAGTCATACCACATCTCGAAGAACTTTCGATCCTGGACCACGTTTAGCTGTTGCGTGGCTTGGGTGCCATCATGAAGCTGCATGATCTCGCGCGCGAAGCGGAAGTACTCGCGCTTGTCAAAGTCCCGTGGGAAGGTGACCCCCTTGAAAAAAAGGTTATCCAGTTCTGCTCGCACCTTGTCTGCGGCAAACCCTGTCCTCTCAGCTACCTCCTCGGGGGTGCCCGGCAGCGCTACCACCATCTGCGCCTGCTCTGGCGTCATCAAGTGCTCTAGTATGGGGCGCAGGCGGGTGGAACCGGGATGCCCTAGGCGTTCCATGAGGAGGGCATAGGCATCATTAGCACTCATAAGATCAACCCCCTTTCCTATATAGAGACTCTCCTCTGTGGGAGTATTATATCAAAAAACGGGCCCGTCAGTTGACAAGCTATTGTGCTTGTTTAGACAGTGGGATATCGACAATAACGTTGACAAGAGGCTAGGAGGTTGATATGTTCTCCACAGGCAGACAATATCAGCCGTCTTGCATAAAGCGAAGGGGGGAGGAAAATGACCCGTTCCAAAGGATATGCGGGAAGTATTTTGCGGGTGAATCTTTCCGACGGGAATGTCGACAAGATGCCAACTCAGGTTTATGCAGATCTCTTTCTCGGAGGGAGGGGGATAGCAGCTAAAATCTACTGGGATGAGGTCTCGCCAAGCATCAACGCATTCGATCCCGAAAACAGGCTGATCTTCGTAACAGGTCCTATTGCTGGGGTTCCAGGCTTCGGCGGATCCAGGTGGCAGGTCTGCGCAAAATCCCCCATTCACGATCGATTCTCCTATTGCAATTTAGGCGGCTTTTGGGGCGCTGAGCTTAAGTTCGCCGGCTATGACGGCCTCGTTGTTTACGGGAAGGCAAATAAGCCATCCTATCTATTGATCGATGATGATCGTGTAGAGATAAGAGAGGCAACCCATCTTGTGGGCAAGGGAGCTATCTATTGTCGAGAGAAGCTAAAGGAAGAACTGGGAAAATCCTTCCGGGTTGTGGCCGTGGGCGCAGCGGGTGACAATATGGTGAGCTTTGCCAGCCTGGTCGCGGATAACGATGCTACCGGCTCAAGCGGGTTGGGGGCAGTAATGGGCTCCAAGAATCTAAAAGCCATTGCGGTAAGGGGGACCAGGAGAAAGGTTGGAGTGGCCTACCCCGAGAGGGTTCAAAAACTGAAGGAACGGCTGCGTCTCGAAATGGGGGACAGGCCTACATTGATAATGCCCTCGCTAGTGAATCCAGATAAGGCCAAAAAAGATGTTTGCCAAGGCTGTATTGGTGGATGTATTCGCATTACATATGAGGGTCGCGGTGGGGTAAAGGGCAAATTCATGTGCCAGTCTGCCATTTTCTATCAAGTTCGAGCGCAACGGTACTACGGGGAGCTCAATGAGGTTGCCTTCGAGGCTACGAAGCTCTGCGATGATTACGGTGTCGATACCCATGCCATTGAGACTATGATAATGTGGCTCTCGAGATGCTACCAGGCCGGGCTCTTAACTGAAGAGCAGGCTGGCATACCCCTTTCTAAGATGGGGAGCAAGGAGTTTATTGAGACACTGATAAGCAAAGTATCCCACCGGGAGGGGTTTGGCGATGTTCTGGCCAATGGCACCCACAAAGCGGCGGAGAGCCTCGGAAGCAAAGCCCAAGAATTGATCACCGATTACATGACCAGAACTGGCTACACTTCCATCTACGGGGCCAGGTTATATATTACTACTGGGCTCTTCTATGCCATGGAACCGAGGTTGCCTATTCAGCAGCTTCACGAGGTCTATGTACCGATCATTGCTTCACTTCTCGCAGGCATGGGCGCGCAGAATTTCGATTCCAGCAGGTTCATACGAGCCGTAGCAAAGAGGTTTTTGGGAAGTGAAATAGCTGCTGACTTCTCCACCTACGAGGGGAAGGCTTTGGCGGCAGCCAAAATTCAAGACCGTGAGTATGCCAAAGAATGTCTCATTCTGTGCGATTTTCTCTGGCCCGTTTTCTATAGCCGGCTCTCTGAAGACCATGTTGGTGACCCTGCCCTGGAGAGTCAGGTCTGTGCCGCGGTAACGGGAAGGGACGTCAGTGAGCAGGGCCTGTACAGAATTGGGGAAAGGGTTTTCAACTTGCAGCGGGCTATTCTGGTTAGGGAAGGACACAAGGGAAGAGAACACGACCGTCTGGAGGAGTTCAATTTCACCGTCCCGTTAAAGGGCGACTTTGGCAACCCAGACTGTATAGTTCCCGGCAAGGATGGCGAGCTTTTCTCCAGGAAGGGGATGGTTGTGGGACGGGACGAATTTGAGCAAATGAAGGACGAATACTACCAAATCCGAGGTTGGGATGTCCCCACGGGTTTTCAGAAAAGGGATAAATTGGAGGATTTGAATCTGGGAGAGGTCGCGGAAAAATTAGCAAGTGAGGGGCTGCTAGCCTAATCCTCAGCAGATAAGAGTCTCGGTAGGTTCACTTGGCAGAGAATATCTGTCCTAGTATGTACTTCGCACCAGAAAGCCCTTACGTAATCTTGGATAATCTGCTTACAACCGTTGGCTGTCGTCTCGCTGGGCTGTGCCCATTGTAACGGAGAGGGTCGCAGGCAAATGCGAGTGAAAGTATTTAGAGGAGGAACTATGGGCCAGAAGAGGGAAGTGGTCATCGTGGGAAGTGACGCCGGCGGCACTATGACGGACATGGTGTAGTGGACGAAAGCGACAGAATTAAGGGCCTCCGACGAGGCCCTTTTTCACTTTCGCATAAAGCGGCTACCAGGTCACGAACATAGGGATGTTTGATCTGCTTGTACTATGACCATACTACCCGCAAGAAGTCATTAAGTATTCTGCCAACTCCAGCGGTTTAGGAATTCGTCCAGGGGCTTTGTTGACCTATGTTTTAATGTTATATTATGTGAGGCTAGACTTAAGCGGCAGAGGCGAGACCCTTCCTGCTTGACCGCGACCATGCGCGCAGCTAGTATCCAATGTTCATAGACATTGATGGACAGAGTATGCTGGACATCAAGAAACTGAAGAATCTGTCAAAAGCGAGAATCAAGGAGTCGGAGCTTCTATTTTTGCATAGAAGATATGACGCTTCGTCCTATCTCTGCGGATATGCCGTCGAGCTTGCTTTGAAGTATCGTATATGCAGGTGTTTGAAATGGAAAACTTTCCCTGAGACGAATTCAGAATTCGGGGAGCTGAAATTCCTTAAGTCGCACGACTATGAAACTCTATTGCGCCTGACAGGAAAGGCTGACCTTGTGAAAACAAATCTTATGGCAGAATGGTCCGTAGTGGCCAAATGGAACCCGGCAAACAGATACCAACCATTAGGGACAATGACTAGGACCGATTCTCGTGATATGATCGACAGTACGAAGATACTAAAAGATGCGCTATGTGGCAAATAACTGAAACACTCAGGCAACTCTTCAGAGAGGTAGAGATCAGCTACGGGCCTCTGAATTTCGTTGCCATCATACCAATCGAAGGTGACCCGGGTATGCCCACTGTGCTTGTGTGTGCTGATTGGCTCCCGGAGAGTGACAAGGAGACCGCTACCTTCCTTGTTGAGAATGTTCTCAATCGTCTCGACTCAAGTGATCTTCTCCAAATCTCTGCAATCATCCCTATACGCCAGAATTCCCCCCTAAACGTCGCTCCGGAGCAACTAGAAAGCACAATCGCTGAATACTTCGACCTTAAACGGGAGCAGATCACCATCCTAATCCCAGAAGAAGCACAATTTATTCTCGGAGCGAATGGTGGTTATCATCCGAGGGGCTTCTTTCTTGGTGCGGACGGACAGTATCACCCCCCAGGTTCCTTCCTTGGCGTAGACGGGCAGTATCACCCCCCTGGTTCCGCCCTTGGCGTAGACGGGCAGTATCATCCGAAAGGTTTCTTCCTCGGCATAGATGGGCAATATCACCCCCCTAATTCCGCCCTTGGCGTAGACGGGCAGTATCATCCGAAAGGTTTCTTCCTTGGCGTAGACGGACAGTATCACCCCCCTGGTTCCGCCCTTGGCGTAGACGGGCGGTATCATCCGAAAGGTTTCTTCCTTGGCGTAGACGGACAGTATCACCCCCCTGGTTCCTCCCTTGGCGTAGACGGGCAGTATCACCCCCCTGGTTCCTCCCTTGGCGTAGACGGGCAGTATCATCCGAAAGGTTCCTTCCTTGGCGTAGATGGGCAATATCACCCGCCTGGTTCCTTCCTTGGCGTAGATGGCAAGTATCATCCGAGGGGTTCGTATCTAGGGCCTCGCGGTAGATATGTTGAGCCACGTGAAGGGGAATGAAGACAGTCGACCCAACGACTCAAGGCATCCGGAACTGGTCCAAAGGCAAGGGTGCAGATCATCCCAAACGAAGTGGTTTTGGACTAGCCTACGGCTCCAGTCAATAGAATTACAACTTAGGACACCTACTCGTATTCTAAAAACTTACCCATCACCGGCTTTTCCGACGTCCTGTTAGTACGGTAGGACGCCTTTCCTAATCATCTATTACTACCGCAACATCTCTTGTACTTACCATTATCCCATATCCAGGTGGCTAATAATAACTATACCCAATAATATTATTGAAATAATAATTAGGATAATGCCATAATGAGAATTATAGTTCTTGTGAGTTTTTTCGTCGTATTTAATAGGGAGCTTTTTAAGTACATAAATCTGAAATTTGTAAATCCTTTTGGGAAAAAGAATTAGAACCACGCCAAAGACAAAGAAGATAATCGATCTGATAATATTAACATCCATAATTAGCTATTTTGCTTTCAAGTCAATGCCTACCGGGACCCCCAGACAGGGGAAGCCCCGGGACGGAACAAGAAGCCCTGCAGGTGGTCGGGGGCATTCTTGACCTCATGCGCCTTCAGGTATTCCAGGTCAAACTTCACTCGCTCGATAGAGTTGTCCTGCTTATGCCTATCCAGTGAGATATCAACGCCAACTTCTTCTCTCAGTTGACCATAGCAATTGATCAGGAGCACAGGGAGCGGTACGAGAGATTGTGGCGGGAGTAAGGAAGCTAGCTACGTTACCAGGTCACGAACATAGGCATGACCACGTGCACGTAATTGTCTTCCCCTACGGGGCGGATGACACCGGGGCTCGATGCCGTGGTGGCCTCTAGGGCTACCTCCTCTTCGGTGAGGATGCCCAGGACGTCCATCAAATACCTGCTATTGAAGGCGATCTTAGTCTCCTCTCCTTCCACAGCAGCATCGACCTCTCCCAGGTTGTCCCCGATCTCCTCGGCCCTTGCTGAGATAGCGATCTTACCTTTTCCATCCGCGGGCATTATCTGTAACCGTACAATGCCGCTCCCATCTCGAGCAAAGACGGAGGCGCTTCTTGTCGCCCTCAAGAACTCAGAGAGCTTAACCACGGCTCTGGTAGAATAGGATTGGGGGATGAGCTGCTCATAGTTGGGGAAGGTGCCCTGAATTAGCTGGGACACCATCTCCACGTTTCTCAGCAGAAAAATTACTTGACTCTTCTTGGGGTTGATGGTGAGCTCCACGGGCTCTTGCTGGTCGCTGATGAGGCGGTTTAGCTCTGCGAGGGAGCGTGCTGGGATAATGACAGATATCTTCTCGTCCACGGGGGTATCTAAAGACAACTTGCGCACTGCCAACCTAAAGCCATCGGCGGCGGCCAGGGTAAGTTGATCGCCGTCGAACTCGGCATCAACGCCGGTAAGAACGGGACGCGACTCCTCCGATGCTGCAGCAAACGCCACCTGGTTGATCGCCATTCTGAGTTCCTCGGGCTTTATCTTGATGGTCACCCCTTCGGCGATCTTGGGGATGGGTGGGAAATCGGCAGGATCCAGTCCACTGACATGTGCCTCATAACGGGCACACTTCAACTCAAGGCTCTGGCTACGAGGAGATAGAATCATATCGATTCGGCCGCTGGGCAGAGAATTGACGAAATCGGTGACCAGCCTCGCAGGAATTGTAATTGTGCCCTCTTCCTCAATGGTAGCCCCGATCCAACAGGTTATGGCGATCTCAAGATTTGTTGCAGCCAACTTGAGTTGGGAGCCCTCGGTTGCTATTAGAACGTTGTTAGTGATGGGCAAGACAGCTCTGGTGGCTACCGCCCTTCCCACCACCGCCAATCCTTTGCTCAAATCTTCTTGCGAACATGAAACCTTCATCATACACCCCCCCCTGGGCAGTGGCAGTAGTATACCTCCCCACCACCTCTTGAGTCAAGTGGTAGGCGGGAGGTAGGCTTTGTTGTCAGCACTTTGTGGTGTCAGTGTGGCGTTATCTTCAATCGACTTCAGCCAGCTTCGATGTAGCTCCATGACTATGAAATCGTTCCCTCTCTTGATAACTTGCCCGCAGGCAACGAATCCACACTTCCGAAAGCATCGCTGCGCTCTAACATTCCATTGGAGGGTATTCAGGTAAATCCTATCTATATTTGTCTCCTTGAAGATATGGCGGACCAGGGTGGTTACAGCATCGGTCCCATAGCCCTTATCCCAATATTCCTGTTCACCGATCATGATACCTAGTTCCGCCTGCCTCTTGCCCTCATCTATGTCATAGTACATACAGTTCCCGATATGCTTACTGTCGTCGAGGCTATCGATAGCAAACCGGCGTCGCCGTCTGTTCGTGTTTTGCAGCTCGTCGGCATAGTAGGCCATATACTCTCGGTAAGACATCGTTACGGGCGATACCGCGTCCAGGCGAGCCAGATCGGCTTTACATCGCCAGGCATAGTCGTTCGTACCGTCACTAATCCGCTTCTCCCGCAGTACCACCTTTTGTCCTAGCAGCACCTTGAGTACCCCCGCACATAATTCTATAGGTTGCATGTTGGTCAGTCAACCGATGAACATAACTCTGATAGCCAGGACCTTTCCGAACTCTGATTATGCCCACCTGCCCATCTAGATATGCCTTCAGGAACAGCGGCCCCGCATCCCTTTTCCCATTTGCAGGGGCTCGTCTCACGGCTGGGGTTGTGGCTCTCCTGCCACAGCCCCAGCTTAAACAAGGCGAGAAGGGAGCCAAGCTCCCGTGAGGGAGTGGGGGGATAGCTAACGTCAGTAAGCAATCTCGACGGCCGCGTTAGACAGCGAACAGTTCCAATGATATACTATCAAAAATCGAGCATGGAGCAGAGTTTGAGCCGGACTAAGCACCTCATTCTGTCCCTCGACCTCGGTGGTACGCAGTTTCGCCTCGCTTTAGCGGATGAAAAAGGGCAACTCCTGAAACGCAACGCAGCGCTCATCCATTCCCAGCAGGGGCCTGGGCAGGCTATCAGGCGAATCAAGGACGCCATAACAGAGATGCTCTCAGACATCGACCCGGTTACGTTGAGGGGCATGGGAGTGGCTGCTGCCGGGCTGGTCACACCGGGAACAGGGGTGCTGCTCACCTCCCCTAACCTTCTCAGTTGGTACAACACTCCCCTGAAGGAGATCTTTGAACGGGAGCTCCAGTTTCCAGTCTGGGTAGGCAATGACGCCAACCTTGCTGCGATGGGTGAGCGCAGATTCGGCGCGGGCAGGGGCAGCGATAACCTTGTCTATCTCACGATCAGCACTGGCATTGGAGGCGGGGTGATCACGGGAGGCAAGCTACTTTTGGGCTCTTCCGGCTTCGCCGCAGAGCTTGGTCATATGACCATAGACCTCAATGGGCCGAGATGTAACTGTGGCAATGTGGGCTGCCTGGAGGCAATGGCCTCCGGCACCGCTATCGCTCGCCTCGCTCTGGAAAAGCTCTCCCGCGGAGAGGCGAGCACGATCACTGACCTTGTCGCTGGAGATCTAAAAGGGGTGACTGCTGAGGTGGTGTGTGACGCGGCGGGTGCCGGCGACGCCTTGGCCAGTGCAGTTATGCACGCGGCGGCGACCAATCTGGGCGTCGGGGTAGCCAACCTGGTTCACATATTCAATCCCGAGCTCGTCATCATAGGGGGCGGTGTTTCAAACGCTGGAGAACTCCTCTTCGAACCCGTCCGCCGGGTCGTCGCCGAAAGGACTATGCCTGACATTGCAGTGCGCATCGTCCCGGCTGCCCTGGGCGACAATTCCTGTCTCTTCGGCGCCGTGGCCCTGGTTCTGGAGAATACCTCTAGCTAGAGGCTCGAGGGGTCTTCCCAGAAGCCAATCTCCTTCAGCGCTTCCTGTGCCGCCTGGCGGACTGGCTCCTCCGGGATGTCCAGGCACTTCTGCAGTCCCTCTTTTGCTTCGCTACCTCCGATTTGCCCCAGCGCTTCAATGGCGGAAATTTGGACCTCTGCATCACCATCGCGGGTGAGCTCTATTAGATGGGGAACAGCCTCCTCCGCCTCCAGTTCCGCGCAGGCCCTTACTGCCTCGAACCTCAGTTGGGGGCTAGGACTGCGGAGCTCTTTCAAAAGTATCGGCAGCCAGCCGGGATTGCAGTTGCGGCCCATGGCGTACACGGCGCTGACCTGAAATTCAAGGCTGTTGCTTCGGTAGGCCTCGCGGATCAGCTCTTCTACCTGGGGCTTGCTCAGAGGGCTGATCGCTTCCAGCACCCTACAGCGCACATCAAGCTGTTCATTGCCTCTGTTGAAGGCGGTGAGCAAAGCCTCCTCAACCTTCTCAGCATCACCTTCCAGCAGCTTCTCCAATTCGGCAAGTATGGCGAATCTACCCAGACCACCAGCGGCGGCAGCCCGAACGGAATGCTCTGCATCCTCCAGAAGCAAGTGGATCAACGGGTCGATCAAAGAGCGTTCTTTACACCCCCAGAGCCCCTCGATGGCTTTCACTCTCACCTCGCCGTCGCCATCGGTGAGGCAGGAGCGGAAGACATCGTCAAAGTCCAGCTCGAAGTTGTCCTCAGCAAGTTCTGCCAGTCGCCCCAGTATTTGCCTTCGCCGTGCAACATCTAGGCCAGGCCACTCTATGCCGAACGCATCCGCTTCTTCCGGCGAGAGGTCTGAGAGATTGGCGAGCTTTGAGATAGCCACGGGCTTACTAAGGTCACGCAGCTCCGCCAGATAACGCTCTAAAGGAGACGCCATTTCCCTTTTCCTGCTTTGAGAATGGTAGGGGCACAGCATCCCGTGTCCCTACGGCAACATACCGATATATTGCGCCTGTCATTGCAGCAGGAGCCTATTCCTTTGTCGATACCGCCAAACGGGGGCAACAAATATGTGGGATGCGCAGCCGCCCCCCGACCCACTCCCCCTCACTCCCGATGGCGGCGACCTCTTTCAACGCCTCGTAGATATTGCCCGAGACCATGGTATCCTTTACCCGCCCCACGATCTCGCCGTCTTTCACCATGTAGCCGAGGAGGACGTTGCCGCTGAAGTCGCCACCAAGGACATTGCCCTGAGAGGCGCCCATAAGCTGCTCGATGACCAGCCCCTCCTTAATATCGGCGAGCATGTCCTTAAAGCTGGTATCCCCATTCTCAATAACGAGAGTGGTCAAAGACGGGCTGGGTAGACTGCCTAGGCCTCTTGAGGCGCTGCCCGTGCTTCGGGTGCCGGCCAGGGCAGCGGTCTGCAGGTCATAGAGGAAGCTGGCTACCACCCCATTCTCGATAATCGGCGTGCGTTGGCTGGGCACGCCCTCGTCGTCGCAGAACCTGCTCCCGGGACGGTAGTCTATGGTGGCGTCATCCCAGATGGAGAGCCTGGGATCGAAAACCTGCTCACCCTTCCTGTTGCCCAATGGCGAAGCACCCTGCAGAACGATCTTTCCGTTGACTGCCATCGCCAACGGGGCGATAAGGGTACTGGCTACCCCGTGGGGGGTGAAGACCACCGGCAACTGCCCTACCGGTGCCGCGGCGGTCACTCTGGCTCGCTCAAGCTGCTCGATGGTGGTTGCGGCTACGCTGTCCGCGTCGGCGAGCGGGTGACACGAACTCTCGGCGTCTCCAACGAAGAGCATGTCCGTGCCCCGGATGAGAACGCCTTCGATGCCCACGCCGAAGACGCTCTTCTTGTAGGCTGCCCTTCCCCCTCGGGAGTTCAGAATCTCTACAGAGATAGTGCCCGCGGATACAGAGGCCTCGCAGACGATCTCCGGCGTATGCCGCCGCACCCTGTCGATCAGCGATTGACCCAGCTCCACCATCTCCTCTTCGGTAACCGCCTCCATTTTGGGGTCGTAAACCTCGACCCTGGGGTAGACCTCAAGTGGAGGTAACTGGAACCTGGCCTCAGCCCCAAAGGGAGCCATCTCCAACGCCATTGCCACCAGCTCCTCCGCGCCATTAGCCTTGTTGCTGGCGGAGAAGCCAATCCGGCCCCCCTTGATCAGGCGTAGCGCCCTTCCCGATGTCTCGCGGGCCTGCACGTGCTTCAACCGGTTGGCCTCGAAGACAGCATCGGTCTGCGTGTGGGATATCGAGAAGACCTCGGCATCCTCAGCTACCTTTCTCGCTTGCTCCAGCAGTTCTTCCATGATTCACCTTCTGCCAGCCCTATTGCTTCGAGAACAGACCTTCTTCCGTTCGCCCTGAGCCCTTCGGCAAGCTCAGCCGTAGGTTTTCATCTTAATTTTTGGGAAGGTGGGTTCCATTTCATTTCACCCACCCTACCATCTAGCCTAGCCCCCTCCCAGGAGGCATTTTCTTATCCTGATGTGGGGGCTGCCGTTGGACACCGGCAGCGGCATCTGCCCTCCCTTGCCGCAGCCACCGCCCTCGTTCATCTCCAGGTCGTTGCCAATGGCATCGATGTTCTCCAGGGTGGTGAACAGGTTGCCGCTGAGCACCACCGGACGCAGGAGCTCCTCTATCTTGCCGTTGCGGATCATGTAGGCTTGCCCAGCGGAGAAGGTGAACATCTCCATACTGGTCATACCGCCGTACCAGTTCTTGACGTAGACGCCTTCCTTTATCTCGGAGATAAGCTCCTCGAAGGAGGCGTCCCGAGGCTCGATGTAGGTATTGGTCATGCGCACGATGGGTTGAAAGGTGTAGTCGAGCGCCCTGGCATTGCCGGTGGGCGCCTCACCCATCTTGGCTGCCGTCTCACGTGAATGCAGCCGGCCCGTGAGGATGCCTTCCTCAATGAGGTAGGTCTTGGTCCCCGGCACTCCTTCGTCATCGTACTTATAGCTGCCGCGGAGCCCGGGGAGTGCAGCGCCGTCGACGATATTCAGGTGCTTGCTCCCGAACCTGCGCCCCAGGACCATTATCTCGCGCAGGCGTTCATTCTCGTAGACAAAGTCCGATTCCGACAGATGCCCGAAGGCCTCGTGGGCAAAGACCCCCGCCAGAATCGGGTCACAGATGACTGTATACTCGCCTCCCTTGAGCTGGGGAGCGGAGAGTAGCTCAACAGCCCGCTTCGCCATATCCCCCACCTGGGAGTGAAGCCTCTCCATGAAGCCGTAGTCGCCGTTGCTCCCTAAACTCAGCGACGATTGCTGGACGTCATTGCCATCCCGTGCCACGGCGTTAAACCTTGCCATAACGTCCACTTTCGTCTGCTCTATGTAGCTTCCCTCGGAGCTGGCGAAAATCACCTTTTTGTGTCTGTCAGCGTAGGTGATCGTAGAGGTCTGAATCCTGGGGGTGCTCCAGACGACATCGTTATACTCGTCCAATATCTGCTTCTTCTGCGCCAGGGGTACAACGGAGGGGTCCTTCTTCACCTCGGGCGGGACTGTGTCCACCACCGGCTCGACAGGGGCAAGCTTGCTCTGCTCCTTCCCCACCAGCCTCGCCTGCCGCACCGCCTTTTCCACCTTCTTCTTCAGTTCGCTCAGGTCATTGAAGGAGATAAAGCCCCACCCCCCTTTGACCAGAGCGCGCACGTTTCCCCCGAGGCTGGTAGTCCTGCCAATGTCCTCCAGCTCGCGGCCACGGTACTGGAGACGTGTAGCTTCCCCCTCCTCGATGCGGATCTCGATGTAGTCAGCGTTGTGCTCTTTTAAGGCTTCGGTAATCTGGTCACGCATGTTGCCTCGCCTTATCTCCCTTTGGATTTGCCAGGTTTTTAAGGACAGGGGCCTCCAAGGCATACACCGCCAGCAAGTGCTGAGGGCATAGAACAACCGGGGTCAATTATAATTCTCATAAGGGGAAAAATCTAGCGGATGGTCAGGGGGCTATTGTGGCGTTCTTGCGCAAAGACTACGGGGCAGTATCTCAAGAGGATGTGAACAAGGCGAAGTACTGCGGGGCTCCGGTTGTAGCAGCGTGGCTCAGATTGCCTCGATTTGACGGGCAACCCTGCTCAGCCCCGGGGGATATACTTTCTGCTCCGCCTTCTTTGCCTTCTACGATGGAGGTATTCTACGGTCAGTATCAAGACCAGAAGAAGAGCGCCAGCTGAAATCGTAAAGGCTGTATCTAGCAGTAAATCATGCATTTGGCTCTCCTTCCTTCAGTGCTTACGTTCAGCCTTACCCTCGCTCCAAGCCCCTCTGCACCTATTGTGGCCAAAATAAGCGAGTTTACAATCCCACCTACGTACCGCATTTGGGGGGCACTTTAGTACCTGCTTCACGAAGCTGAACTAGACCAATACCACCACCCACTTGCGGCCAGTGCCAAGTCCACGTAGTCGCATTCAGCGCTATACAACTATGTACGCCTAAGAATAAAGAACCGATTAACAATGTTAAAATGTTAAGAGGAAAGTACGAAGAGCTTACAATCGTCTTACAGTTTAGTCGGGATTTCCCGTTTCAACTCTTGATAAGGTTATACCCGGCCATTTTCCATGCCTGTGCCGGTTGCAGGTCCCTTGCCCTAGGTAAGCGGCTTGACGTGAGACTTGCCCTCTGCTACGCTCTCAAGTGGAGCCCTTTCATAAACTGCATCAATAGAGAGTGATAACATGAGCGTGGAAGTGGAATATGTTCACCAGCAACTAGGTGAGGAAGTAACTGCTCTGGCCGGGTTTTATGTCTTGCTCAAGGAGTCGAGGTTGGAGCATAACGGGAGAGAGGTACTTTGTATTACTGGAACGTGTTCAGTGGAATCCTCCTGCTGCGGCAGGCGCAGTTTTTACTATGCCATTGTGCCCGGATACGTTGTGACCTGGAGGGGCAAGAAAAGCGAGGCCGGCTTGCCCATATCAGAGGTGGAGCCCGTTACCGATGAGATGACAAAGCGGGAGATCGTGGCGAGAATCGAGGAAACCGAGGGCGTATTGAAACCCAACATTGAATTCTGGTAGGTTGCATCCTCTCCTGCACATCTGCCCTTGTTTTCCCAAGCCATCCCGGGAATGTCTGGATATACTCACCCCCGTGGCGATGTCCGTGAGCATTGGAGGATAAGGGAAGAAACATAAAGTTAGGTGGAGTTAAGATAAGAAAAGGGGCTTGACAAAAGGAGAGATGTGTGTTATCTTACAAGAGAGTCTTAGATTAACTGCTAGGACTCCTCGTAAGCCCCAGGGTTGTTCGGGTGGTGGGACGACGTTGGGGCTTTTTGTTTCGCCTCCAAAAGCCAGGGGCAGGCGCCAGCATCGGAACCTATGTTAATTGCCCGGTATCCTCAATACGCCTCAGGCATCTGTTAACTAAAGTCAACTAGAGACAACTTAAGTTAAGCTATTCAAGGCAAAAAAAAGAGAGCGGCGCTCCGCCCATAACTGGATTCACGGCTCAACGCTGCTGTTCCCTTCCAGATAAAACCTGCACTGCCGGGCGAGTTGCTCATCAAGCTTACGGATGAATGTTTCGGGGTCCTTTGCATATGAATCGCCGAATCGCAACTCCAGCTGGCCATGGCCATGATAGAGTATGCAGATGGATTTGTGCACGCAATTATCGCAGCTTTTGACCGCTATTCGCTGTGACTTAGCTTTTTGCCTCGTACTCATGCCCATCCTCTGGTCGAGATAGTATCCATGGCTTGCTAGTCTTTGCTTTTTCGCTAATACTATTGTCCCTCGAATCCAGCCCCCCGACAATCCCATTTACGTACTAGAATCTGACATACTTTCGTTGACGTACTTTGGTACCTGTGAGGATGAGCGATCACCGCTGCAGGTTTGTCGGCTTGGGGGAATAAGGCCCACGGCCATGCTGCCGATGGGGGATCGAATCCGCTGGTCTGAATCCTATCTGGGGAGAAACATGTAAGGCGAAGGAGTGATTCCTCGTTCGTGTTCGGTTTATCCCGCCTCTGATCCGCATCTCTGGGCGGAAAGCAATACTAACGTCTCTTTTTGGCCTCTTGACTACCGTCTTCTGTTGAAGAGCCACCCATAAGCCCTATCACCAGCACAACGAAGACCACAAGATAGACAATAATCTCAGCTGTAGTGTCGCTCATCTCTCACCCCTTCCCCTTACCCTCAGGTGTTGGCCTATGTCTCCCCGCAACCCCCGGCCATCATTCAACCTCGTGACTCTTCACATTATCCGTAAACTCAGTCCATTCTCTGCCAATCCGGGCCACCCACTCTTTGCGGTAATTCACAATCTCATCCCATGGAAAATCGGCATAGTGGCCGTGGTCTTTCACATGCTCAATATGCGGCTTCCCTTCCTGATTATAGGGAGAGTCTTTGGCATTGTTTATCCCGTCGAAGTCCACAGGCACAAACCCGGCCTTCTGGCAAGTTGCAAGGTCGTAGGCCGGACAGGCATGAATCCACTTGCCGTCGATGTAGATCTCGACATATCCATGCTGGATCAACAGGTTATCTCCCCCTATCATCTGACGAAACTTCTCCGATAGTAGATGATCTCTGATGTCGACATATCCCAGACGGGCAGGGATTCCCGCAGCTCGGCACAGCGCGACAAGAACGACTGCCTTATGCTCACAAGTCCCGCTACCTCTCTCCAGGGTTACAGTCGCCTTGTAGTTTTCTCGAACCTGCATCGGCGCATACGGGTTATGTTTGATTTCATCCCTTGCAAAATAGTAAAGGGCTACGGCCTTCTCTCTGGCCGTTTCAAGCCCTTCAGTCAGAGCTTGGGCCTTTTCCTTTACATACTTTGCATCACAATCGATAACCTCTGTGCATTTCAAATACTCTTCCATCACATTCATAAGAGCACCTTGCAGGGCTCGAAGGTATTCGCCGAAGAAACCGGGAGCTGGTGCCTCCAAGGGAAGTCGAATCCCTGTCTCCGCCTTGAAAGGGCGGTGTCCTAGGGCTCGCTCCTGTTAGGCATATTGTCACTGCCGCCGCTCGATGGCACAGAACAGAATGCCAGCTGCGATTGCCAGCCGGCGATCAAGCCTCTTCTCGTAATCTCGTGACAGGTCAAGGGTATATTTGAGCACGAAAGGATTGAAGTGCTGCTTGAGGGATGCTACAGGTTGTTTCCCTATCCTGATGTTGTAGCTCTGTGGGATTAACCCGGCCAAAGGGACAAATCTCCGGATCAAGGCCAAGTCCGCATTCTCTTCTTGGATCACGCCGATTTGTTGCCCCTGTGGATCAAACAGAAGCCATTCATCCCTTATCAGGGACTTCAGCCCCTTGCGGCGAAGTGAGCCCACCTTCACACCCTGCTGTGTGTCCTCCACGTCATAGGTAGCACCGAAATCCACGATCTGTCTAGCCTTCATCGTCAGTAGTTCATTGGTCATCGACTCGTCGGTGTAGGCTCGTATGTCCTCTTTGAGCTTGAATGCCTTCTGCTTCGAGAATAGGGCTAGGTTTCCATTCGAGTCGTAGATGCGGAATTCCCCACCAAATACCTTCAACACCTTTCTTCGAAAGAGATAACGATCGTGCAAGAAAGCGTCCTTCTGACCACTCATAGCTACCCCCTTGGTTAATTTGGTGCCTCCAAGGGAAGTCGAATCCCTGTCTCCGCCTTGAAAGGGCGGTGTCCTAGACCGCTAGACGATGGAGGCTCTTTTCAACCCAGCCTCAAGAAGTATAGCAGAAAGAGCAGAGCCTGGCTACGGATAGACCGCCAACCCCTCGAGTCCGGTTTCCTCAGGGAAGCCCAGCATGAGGTTCATGTTCTGGATAGCCTGCCCCGCTCCCCCCTTGACCAGGTTGTCAAGGCAGCTAATCACGATGAGCCTACCCGTCCTGAGATCGACTGCGGGATAGATGAGGCAGAGGTTGCTTCCCCAGGTCTGCTTAGTCTGCGGCGGAGCAGCCACTACCTTGACAAACGCCTCACCCCGATAGAAATCCTGATAGAGCTTTCTGATCTCCTCCCCGCCCTTCTCATCTGCGGCTATCCTCCCTTCCCTCAACTTAGCATAGCAGGAGGTAAGTATGCCCCGGGTCATGGGTACCAGGTGAGGCAGGAAGGTAACCGACAGTGCAGGCCCTGGAGCCAATCGTTGCAACTCCTGGACTATTTCGGGCAGGTGGCGATGTCCCTCGAGCGCGTAGGCGGAGACGTTCTCGTTTGCCTCAGCGTAGTGGGCAGTGAGGCTCAGCGTCCTCCCGGCGCCGGAGACGCCGGATTTGCTATCGACGATTATGTCAGGCTCGATCAAGCCCTCTTTGACCGCTGGCGCAAGCGCCAGGATAGCGCCTGTGGGATAACAGCCGGGATTGGCGACGAGCCGCGCTGAAGCTATCCGCCCACGATTCAGTTCCACCAGGCCATAAGCTGCCTCTTCGAGATATTGTGGCGCTGGGTGGCTTAGCTCATACCATCGCTGGAACTCCGCGGCATCCTTGAGCCTGAAGTCAGCGCTGACATCAACTACCTTGATGCCTCGCTCGAGCATGCCAACCACCGTTGTGGCGCTTTCCCCATGAGGCAGGGCTGAAAACACGAAGTCTACTTGATCGAGCTCAGCTTTTATGGTTAGGTCGATATCCTCCAAATGAGGGAGAGCCTCGCCCACTTGCTTCCCTATGGCGCCGCGCCCGGCAATCGAGGTCAGCTTGACCCTTGGATGTGGGTGCAGCAAACGGGCGATTTCCATACCGATATAGCCGGTGATGTTGATAATGCCAACCTTTACCTCTGCCATTGAAAACCCCTCTTCGGTTGATTGCTGATCTGATTATGGCGCTTTTCGCTCACCTACAGGACATACTACCACACACTTATCGCAAATTGCCAGTTCGCTGGGATGCCCCTCAGAGATAGCAGCTAAACAGCTAGCATCATCTACCAACCGATACGGCAGTAGTATACCCACTGGACAGGCCTGAACGCATTCCTGGCAGTTTTCGCAGTATGGGTTCTCCTCCTTAGAATACATGCCAGGCCCGGTGGGGGCAAGCGGGGCATCAGTCTTGATGGCCATAAACCTCAGCCAGAGGCCAAACCGGGGATGGATGACGAGGGTGTTTTTGCCCTGCTTCCCCAACCCAGCAGCAACAGCCAGATGTTTGAGGTTCGGCTTCCCATTTAGAGGATAGCCCAGTTCGCCCACAAGCTCAGCGGCAGACCCCTGTTCCCTGATGAACTCGATCAGGGCATCTTCCTTGTCCTTGGCATGCCGAGCAAAGCCTCTCAAGATCGTTTTGGTGCCCTCGGAGACAAAATCGTCCAGGTCTCTCTCAGGGGTTGAGACCAGCCCTATGATTAAGATGGTGTCGTTAGTCGAGGGATCTGAAGCCACTCCAACGACATCGAAAAGGGAGTGAGCGCGGGCAACTATTTCCTCACTCCTCCTCAAGCCTTCACCTCATGCTCAAGCGTCGTTCCAAGTAGTATCTGTCCTGCAGGGCAGACTTGTAGCAGCACACATCGATGACAACGGGGGTGCTGTGCCTTGCACACCCCTCGACCATGTTCGATCATATGGATATGGAACTGGTAAATGTCCTCAGCAGGGACCATGGCCCCCAGGATTTCGTGCGCCCTCTCCGCCGACGCCCTGGGGTCGATTAGCCCCAACCTCTTTGTCACTCGATAGATGTGGGTGTCAACGGGCAGGGCTGGCTTTCCCAGGGAGAACAGCAGCACGCAGGAGGCAGTCTTAGGACCTACCCCAGGCAAACCCTGCAGCCAGGCTTTGGCCTCGGCCACGGGTAGCTCCTGGAGGAACGTGAGATCGAGTGAACCCCGCTGGGCCGAGATTTGGTCAAGTATCTGCTTAATCCTGGGCGCTTTTACCTGCGCCAGACCGCCGTACCTTATGGCTTGAGCGATCTCTTCTACGCTTGCCTCAGCCACTGCCTGCCAGTTGCCAAACCTGGTGATCAGGCGGTCGAAGGCACGCCTCGAGTTATGGTCTGACGTATTCTGGGAGAGAATGGTCATAATGAGTTCAGAAATGGGATCGCGATGTCGGCTCCAACCGAGGTTGCCATACTCTTCTGCCAGCAGCCTTATTATCTCGGTGATGCTCAATAGGGTCACCCTGTTGCCAGGCTCTTCAGATGGCAGGTATCGTTAACCAGAGTCACTGTAGAAACACCATCTCTGACCTCGAAGGCATTGATAGCGCACACATCCTGTCTCACCTGCCAGAAATTGGACTCATCCAGTCCAAGCATGGCGCAGAGGAGGACCTTGCACACTACCATATGGGAGACTAGAATCACAGTCTGCCCGCCATGCTCAGCGGCAATCCCATCAACGGCAGCTGAGACCCTCTGCCGCACATCCGCCAACGACTCACCCCGGGGAAAGCGAACCCGGTGGGGGAACTCAAGCCACGTCTTGTAGAGTTCGCTGTCCTGCTCTGTCGCTTCCTCGGCAGATAGCCCCTGCCAGTTCCCAAAATCTATGTCGAGAAGCCCGTG
>JAUXAX010000005.1 GCA_030619685.1 Dehalococcoidia bacterium
TCAACAGTTGCAAGTTGCTCAACATCAGGCTTCCTTACTCCATAGATAAACTTTGCCAATTAAGCATCGAGCTTGTCCAGAAGTCAGGATATCAAGAGGATGTCTATTTACGCCCACTAGCCTACAAGAGCTCAGAAGCTCTGGGAGTCAGACTGCATGACCTCGAAGACGACTTTCTGATAATGGTCACGATATTCGGGCCCTATCTAGACGCTACGAAGGGCATCAAATGTTCTATTTCATCCTGGCGAAGGATCGATGACAATATGATACCGCCACGGGGAAAGATCACTGGACTTTATGTAAATAACGCACTGGCAAAAACCGAGGCTATTGAAAATGGCTTCGACGAGGCCATCATGCTTACCTCTGATGGTCATGTGTCCGAAGGTAGTGGTGAGAACATCTTCCTGGTCATTGATGGACAGTTGGTTACACCTTCCTGCTACGACAGAATCCTCATGGGAATCACCAGGGACACCGTTATACAACTGGCGAAGGACGAGCTGGGCATAGAGATCGTAGAAAGGCATGTTGACCGCAGTGAGCTATATTTGGCCGAGGAGTGTTTCTTAACAGGCACAGCGGCTCACATAACGCCAGTGGTTGAGATCGACCACCGCAAGGTGGGGGGAGGCACCATAGGAAAGTTAACCAAAGAGTTGCAAAAGCTCTATTTCGACGTGGAGTGCGGCAAGAACAAGAAGTATCTCCACTGGTGCACCCCAGCCTACGCGAAGATGGTCAGAGCCTGAAAACCCGATCGAGGGCAGCATAGATTTATTAGCTATATTGCCCGTCTATAGCCAGCTATTTACTTGCGGACAGGCATCTGCTTCGGGAATTTGAGAATGGTACCGCAGAGCGCGTCAAACCCTTCGATGAACTCAGGACAAGCCGTTGAACTCTCGCTAATAGCGCCCACCTATAACGAGAAGGAAAACATAACCCCTCTGGTTGAGAGACTACATAAAGCCCTATCGAAATACAGCTATGAGCTCATCGTTGTTGACGATAACAGCCCCGATGGCACCTCAGATCTAGCGAAGAGTCTCTCGTCACAGTACCCCCTCAAAGTCATCGTGCGCACGGCCGAGCGTGGTCTGGCTTCGGCAGTGGTTGCAGGATTTCACCAGGCGAGGGGACAAGTCTTAGGCGTGATAGATGCCGACCTACAGCACCCACCGGAGGCAATTCCTGCTCTGGTAGAAGCTATTAGAGGAGGAGCGGATGTAGCGATCGCGAGTCGCTACGTTGAAGGTGGTAGCATCGAAGGCTGGAGCACGAAGAGAGAGGTAATTTCCAAAGGCGCAAAGGTCCTCGCAACCATTCTGTTGCCCTCAACCAGAAGAATCAAGGACCCCCTTGCAGGCTTCTTCCTGTTCAAGAGGGAGGTCATAGACGGCGCGGTGCTCACCCCCACCGGATACAAGATTCTGCTGGAGGTGTTGGTCAGAGGGAATGCCAGCCATGTAGAGGAAGTCCCCTACACCTTCAAAGAGAGGGAAAGAGGGGAGAGCAACCTAACCTTCAGGGAGCAACTGAACTACCTCAAACACCTTTCTCGCCTAGCATGGTATGACGGCGATGTAAAGAGATTCCTCAAGTTCTGCCTGGTCGGGGCGACTGGATTTGGTGTCAACATCGGGGTGTTCTGGCTCCTTACCAGGATTGCTGGCCTATATGAACCCTTGGACCTTGTAGCGCTCATCATCGCCCTAGAGATTTCCGTATTGTCCAATTTCGCTCTAAATGATCTCTGGACTTTCAGGGATAAGAGAACAGGCGGCCCCAAAGCTCTGGTAGTTCGCGCCGCTAAATTCAATACGGTAAGCGCAGGCGCAGTGGCTATTTACTACGCCGTATATACGCCACTTACGCGCCTCTTGGGGGTATACGACCTCCTAGCCTTGTCCTTTGCCATTCTCGTCGGTCTAATCTGGAATTTCGTGATTAACTTCTTATGGACGTGGAGGACAAAGCCTCAAGGCAGACACTTGGATGAGATGAGTGAATAATGGCTAGTAGTTTTTGGGAATATTTCGGGGAATATTCGCCGCTTGTCTTCTTCTCTTCCCTGGGTGTGCTGCAGATAGCAGTGGCGCGTGCTAACCTAAGGGGGCTGACATTCTTCAAGAAGCCTTTTCTCTGCTATCTTTTCGGTGCTGTGGCAATAGTAGGAGCCTTTGTCTGGTTCTACGCCACGGGCGATCGCAATGCCGAGCCCCTGATCAGAATCGATGACGGCGTCAAGGTCTTCTTCGGGGAGACGGAATCCTTTGCCAGTTTTATGGCTGGCGCCGCTGGCGCTCTTATAGTTACAATCTTGCTTTCTTCCCTGTTGAACGCCAAAATGCCCAACCCTTCTCAGAAAGGAGTCCCTCAAGGCCTGAATGCTCTCAAGGAGATGACCTTCTTTCAGGCAATCACACGTAGGTTTGGGAAAGGGGGTTAGCCATCTCAGCACTCATATCCGCGGACGAAGCCGTATTCACCTGGCTCAACGGGCTAGTAGGCAAGGTGCCCGTCTTTGACAGGTTTATGCGCCTAATGGTGGACGACTGGTTTGTGCTTACATGCCTATCTCTGAGCATGATCGTCCTCTGGCTTGGCGCCCGAAGTTTGAGCCAAAGGGAGCGCAATCAAAGAGCGGTATGGGGTGCTGCGTGGGGTGTCGGCATTAGCTCTCTGTGGTACCATCTTTTTAGAATCAACGATGTTTTCGACCGCGCCCGCCCATTGCTAGAGCCCCCGCTCACGTATGCGCGCACCGACCAATCATTCCCCAGCGAGGCCGCTGCGGTCGGCTTCGCCTTCGCCACCGCCGTCTGGATTGGCAACCGCAAGGCAGGGATAGCCCTTGGGTTCCTGGCCTTCCTCTGGGCTTTCGCGCGGGTTTATTGTGGCGTTCACTACCCTTCGGACGTGATCGCCGGTGCGCTTATCGGGATTTTCACCTCTTTCCTTATGTTCTTCATATGGCGAATCCTCAAGTTCGCGCCCAATTCTTTTATCAGACTCCTTCAATGGCTACATCTTGCATAACACATGTAAAATATAACAAGCCGCGACGCGGCAGGTACACCTTTTGAGGAACCCAGCCAATCTCATATCACGCCTGCTCAACTCTGTAGGCAATAAGAGGATCGAGTTGGAACTGATCAAAAACACGGAGGCAGCATGGCTACCACCGCTCTAGACTATTTCTTACTTGTAGCTGTTGGATCCCTAGGGACTATACAGATTGCAGCCGCTTATGCAGGGCTTAAGGGGTTATCCTTTTTCAGGAGGCCGCTGGCGGGGTACATATTCGGCGCCCTGGTCACTGCCGGAGCCTTCTCGTGGTTCTTCGCTATCGGAAACCGAAGCGCTCCATCCAAAATAGAAGGAGCCCAGCAGCTAGAACTATTTCTGGCTGGAGCTATAGCAGCTTACATAATTACCGCAGCTATCTCGTCTCTCATCAAATACCGGCTCTCGTTTCAGGAAACAGCGCCTCACGGTCGTGAACAGACCAATCCGAGAGGAATAGAAACGCTGAAGGAGACCACCCTACTGGGTGCCATCAGGAGCATTCTGAAGAGAAAGCAGGAGGATCGATAACAATGCCCCCCGGGGGTCAAATGTCAGAGTGGGTAACCCAATTTGTGGGCAGTGTACCGGGCTTTGATGATTTCGTGAGGCTAATGACCAACGACTTCTTCATTCCGGTGACCATATACCTCATCATGCTCGGCCTCTGGGCGGGATACCCCGACCCCACACGTCGTGAGCATCTCCAGAGAACCCTAATGAACGCTTGCATAGCCGTTGTGCTGGCCAGCATTGTTTTGCACTTACTCAACCTCCATGACTTCTGGCCGCGGCCCTATGAATTGCTGGAGAGCGCTGCCCATGCGATGCGGACACTTCACTACCCCTCCGGCGATCCCTCATTCCCTAGTAATGTCGCTACCGTGTCCTTCGCTGCTGCCACTGGAGTCTGGCTGGGTCATCGCAAGGCGGGGATCGTCCTTTACGTCTTGGCCATCATATGGTCTCTATCTCGTTTCTACGCCGGGATGCACTTCTTTGTCGACATCGCTGGTGGAGCTGCCCTCGGCATACTCACAGGCTTTGTGGTCACCAAGGTGGTCATGCCCAGGATCGAACCCTTTCCGACATTGGTTTTGAGGGTAGCAAGATTTCTCTATGTCGCCTGATGCAGGTTATTCCTCTGCCGCTGCCGGCCCTTCCCGTTTAGGGGTAGCGATTAGCTCCTTGTATTTCTTCTGGCATTTATCTTGGCTATTGTGGAGCCCGCAGAGGTTGCAGGGGCCAGTGCTACAATTAGGAGTTTCCCGCCCCAGCCTGGTGCGCTCGTACTCCCGCTTGAGAAAGCCAGGGTCGATCCCGGTATCTATATGAGCCCAGGGCAATACCTCCTCCAGAGAGCGCTCCCTGCAGGCATAGGAATAGGGATCGAGACCCTGTTCACTGAAAGCGTTCTGCCATTTCTCATAGCTGTAATGCTCGCTCCAGGCATCGAACTTGCATCCCAGCTTCCACGCGCTTTGGATCACCCCAGCCAGTCGCCGATCACCACGCGACAACACCCCCTCAAGCAAACCCACTTCAGGGTCCTGCCATGAGAGACGAACCCCTACCTTCTTCAACCCAGCCCTAAGCACCTGCTGTCTTGCAGCCAACTCCTGCTGAGAGGCCTGAGCCACCCACTGAAAGGGCGTGTGAGGCTTGGCGATAAAGGTAGAGGCGTTAATCCTTATGTTAATTCTCCCCTTGCCTATATTCCTTATTTTGCGCACTAGAGAGACTATGCCCTCTATGTCACTGAGGGTCTCAGTGGGCAGACCGATCATGAAGTAAAGCTTGATGCTTCTCCAACCCCGCTCCCAGGCAGTCTCAATAGTTTGCAGTATAGCCTCCTCGGAAATACCTTTGTTAATCGCACGGCGCAGGCCCTCCGCCCCTGCCTCTGGGGCAAAGGTGAAGCCCGACCTCTTTCCATCCCGAAAAGAATCGGCCAGTGCCACCGAGAACGTATCGAGACGCAGGCTGGGCAGCGATAATATGAGCTTGTCCCCCCTGTGCCTCCGCGACAGAGTATCGACCAGATTTGAGATACCCGGGTAATCGCTGGTGCTCAAGGAAAGTAGTGATATCTCGTCATAGCCGCAGTTCCTCACCAGGTCGTCTACCGCCTTGACCACTTCCTCCTGAGTCCGCTCCCTCACCGGGCGGTAGATCATGCCTGCCTGACAGAAGCGGCACCCCTGATGGCAGCCGCGCTGGATCTCGACCGCAGCCCGGTCGTGGACCACTTGAAGGTAGGGCACGATGGGTCGAGTCAGCGGCGGAGGCAGCCTATCCACAACGCGCCGCTCAATGGCAGGCTTCGCCTCAGCAACTGTGGGACTTACTGAAGCCACGGTACCATCAGACTGATAGTCGACCGTGTAGAAGCTGGGCACATAGATCCCCG
This sequence comes from Dehalococcoidia bacterium, assembly GCA_030619685.1. Next base: position 5,483 of record JAUXAX010000005.1, read on the forward strand.
GTATTTGGGCCGCCTCTCGCAATAGCTCATGCTTCCGCCCTGTCCCCTCCCTTTTCCACCTTCGAAACACGTTCAGAAGCTCCAAAACCACCTCTTCACCCTCACCAACCACGAAGAGGTCAATGAACTCCGCCATCGGCTCGGGATTGAGAGCGCAACCCCCCCCGGCGATCACCAGTGGCAACGAGTCGCCTCTTTCAGCAGCCACAACCGGTATCCCCGCCAGGTCAAGCAGATTGAGCACATTGCTGTAGGTCAGCTCATAGCCCAGTGAGAAGCCGAAGATATCGAAGTCCTTAACCGGCCGCTTCGATTCCAGGCCGAAAAGAGGAATGCCCTCACGGCGCATCTCGGCCTCCATATCCGCCCAGGGAGCGAAGGCCCGCTCTGCAAGCACACCGGGCTGCTGGTTCAGCAGGTCGTAGATAATGGCCAGTCCCAGATTGGACATCCCAATCTCGTAGAGGTCGGGATAGGAGACAACGACCCTTATCTCGGTTGACTCCCAGTCCTTGACCACGCTGTTCCATTCCCCGCCGCTATAACGGCCGGGCTTGGTTACTCTGGGGAGAACACTATCGAGATCTACCATTCTTGGCCTCAAAAGAACAGTTAACATTATAGCTTTGTCCCACTACCAGCGCAAATTACGGACTGAATGGGCTTGACTTCCCCCACTTCAAGGCTTAGTCTAAACTCGCCATGAGCTACCAAGAGCTGGATGAGCCCCTTGAGCAAGCGGAAGGCCTGCCAATCGCAGATGAAGTGGATGAAGCGCAGCCGGCTCAACCAGAGGCAAAGCTCTGGAGCAGAAAGCAGCTCAAGTACATAGTGCTGCTGGTGGCCGGCACTCTGGCCATGATACTGGTGAGCATACTCGTCCAGAAGCCGACGAACCCTCAGGAGTACATTGAAACCTCAGGCTACGCGGGCGTATTCCTCATGGGCGTCATTGGCAGCGCCTCCCCCATCTGGCCTTTGCCCGGCTCGTGGGCAGCCTTTGTCGCGGCCGGGTTAGGACTGAATCCATTTCTGATAGGACTGGCAGCGGGCGTGGGGGAACCCATAGGGGAGCTTTCCGGCTATACCGCGGGCTATGGCGGGCAGATAGTGGTCAAAAGATGGAAGAGGTATGATCAAATAATGAACTGGATGAGGAGACACGGTGGTCTCACCATATTCATTGTCTCCGCGATACCCAACTTCTTCATCAAGCTAGCCACTATCGCTGCGGGCTCCCTCCGCTATCCCTTGTGGAGGTTCTTCATCTACTGCTGGGCGGGAAAGACTGTCAAGTCCCTTGGTTTTGCCCTCGCCGGCGCCGGGCTTTCTGGCTGGATTAGGTCGCTGTTCTAGCTAACCTTTTGGCCTCTTCAAACCTCAGCGCAGATTGACCCCAAAAGCGACCTGCTGTAAAATCATGTCAGCATTTCTTTTACGAGGATAGGCAAATGGAGATATTGCTCATCTCGCTGGTCCTGGCGCTGGTGGTAGTCGTTCTAGTATTGCTCCTCAGACCGAGGAAGGTGGAGGTCCCCGCCATAGAGGACCTGGAGAAGAAGCTCCGCTTCGCCCTGGCCTCCGCCGACTCGGTGAAACAGGTTCAAGAGATCCTGGAGGACCTGCCCAGCGACCTCTTGCACTCGATAACGAGGAGTCTGGGTAAGAGGACCGGGAAGTTGAACGAGCTGATGGCCACCTTCGAGCTGACTCAATACGACAGGCTCTTCTACCTCGGGGATCCCATCGACTTCGTGGGCATCAAGTATGATGAGGGCGTGGACTTCATCGAGGTCAAGACGGGCAGGTTCCGCCTGACGGAGGACGAGAGGAAGCTGAGGGAGCTTATCGAGGCGGGGCGGGTGAACTACGTCCCGCTGATGGTTGAGCGCATCGGCATCGCCAAAGAGGTGGAAACGGGGGAATAGGGGGTAGAATGGCCGAGATACCTCGCTACATATTTCGCGCTGTGGGGTGGTTTCAGCGACTGCGCCGCCTGTTGCAGAGGGAAAAGACGATAGCGTTGAAAGATGTGGGGCTGTCGCTGGAAAACTTGAAGAAATTATTGGAGGAACAACTAGCCAAGGAGACAGACCCTGAGAAAAGGCAGGCCATTCAAGATAGATTGGAAGAAATATGCGCGGCGCAACGAGGTTACTATATGGCCAGGCTAGAGTCAGGTCTTGAGCGAAGCGGCATCCGCCCATACGACGCACTCGTGGCGAACGGTAAGGGTATTCTGCAGCCTGAGAACAAGGCCAAGCTCACTGAAGCAGTAAAGCGCCTTGAACTCCTGCCGCCGCCACCGACGGCGGAACACTTTATGGCCTCAGCCACTGCCAAGTATGCTCTGAAGCGATACGACGAAGCTCTCGCTGACTACAATAGAGCGCTGGAGCTGAGGCCCGATTACCCCGAAGCACTCAACAACAGGGGCAACACCTTTGACGAACTTGAGCGCTACGATGAGGCCCTCGCTGACTACAACAGGGCCATTGAGCTAAGGCCCGATGACCCCGTAAAACTCAAAAACAGGGGCACCAGCTACACTAAAATGGAGCGCTACGATGAAGCCCTCGCTGACTTCAACAAGGCCCTCGAGCTAAAGCCCGATTACGCCGGTGCGCTGTACAATTTGGCCTGCCTTTTCTCACTGACTGACAGGCCAGATGAGGCCATTTCCCACCTGGAGAAGGCGATAGGGATGGGTGAGAAGTACCGCCAAGATGCAACAAAGGATAGCGACTTCGACAACATTCGGGATGATCCCCGCTTTCGCAAGCTAATCGAAGCGGCTTAGCCATGCCAGAGTTCAGAATCGTCTCCGACTTCGGACTCACCGGCGACCAGCCCCAGGCGGTGGAGAAGCTCGTCGGGGGGCTTGAGAAGGGCTGCAAGCAGCAGACACTTCTCGGCGTGACCGGCAGCGGCAAGACGTTCACTATGGCTAACGTCATCGAGCGGGTGCAGCGCCCCACGCTGGTCCTGGTTCACAACAAGACCCTGGCGGCACAGCTCTGCTCCGAGTTCAGAGACTTCTTCCCCGAAAATGCCGCAGAGTATTTCGTCAGCTACTACGACTACTACCAGCCCGAGGCCTATATACCGCGCACCGACACCTACATCGAGAAGGAAATCGATATCAACGAAGAGATCGACAAGCTGCGCCATGCCGCCACCCGCGCTCTCTTCATGAGACGCGATGTCGTCATCGTGGCGTCGGTATCCTGCATCTACGGCCTGGGAGCCCCGGACGAGTACTACAGCTTCGTGGTGAGCCTCTCAAAGGGGGAGAAACGGAACAGGGACCGTCTCGTCCGCCAGTTGGTCGACATGCAGTACGAGCGAAACGATGTGGACTTCACCCGCGGACGGTTCCGCATCCGGGGCGATACCCTGGAGATACAGCCCGCCTACGAGGAGCTGGCGCTGCGCATCCAGTTCTGGGGCGATGAGGTAGAGCGCATCCTGGAAATCGACCCGCTCACCGGGGAGCTGCTTGCCGAGCGAGAGCAGATAGATATATACCCCGCCAAGCACTTCGTAACCTCCTACGACAAGCTCATGGCTGCCATCGAGGACATAAAGGTCGAGCTAGAGGAGCGAGTCACCGAGCTAAAGGGCCTGGGCAAGCTGCTCGAGGCCCAGCGGCTTGAGGACCGCACCAACTACGACATCGAGATGCTACGGGAGTCGGGCTATTGCACCGGGGTTGAGAACTACTCCCGCCATCTCGCCCGCCGTCCCCCGGGGAGCCGGCCGTGGACGCTTCTGGACTACTTCCCCGATGATTTCCTGCTCTTCGTCGATGAGTCACATATGAGCCTTCCACAGGTTAGAGGCATGTACCATGGAGACCGCTCCCGCAAGGAGACCCTTGTGGAGTACGGCTTTCGCCTCCCCTCGGCTCTGGACAACCGGCCGCTGAACTTCGATGAGTTCGAAGGTCACATCAATCAGGCTATCTATGTCTCGGCAACACCAGGCCCCTATGAATATCAACACAGCGCCCAGGTAGTGGAGCAGGTGGTTCGCCCCACTGGGCTCATCGACCCCACCGTTGAGATCAAGCCTACCCGGGGACAGATCGACGACCTCCTCGATCAAATCAAGACCCGAACCGACCGTGGCGAGCGCTGCCTGGTCACCACCCTGACCAAGAGAATGGCTGAGCAGCTTGCCGATTACCTCAGGGAGATGGAGATAAAGACCCATTACCTGCACTCGGAGATTGACACTCTGGAGCGAGTAGAGATACTACGTGACCTCCGACTCGGCGTCTACGATGTGGTGGTGGGTATTAACCTCCTCCGCGAGGGATTGGACCTGCCCGAGGTAAGCCTGGTTGCCATCCTCGATGCCGACAAAGAGGGATTCTTGAGGTCAGAGGGCGCGCTCATCCAGACCATGGGCCGTGCTGCTCGTCACATCGAGGGGCATGTTATGATGTACGCCGATACGGTCACCGAGTCCATGCGCCGCGCCATAGACGAGACCAACCGCCGTCGCAAGATTCAGTTAGCCTATAACCAGGAGCACGGCATCACACCGCAGGGCATCAGGAAAGCGATCAAGGGCATCACGGATCAACTCAAGGCAGTAGCCGAGACCCGCGCCCAGTACACCGTGGCAACGGATATGCCCAAGGACGAGATCACGCGCCTGATCAAGAATCTGGAGTCGCAAATGAAGACTGCCGCCAGGAACCTTGAGTACGAGAAGGCAGCCCTTATCAGGGACCAGATTCTAGACCTCAGAAAAGAACTAGTTTAGCATTATGGTTAACCGCAGAATTCACTCTGACCTCTCCCGTTCGGCTGAGCTAACGGCCGAACCCTTCGGGGGGAGGAGCCGGTGTGAGGATTTTCGCAAGATACTATAATTGGATGGGGTCTGGCGATTTGGAAAAGGAAGAGACCAAACAGGAACGCCGCGAGGAGAAGCTGCGGAAGCGGAGAGAGGGGATGCTCCAGCACGGCCGCAGCCTGGTTCGAGTATACAAGGACGCCATCCTCAAGCGAGTCAGGCAAGTGCGCAGAAAAGGAGCTGGTTGAAAAAAACAGGGATATTCTTTCTCTATCTTATCGGCGAAAGGCTCAGCGATTTCCCCCAGGGACTAGAGGGCATATTGGATAAGCCTAACATCAGCTTTTATGAAGCTTTCTACGAAGTGACGCCAACCCCCGAAGAGCTGCTGCTAAAGGTCCATTCGCCCCAGATGATAGAGGGGGTGAAACAGACTATCTATTACGAGACAGCCCTGTACTCAACTGGCGGCACAGTCCAGGCTGCTGAGAGGATCTGGCGCCAGGAGATAGATAACGCCTTCGTTTTCACCGGAAGCGGCGACCACCACGCAGGCAGAGACTATTTCGGCGGAGGCTGCCATTTCAACGGCGCTGCCTTAGCCATAGCGAACCTGAAGGAACAATTCGGGGCGAGGAGATTCGCCATCCTCGACACCGATTCCCATCACGGCGACGGCACCAGAGACATATTCAGGGACGACGAGGATGTCCTCCACGTCTGCCTTTGCAACCAGAACCAGGACAACGGCACCAACGTCGACATCGCAATCCCCTACTCGATATCCGACGAGGAATACCTCTCCAGGCTGGAGGCCGCATTTGCCCCCCGCGTCACCGCATTCAAACCGGAAATCATCTTCTGGGAATTCGGATATGACGCCACCAGCGGTGATTACGGCAGTAAGGGACTCTCCCCTGACTGCCACCCGAAGATAGCCAGAATCGTGACTCGAGCAGCGGAGGATGTTTGTCAGGGGAGGATGGTAGCCATACTCTGCGGGGGCAGCAGACGCGATATAGCCCGCTACTGCATCCCTAAGATAATAACCTGCCAGGCGGAGTAACATTCACCCTCGTACTTCGACAAGCCTGTCCTGAGCGGAGCCGAAGGGAGCGAAGCCGAAGGGCTCAGGACAAGCTCTAACCTCTCCCTTCACGGCTCACGCGCAACTTCTTAGCGAGTTTTATATGACAGAGGCCGCGGGTTGCGGGGTGACACCTCCAGAGTTGAGCCCTATCTCCAACATGTGATATAATCCTCAAGGCTTGGGAGCTATGGGGAGAAGGTGGGCGGACGTAACCAGATTTGTAGGAATTGGGTGGTACATCGCTGTCTGTATACTCCTTGGGGTGTTGGGAGGACGCTGGCTGGGACAAAAGCTGGATGGCAGCGGCACCGAGGCTATATTCATTATTCTCGGATTATGCTTGGGGTTGGCAGTAGCCTTCTTCGGAGTGTATCGTATGCTCAGGCCGATTATGTCAGAGAAGCAAAACAACGGCAAGGGAAATAACTAGTGCCCAAACTAGGTCTCAAGAGCAAGGTAGCAATTGGCATCTTTGCTGCTCTTCTACTAATGATAATTGGGGGCCTCTTTTTCCCCGCCCCCCGACCAGAGATCCACCTCTCTGCCAACTATGGTGGTGAATCACCCGAGCCCTTCTACAGACTGGGCCCCATCTATGTCACCAATACTCTCATCGCCTCGTGGATCAGCATCTTGGCGCTGATAGGCTTTTTCTATTTCGCTACCCGCAAGATGAAGCTTGTTCCCAGGGGCTTGCAGAACCTTGCAGAGACAGTTCTCGAGATGCTGCTCGGTTTTGTGGAAGGAGTAGCGGGTAAGGAAAACGGGCGTAGATTCTTCCCTGTCATAGCCACCATCTTTCTGTTTGTGATTATGAATGCCTGGATGGGGCTCCTGCCGATATTCAATGTCATAGGCACAGGGCACATAGGAACCTCCGACACCCTCTTCTGGGGGGAGTATAGTGGGTTCATAGTAAAAACGGCTCTATTCCGACCGGCCAATACCGACATCAATGTCCCTCTTATGCTGGCGCTGGTCTCGTTCATCTTCGTGGAGTATTGGGGAATCACCTCTGTCGGCTTTCGCCACTATGCAGGCAAGTTCTTTAGATATGGGCAGTTGTTCCAGGGGCTGAGGCAGCTCATAAGGGGCCGGATCAAGTCCGCGGTGGGTGTACTCTTCTACGGCGCTATAGATGTCTTCGTTGGCGTTCTTGAGCTGGTCAGTGAATTGGTGCGCATCGTCAGCTTCACCTTCCGTCTCTTCGGCAACATGACAGCAGGAGAGGTACTGCTGCTCATGATGGCCTTTCTCATTCCCGTTGTAGTTGCCGTGCCCTTCTACGGCTTGGAGATGATCCTGGGCTTTATCCAGGCGCTCATCTTCGCTGGATTGACCCTGGTCTTCGCCACCGTGGCAGTTACCCCTCATCACGCCGATCCTGAATAAAGAATCCTGAAGGAGGTTAAGGAATGGACGCAGAAGCTATGAAGATGCTAGGTGCAGGACTGGCTATGGGCCTGGGTGCCTTGGGGCCGGCGCTCGGGATTGGGATTTTGGGATTTGGAGCCATGCAGGCGCTGGGGCGCAACCCCGAGGCCAGGGGAGCGATCATGACCAACATGATCCTGGCTATCGCCTTCGCTGAAGCCATCGGGATTTATTGTCTGATCGTAGCCATCATCCTTGGTATGCTATAAGCAGAGCGCGTCACTGTGACATTTGCAAAAGAGGCAGCTATTCCCTAGGTTATTCGAAGGGAGTTCCATAATGAGGCAGCGCATTGGTCTCGCCATCATGATTATCTCGCTCCCGCTGCTGCTTAGCGGTTGTGCTGCTATGGGCGAACTCGGCATGAACTGGCACGGCCTGCTGGGGCAGTTCATAAGCTTCGCCATACTGCTAGCAGTTCTCGCGTTTTTCGCCTATAAGCCCATCACCAGGATGCTCGACGAGCGCTCCCAGCGGATTAAGGAAAGCATGGATCAGGCCGACTTCATCAAGCAAGAGACAGCGAGAACCGAAAAAATGGTGCAAGAGCAGCTAGCAGAGGCGCGTAAGCAGGGCCAAGACGTAGTGGCTCAAGCACAAGAGATCGGGGAGCGGCTCAAAGAGGAAGCACGGCAGCAGGCAAGACAGGACGCCGAGGCCATTGTCACCAGGGCTCGGAGCGAAATTCAAGCGGAGAGCGAGGAGGCTATGGCCCAACTGCGCAAAGAATTCGTTGAGGTAGCCATTCAGGCTGCAGAGAAGGTGATCAACAGGGCCCTGGATAGGGAAGCCCATCGGCAGCTTATCGAAGAAACGTTGGAAGAAAGCACCGATTTAAAGAAGGAGGGTTAGTGGCAAGAGTCGCTTCTGCCAAGCGGCACGCACAGGCGGTATTCCAGCTCGCCCTGGATAGCAACGAGGTGGAGTTGTGGCGATCCCAACTGAAGACCATTGCCGCCACCTTAGGCGATCCCCAGCTAGCAACGATTCTAGAAAATCCCAGGATCCACCTCAGCGACAAGGTACAGCTAATAAGTAAATGCCTTCCCGAGCTCAACGAGCTTGCTCTGAACTTCGCCTACCTGTTAGTGGCAAAGCAGAGGATGAGCATATTAGACCAGATAGTAGCTGAATACGAACGCATGGCCGATGCCCACCAGGGTCTGGAGCATGCGGAGGTGACCGCCGCTATTCCTCTCGATGAGGAAGACAAAGAGAAGCTGGCCAGGCGTCTGGCTACGATGACCGGGAAGCAAATAGTGCTCGCCGCTGATGTCGATCCCGCTATCATTGGCGGCTTCGTCGCCAGGGTCGGCGATAAGCTAATCGATGGCAGCACCAGGGCAAGGCTCGAGGCCCTCAAGCAGAAACTGGTCCAAGCAACATAGGTGAGGAACTCGGTAAAGCACGAGAGAAGGAGTAGAAGAGATGGCACGAGCTCAAGATATCGCTCACGTTATCAGGCAGCAGATAGAGCAGTTCGGCACTATGGTGACGGCAATTGACGTGGGCACTGTGGTCGAGGTGGGCGATGGCATCGCCCATATTCACGGGCTCGCTGGAGTCAAATACAACGAGTTGCTCGAATTCCCCCATGGAGTAATAGGGCTAGCGCTCAACCTTGAGGAGGACAGCGTCGGCGCCATCCTACTCGGCGAGTATTCCGAGATCAAAGAGGGCGATGAGGTAAGATGCACCGGGCGAATCGTAGAGGTGCCGGTGGGTGACGGACTCATTGGTCGGGTGGTGAACGCATTGGGCCAATCCATCGATGGCAAGGGGCCGATCAATTACCAGAAAACCCTCCCCGTAGAACGGGTAGCACCCAATGTGGTGCTCCGCACGTCGGTAGATACACCGGTGCAAACCGGCATCAAGGCTATCGACAGCATGATTCCCATTGGGAGAGGGCAAAGAGAGCTAATCATCGGCGACCGCTCCACTGGAAAAACCGTTATCGCCATCGATACCATTATCAACCAAAAAGGCGGTGACCTTATCTGCATCTATGTGGCCATCGGGCAGAAATCCTCCAAGGTGGCACAGACAGTGGCGACACTGGAGAACTACGGAGCCATGGAGCATACCATCGTGGTTTCGGCCAACGCCTCCGACCCCGCCGCCTTGCAGTATCTGGCACCCTACGCAGGCTGTGCGATGGGCGAGGAGTTTATGGAGCAAGGGCGCGACGCCCTGATCATCTACGATGATCTCTCCAAGCATGCCTGGGCGTATCGGCAGATCTCGCTGCTCCTGCGCCGTCCTGCAGGACGTGAGGCTTATCCCGGAGACGTCTTTTACCTTCATTCACGCCTTCTTGAGAGGGCGGCAAAATATAATGCCGACCACGGCGGTGGCTCGCTGACCGCCCTGCCCATCATCGAGACCCAGGCCGCCGACATCTCAGCCTATATTCCGACTAACGTCATCTCCATCACCGACGGCCAGATCTACCTGGAAACCGACCTGTTCAATGCCGGAATAAGGCCTGCGATGAATGTCGGACTCTCTGTATCACGGGTTGGAGGCTCTGCTCAGACTAAGGCTATGAAGAAGGTGACGGGCAGGCTTCGCCTCGACCTCGCCCAGTATCGAGAGATGTCGACTTTTGCCCAGTTCGGCACCGCCGATCTGGACAGAGCAACAAGAGCGCAGCTTGAGCTGGGGCAACGAATTACAGAGGTGCTCAAGCAGACGCAGTATGCACCCGTGCCCCTGGAGAAGCAGGTGATGCTTCTCTACGCGGTAACCAATGGCTATCTCGACGATGTCCCCGTGAATAGCGTCAGCTCCACCGAGCATGAGTTCCATAGGTTTATGGAGACCAATCACCCCGAGATAGGCAAGGCTATCGCTTCGGAGAAGGATCTGAGCGGTGATACCGAGGAGGCGTTGAAGAAGGCCATCACCGAGTTCAAACAGACAGTGTCCCATAATAGTTAACCACAGAACTCCTTGCAATTCTCCCTCCCCCTTCGGGCTGAGCCTGAGGACGAAGCCTGGCGGGAGGGAGTTAGAGGGAGAGGGATTTTGGGGATATTATGCGAGATACTATAGTAGTTAGTGTGAAGAAGGTTTAAATAAATGATCCCTATCCGTGTCATCCGCCGCCGCATCCGCTCCATCCAGAGCACGGCCAAGATCACCAGAGCCATGGAGATGATCGCTGCCTCCAAGATGAGACGGGCCCAACTCCGGGTGCTGGCAGCACGCCCCTATGCGGAAAAGATGCATGAGGTTGTAGCCCACCTTGCTGCCCAGGCCGAACCAGGTGAGGAGCTTCATCCGCTACTTCAACGCAGGGAGGTCAAACGCATTGGCGTTGTTCACATCGCCGCCGACCGCGGTCTTTGCGGCGGCTTGAATGCCAATGTCAACCGAATGACAGTGAACTTCATTCTCGAGAAGAGTATGCCCGCTGCCTTGATCGCCATAGGGCGGAGAGGTAGAGACTTTATGTCAAGATATGGCCAGGATATCCTTGCCGAATTCACACAGCTTGGAGACCAGCCTTCCCTGCTTGATACCATCCCTATCTCACGCGTGGTCATCGATGATTATACGAACGAGACCATCGACCAGGTTTACTTGGCTTATACTCAATTCATCACCACCGTCAACCAGCAGCCAATGCTCCAGGAACTTCTGCCCATCCAGCCGGCGAAGATGGAACGTCCAGAGGACCTGCAGTATATCTATGAGCCGTCGGCCCCGGCGGTCCTTGAACACCTCCTCCCCCGCTACGTCGAGATGCAAGTCTACCACGCTATATTGGAATCCATCGCCAGCGAGCAATCGGCGAGGATGGTTGCCATGCGCAATGCTACCGACAACGCCAACGACATGATTGAGGACCTGACGCTCATTCTCAACAAAGCGCGCCAGGAGCTAATTACCAATGAGCTTCTCGATATCGCCGGAGGGGCGGCAGCGCCAGTTTAGGCGTTATAGACGATGAACATGCTCAAATCGTTGAAGGCGTAGTGATCTAGTTGTAGCAATTACATGAAGTTTGGATTTGAAGACCTGGAGGTCTGGCATTTAGCTTTAGAAGTGATAGATGGGGTCTATGGCATTGCCGACAAGTTCCCGCCCATGGAGTTGTATAACCTAACTTCACAGGTGAGGAGGGCAGCTATCTCGATTTCTCTAAACATCGCTGAGGGAAGCGGAAGGCATCACAAAAGGGATTTTGCAAGATTCATTCGGCTATCTATAGGCTCGCTTTTAGAAGTGGTCGCCAGTTTGAAGATTGCAATCAGACGAAATTATCTTACGCAGGCGGAGTACGAGATGACGGTATCTCCTCTCCTTGAAAAGCTTTACTTCAAGCTAATTGCTCTGGAGAAATCCCTGTTGGTTTGATTGGAACGCACCAACAAGTTGAACAAACGAAGTGATAAAACATTTTCAACGACTAGAACATCTCGGGAGGCTACAATGGCAAAAGGTAGAGTGGCTCAGGTAATCGGAACCGTGGTCGATATCGAGTTCCCCCCGGATGAGCTGCCAGCACTCAACAACGCCATCGAGATCATCAGAGATGGTGGCAAGCTTGTCCTGGAAACACAGCACCATATCGGGAACAACTGGGCACGCTGCCTTGCCCTATCGCCCACTGACGGGCTCGAACGCGGCGCTGAGGCCATCGATACCGGGTCACCCATCTCGGTGCCCGTGGGCAGAGAGACCCTGGGGCGCTTGTTCAATATTGAGGGAGAGCCCTTGGATAACCTCGGCCCTGTTGAGGCTAAGGAGCATTGGCCCATCCACCGCCCACCTCCTCCGTTTACCGCGCAAGAGACCAAGACCGAACTTTTGGAGACCGGGATAAAGGTGATGGACCTGGTCACTCCTTTTACTAAGGGGGGCAAGACAGGAGCCTATGGTGGCGCCGGTGTAGGTAAGACTGTTATCATCATGGAGCTCATACGCAACATAGCCACAGAGCACGGAGGCTTCTCCGTGTTCGCCGGCATCGGCGAAAGGTCACGAGAAGGCAACGACCTCTGGAACGAGATGAAGGCCTCGGGAGTCATCGACAAGACAGTGCTGGTCTTCGGGCAGATGAATGAGCCGCCAGGGGTACGGCTGCGCATTGGACTCACAGGGTTGACTATGGCGGAGTATTTCCGCGATGTCGAGGGACAGGACGTTCTCCTCTTCATCGACAACATATATCGCTACATCTTAGCTGGCATGGAAGTCTCGGCGCTCCTGGGCAGGATGCCCTCCGCAGTCGGCTACCAACCCACTCTAGCCACAGAGATGGGCGAACTGGAGGAGAGGATCACCTCGACCAAGAAGGGCTCCATCACCTCCTTCCAGGCGATCTACGTCCCCGCTGATGACTACACCGACCCGGGTATCGTTACCACCTTCGGTCACCTAGACGCTGTCGTCGCCCTCGAGCGCTCCATAGCTGAGCAAGGGCTCTACCCCGCCGTCGATCCCCTCACATCGACCTCGCGTATCCTTGATCCACTTATAGTTGGCGAAGAGCACTACCAGGTGGCACGAGGTATACAACGGGTATTGCAGCGCTACAAAGACCTCCAGGATATCATCGCCATATTGGGCATTGAGGAGCTCAGCGACGAGGACAAGCTCACGGTAGCCCGCGCCCGCAAGATACAGCGCTTCCTCTCACAGCCCATGTTTGTCGCTGAGGCCTTCACCAGCATCCCGGGCAAGTATGTACCGATAAAGGAAACGGTGCGCGGGTTCAAGGAGATCCTGGAGGGCAAGCACGACAGTCTACCTGAGCAAGCATTCTTCATGGTGGGCAACATAGACGAAGCTGTAGAGAAGGCAAAGAGTCTGTAGTAGGGCTAGGACAATTGCGCAGGCGAGTGGCTCGACAGCGTCCTGGCATCCCATAGGGAGCACTTGACTGTCTGAGAGCGAAATAATGCCAAAAATAGGTTTTGAGATCGTAACTGCGGAGGGAGTGGTTTACTCCGACGAGGTCGATGTCGTAGTAGCACCGGGAATCGAAGGCCAACTTGCCATACTCCCAAACCACGCCCCCCTGATGACCATGCTGCAGCCCGGCGAGCTCATGGTAAGAAAAGATGGTGAAGAGCAATCGATTTTCGTCAGCGGTGGATTTCTGGAGGTGCAGGGAAATAAGGTGACTGTGCTGGCCGACACCGCTGAGAGGGCTGAGGAGATCGACACCGCGCGCGCCGAGGAAGCGAGACTGCGCGCTGAGCAGATGATCACCATGCCCCCTTCAGAGGCAGATGGCGCTCGAGCTCAAGCAGCGCTGCTCCGCTCGTTGATGCGGATCAGGGTGGCAGAGAAAAGTAGAAAGAGAAAGCCTAGAGGTCAGCTCTGATCATATGAACTGAGGTCTCGGCTGCGTCCAGATCAGCTTCCCGTAGCTATCCTGTTGAACTCACCAATTGCCCCTAGCCAACATCATCGTGACTTCTGGTCAAGTAATATGTCATGCTCTGTAGAGCCAGCACCGGGTCAATCCCCTCCAGCCGTACCCCTGGGGGCACTTTACCAGAGATCGGAGCATAGTTCAGAATAGATCTAACCCCACTTTGAACCAACCTATCAATAACCTCTTGTGCCTCAAACGAGGGCACTGCGACAATGGCTATATCCACCTTCTTCCCCTTAACCGTTGCCTCGAGCTCGGCCATATCCCGAACCGTCACGCCACTGACCTTTCTTCCGACCATATTACGCTCTTTGTCGAAGGCAGCAACCACCTTGAAGCCCCTGGGGACAAAACCCTTGTAGTCCATAATAGCCCTCCCCAGCCGCCCCACTCCAACAACCGCCATACGCCACTGTCGATCGAGTCCCAGAATCTGGCTCAGTTCGCCAAGCAGCAGGGCCACGTTGTAACCTCTCCCCCGCCTGCCAAATCTCCCAAAGTAGCTCAAATCCTTCCTGATCTGGGCTGGTGCTATCCCCAAACGGTCTCCCAAATCCCTGGAATTGACAATGGCGATACCCTCCTTGTGCAACTCAGTCAGCGCCCGAACATACATTGGCAACCTCGATACAACCACTTCTGGAATCTGTCTCTGCATCTACCTTTTCCTCAACGCGGACCTAAAACCCTTGCCCCCCAAGGGTTACGATGGCTCTTGTTTAAGCTGATCTAGACGGGTCTCGATAAGCCCCACTGCAGTCTCTCTAAGCGTTTCCAACTCATCAGCAGACAGCTCTTCTAGTATCCCCAGATTGTATTGGACGGTGGTAATGATCTGTCTGGTGGGATGCTGCCTGGGGCGCAGGAAGTAGCTAGTGACACTGGCAATTATGGCTCCAAAGAAAATTATGGTTCCCACAACCATCCATATACTGCCAATAATATGCCCAGCCCCTGTTACAGGTATATCAGCCATGCCTGTGGTTGAAAAAGCTGTTACTCCCCAATATAGAGCGCTACCATAGGAATGTATCGTTGACTCGCTAGCTCCCCGCTCGGCAAAGTATAACCCCACTGAGAAAAGCAGCCATAGCACAACAAGCACCGATACGATAGGCAGGAATGGTGTTTGGGTCACTATCTCCTTGATGAATCTGAATATCTCGGGCACATTGGGGGCCAAGCGGAGCCTTCTCCGTGCTCTCCTCTTCCTGCGAAGCACCCTGTCTCCTGGTCGAATTGGTGGTATCGGCTCGAAAGGCTGTTGTTCTGCCATCACGAAGTCATCCTCCTTCTATTGATCTCGTAACTCAATGTGCCGTGCCTTTACCCGGCATTTCTCAGCGGTGATAATAGACTCGATCTGAGAGACGGCAAGCTCCACCTGTCCTTCGTGATTGACCACCACATAGTCAAACAAAGTCAAGCTCCTCATCTCCTCCTGAGCAGCCTTCTTCCTCAACTCCAGGTCAACACCAGATTCGGTCTTGCGTTGCCTCAGTCGCCCTTCCAAATCGCTCATTGAAGGTGGAGCCACGAAGATGAACACAGCCTCAGGGAGGACGTTCTTGATCGTAGCCGCCCCTTGAACGTCCACCTTGACTACCACATCCAGTCCCTCAGCTAGAGCCTGCTGCACCTGGCGTTTTGGCACCCCGTAGAGATTGCCATAGACATTGGCCCATTCCATGAGCTCGCCCTTCTCTATCATCCGGTCAAACTCAGACTTGGAAACAAAGTGGTAGTCCCTTCCATCAGTCTCCCCCCGGCGCTGAGGTCGGGTGGTTGCCGTCACCGCGAAATACAAAGGATATCTGACCTCTTTCATCGCATCGATGACAGCATCCTTGCCCACTCCAGAAGGACCAGTGATAACGATGAACAAGGGGTTTCCCCCTGAGCCCAGCTTGTTCCTTTTCACCACTTCCTCATGCTTATTTAGCTTCAATCCCTCGGCTTGCAACCAGCCTGCCAGCAATGGTCTCGGGGCCAATAGCAACAAGCACAATATGTCCACTATCCATAACTAAAACCGCTTTGGTCTTCCTGCCGCTGGTCAGATCTACCAGAAGCCCTTCGCTTTTTCCCACTTGCATCATACGCTTGATAGGTGCTGATCCCGGCGAAACAATAGCAACAACCTTATTTATCGCCACGACGCTACCGAAACCTACATGAACCAATTCCGTGCTCACTGTCCTCTCCTTAATCTGGATTAGCACTTAGCTACTGGCTAAACTTAGATTCTCTAAGTCCTGCCAGAATGTGGGATATGATATATCCGCCACTTCAGCATTGTCAATCTCTGTTTCCCCCTCGGCAATAAGCGCAGCTATCCCAAGCATCATAGCCAGGCGATGGTCTCGGTGACTATCGCAACTAGAGCCACGCAGCTTCTTCCCTCCATGAATGACCATACCATCGGGAAGCTCCTCCACTTCAGCACCCATCTTCAAGAGCTCCCCTACTGTGGCACTGATCCTGTCGGTCTCCTTTACTCGAAGCTCTCGAGCATCTCTTATTGCCGTTCTTCCTCGAGCTACAGAGGCAGCTAAGGCGATTAGCGGGATTTCATCGATCAGCCGGGGGATAAGACCTCCTCCGATTTCTACGCCGGTGAGAGCGCTGGAATGCACTTCCAGATCAGCGACAGGCTCCCCATTCAATACACGCTCATTCCGCACTATCAGATCGGCCCCCATCAAGCGCAGCACATCGATGATACCGCTCCTAGTAGGATTGATGCCTGTGTTCAGCAGTCGGATGCTGGCCTGAGGATGAACGGCACCCGCAACGAGCCAGAAAGCAGCAGAGCTGATGTCGCCGGGGA
Source organism: Dehalococcoidia bacterium (assembly GCA_030619685.1). The sequence goes on from JAUXAX010000005.1 coordinate 22,037, forward strand.
TGATCAGGTCCACAGCCCTCAAGCGGCTGGGAGAGAGAATGATAGTATCAGCCGCCACCTCAATCTCAGCTCCCATTGCCTTGAGCAATCTTTCGGTATGGTCTCGAGAGGGCATCGGCTCCCTAACTATGGTATCTCCCTTGGCGAAGAGAGCAGCCAGCAGAAGTGCAGATTTTAGCTGGGCGCTGGCAACTGGGAGTTGATAGCGAATCCCGTGGAGTTGTCCTCCCTTGATCACCAACGGCGCCCGAGAATCACCGCTCCGTCCCCAAATGCGAGCCCCCATGAGCCTGAGCGGCTGAATCACGCGGCTCATGGGACGGGAGCGCAGCGACTGGTCACCAGTGATAACCGAGAGGAACGGTTGTGCTGCGAGCAGACCCGTGAGGATGCGCATGGTGGTGGCACTGTTCTCGGCATCGAGCACATCCTCAGCCTCTTTCAAGCCCTCTTCGCCCATCCCCCGAACAAAGAGCTCCCCAGCCTCACCAGACTCTATTCTCACCCCCAATGCCCGCAGGCAGCCTACTGTGGCAAAACAGTCACCAGCTTGTGAAAAGTTGCTGACCCTGGCATTACCCTGGGCTATGCTGTTTAAGATGACGGCACGATGGGAAATCGACTTGTCACTGGGAGGATAAATCTCACCATCCAGGGCGCGAGTGGCTCTCACTCTCTTCTTCACTGACCCTCCTCCTGCCGCCACCTTTCCCTTGCTTCCCGGGCGCGAGCAAGTGCATCCCTAAGCCCCTCTCCATCCTGCTCTATCAGGGCGCGATATTTCACTAGTTCCTCAATGTAGCAGTCTATCCAACGGATGATCTCCTCCTGATTACTGAGACATATATCTCGGTTCATCTCCGGGTTCCCTGAGGCCAGACGCGACAGATCTCGATAGCCTCCAGCCGCAAGCTTAGCCATCTCTAGCCAGGAAGGGCTCCCCATGGTATTGGAGACAAATGCTGCGGAGATCAACATAGGGAGATGACTGACCCCAGCCACTAGCTTATCATGCACCTTAGGATCGATGAAGAAAGGCCTGGCTCCAATCGCCTTCACCAGCGCTTCGAGTGTTTGCACCGCTCTGGGGGTTGCACTTGGGGCAGGACAGAGGCAGTAAACGCAGTCTCGAAAGAGATCGGGATTAGACTCACTAATGCCCGAGGTCTCTTTGCCCGCCATGGGATGACCCCCGATGAAGCTAACATTGCGCGGCAGATATTCATCCGCCCACTGCATGACCTTTGCTTTGGTGCTGCCGGTATCGGTGACCACGCAGTCAGGGGAAACATGAGCAGATATCCGTTCCAGCACTGCTCTGATAGTCATCACAGGGGTAGCTATGATGACCAAATCCGCCCCTTCCACAGCAGATGTCAGGTCTTCGGCACCCCGGTCAATAACACCGCTCTCCTTTGCTCTAGTCACTGTCTCCGAGCGCTGGCTGAACCCTACTATCTCCGCCTCCATGGCTACTGACCTCTTTGAGGCCAACGCCAGTGACCCTCCAATTAGGCCAAGTCCTATTATCGCTATCCTTTGCAATGGGCACCTCAGATATTGAATCCCTGCCCCACAAAAAGGCGGCTAAATAGATCTACCGGGAGTATCAATACGTCCCACAAAAGCCCGGTGAAGTAGCCAAGAAAGAGGACTACCAGCAAGACCATGGGGCCGTACTGCTCCATTCGCGCCAGGGCATAAGCCTGGCGCGAGGGCAGAACACCAACAGCGACCTTGAACCCATCCAAAGGGGCAAGCGGGATAAGATTAAATACCGCCAGGATTAGGTTGAATAGGATGACGTAACCTATCAGAATAGCAGCAACCGAGCCCCATTCAAAGTCATCAGCATATAGACGGCCAGGTGATTGCCAGCCTACCACCCCTGCTCTTATTAGCGCGCCGAATAAGGCGGCTACGACAAGGTTAGACAAGGCTCCAGCCGAAGCTACCAGCGCCATTCCTTTCCTCGGGTCTCGACCCAGAAACCGATAGTTCACGGGGACGGGCTTACCCCAACCAATGCCCACCAGAAAGATCATCAATGTGCCCAAAGGGTCGAGATGCCTAATAGGGTTTAATGAGAGCCTCCCCAACCTCTTCGCTGTGGGATCGCCCAGCCAGTTCGCTACCAGCGCATGGCCAAATTCATGGACGGTTATCGCAACCAGCAAAGCTACAGTGACAATCCCCATAAGCGAAAAGAACACCGCGGGGTACTCTGTCAGCAACCCTAGATTGCGAAGGAGCATAGAAATTACTCTTGGTGAGCTATTATAGCACAGTTCCTCCTACCCTAAAATTCGACTGCTTTGAGCCTCTACTTGACAGCACATTCCCAACTTGTTAGACTGCGCCAAGCTGCCTTCCCACGAAAAGTACACATGACTCTGGCAAATTTTTTTCAAGTTTTCTTTACCGCCGCCGCTCCCATATCGGAACTCCGGGGGGCCATACCGCTCGCGATACTGGACCTGGACATTTCTTGGCCTATTGCTTTCCTAGTCGCGTTTGCGGGCAATTTGCTGCCGGTGCCCTTTCTGCTGCTATTCCTCGGCCCTGTCTCCAGACTCCTGAGCAGGATAAAGGTGTTCGAGACAATAATCAACTGGATCTTTAGGCTTTCGAGACGACGGGGAGGCATCGTCGAAAGATACGGGCTGCTTGGGTTGGTGCTCTTCGTAGCTATTCCCTTGCCTATCACTGGAGCCTGGACCGGCTCAATTGTCGCTTTTCTCCTCGGGCTGAGCTTCTGGCGTGCCTTTCCCTGTATTGTTCTGGGGGTAATCATTGCAGGGGTAATAGTCACCACTCTAACTGTCATTGGTTGGTGGGGAGCGTTAATTGCCGGGATTGGCCTCGCCGCCCTAGCTATTATGGGATTGCGCAGGACTTGGAAGCAAACTCACCGCTAGCTTGGGGCCTGGCCAGGGATTCAAATCAGCAAAGAAATACCATATACTGTAGGGGGAGGCAGCCCAATGAGACTTGATTTCATCACCGCCCTGCGCCGAAATCACGCCATAGAACATGCCACCGCAGCAGTGCTGGTGGCCAAGATAAGACCAGGAACCAGGCTGGTGGGGAGAGCAACCACCGATGGGTTCTATATCTATGGAGACGCCCCTACTGAAGCAGTATCCCAAGCCGCTGAAGAAGGACTCACCAGGCTGAAGCAAGGTGAAGATAACCTGGCAGTATCACCGCTCTGTGGAACGAATCTTGCAGTAGCAGCGCTGCTTGCAGGGCTGGCATCAATGCTGGCAATGAGGGGCAAAAACAGAACCGCTCAGCTGCCCAATGTCCTTCTGGCGACACTGGCAGCGATTGTCCTAGCTCAACCACTGGGCAGGCTGGCTCAAAAACATGTCACGACCTCGACCGATGTCGCTGCTGTCAATATCGCGGAGGTCACTTCCAAGGGCAAGGGAATGCGCACTCGCCACAAGATAAGAACCCTGCAAGGCCGTTAATTAAGCACCAAATCCGAAGCACGAAATTCTAAACAATGTCAAAACTCAAAAATAAGAGGGCAAAATTACTATCAGCAAGCGTTGCCACTCCTGTGGCAACGAATTCTTCGTCGTGACCGGAGTCACGACGCTACCGGCTTCGTCTTTTCCTTTTGTATTTTGATATTTGAATTTGTTTAGTGCTTAGAGCTTAGTATTTAGAATTTCCCTATATAGATATAGCACAAGTATTTATGTCGCCGTACCCTTAGCCGGCAAGAAGCTCTTTGACCTTCTGGATAAACGGAGGCAGCACCTTGCGGTAATCGCCAACCACCCCATACTGGCACACCTTGAAGATGTTGGCGTCTGGGTCTTTGTTTATGGCGATCATGTTCTTCGACCCCGAGCACCCCGCCAGATGCTGACTAGCTCCTGAATTCGCCACGCCGATATAGAGGGTCGGAGTAACAAGCTTGCCCGTGAGCCCCACCTGAGCGGTCGTCGGCACCCATCCCGAGTCACAAGGTGGCCTTGTTGCTCCTACAGCTCCACCCAAAAGCTTGGCCAGCTCGTGAAGCTGCGCGAAGGCCTCAGGCCCACCCATACCCCTTCCCCCAACCACCACAACCTCGGCGTCCTCAAGCTTTACCCCCTCAACCTCCTCCTTGACTTTCTCCAACCATTTTACCCTTATCATAGAAGCATCTAACCCAGCATCGAAGGCGACCACCTCGCCTTTCCTGGAGTCGTCCTTTTGCAGAGGCTCCATGCATTTTGGCCTGACCGTCGCCATTTGAGGCCGAGTCTGCTCACAGACTATTTCTGCTAGAGCATTCCCACCGTACACTGGCTTCGTTTGCACCATCAGTTTTGTATCGGGGTCAATCCTCAGCTCCAAGCAGTCAGTTGTGAGCCCCGTGCCTAATCTAAACGCCAGCCTCGGCGCCAGGTCACGCCCCATAGAGTTCTGACCCATCAACAAGATATTAGGCGTAGTCTGCTGGCAAAGCTTTTCCATCACTGCCACATATGAGTCGGTTACGTAGTCCTTGAGCAGAGGGTTTTCGACAACATAAACCTTGTCCGCTCCAAAGCGGATAGCCTCCTCAGCCAGACCACCGACTTTCTCTCCCATTAGCACCGCTGCCAACTCTTCGCCAAGATCATCAGCGAGCTTCCTGCCGATTCCAAGCAGCTCCAAAGTCATCGCAGCCAGATTCCCATCCACACACTCTCCGCAGACCAGAACCCCTTTATTATCAGCCATCTAGTTTACCTCCTGATCATCCTTAGATGTTGCATCATATTAGCTTTATTTCCCTGAGTTTGAGAGCCAATTTGAACGCCGTCTCCTCCTCGTTTTCACCCTCGATAATCTCGCATTTGGCCTCCCTAACGGGGATGAACAGCTTAAGCATCTTGGTCCGCGCCCCAGCAGCCCCGAGCTTAGACGTCTCAGCGCCGATTTCCTGGGCATTCCAGCCAGGAACCGTCTTCTTAGCAGCGGCCATGATCCCTTTGAGGGTAGCATACCTGGGCTCACCAAGCTCGCTACTCACCGTTATTAGCGCAGGTAGCGATACCTCAACCACTTCATAGCCATCTGGTAGCACTCGCTCCACCCTGATCCTACCGTCACTTGCCTCGATTTTCTTGGCTACCGTCACGTTGGGTATACCCAGGATCTCAGCGATACCAGAGCCGACCTGACCTGCATCGAAGTCCCCCGCCTGCCTGCCACAGCAGATGAGGTCGAATTCTCCCACCTTCTTTATCGCTTGAGCCAAGGCATAGGCGGTTGAGGCACTATCTGAGTTGTCGAACGAACTATCATTGAGCAAGAATGCCTCATCTGCGCCCATTGATAATGTGTGCTTTAACACCTTCTCAGCCGATGGTGCCCCCATACTAAGCACCGTCACCTTGCCCCCATAAGCATCCTTCAGACGAAGAGCGGCTTCAACCGCTTGCTCGTCGAAGGGGCTGATTACCGGAGGTGTGTCCTTGGCTGGAACAGCCCGCATCGCCACGGGATCAATGCTGAAAGCGGCAGCAGGGGTTTCGGGATCAGGAATCTCCTTCACACAGACAATCGAATCCACAGTCTTCCCTCCTCTAGGCACAAAAAATGGCTTTCTCTACGCAAACTGGATTGAAGCGGTGTTAGAGCCGCTTACAAATTTAGCATAGAGCCAATCGAGTGTCAAGCGAGGGCGGGACACTTGACAAACTCGACAAGAAGTGTTACAAATCTTGCAGTCCGCCAATAAGCAAACTGAGTAGGGACTTCTCTGATCATTTCAGTTGATATCTGGAGAATTGCCAGTCCGTTAGTCCCTATGGACTGACAATGGATATGAAGCTCGGGAAGCACGGTGAGGTATGAATTGGCTTGACGCAGTGATCTTCCTTATCCTGGCCGTTACTACGTTCATCGGCTTCAGGCGGGGACTAGCAAAGACGGCTCTCCCTCTGTTGGGAATAATCTCGGGTGTTGTCCTAGCAGGGGTATTCCATGGCTCTATGGCAGATTGGCTATCCTCCTGGCTGAGAAGCGAGAATCAGGCCAGAGTTGCTGCCTTCATCATTATCCTTGTCCTCTTCGTAACTGTGGGGCTGTTATTGCTTGTGCTGCTGCGTAAATCCCTGCGTATATTCCGTTTCGGATGGGGAGGGCTTACAAAGACTGTTCTGCCACTGGTCGGGATTCTGTTGGGTCTGGCCCTGGCAGGACTCTTCTACGACTCCCTGGCGGATTCCCTATCTTCCTGGCTCGAAAGCCCCAACCAGGCCACAATAGTTGCCTTCCTCATAATCTTTATCGTGGTTATGGTGGCATCAATCGAACTGTACTTGATACTCTCCTCACTTGGTCAGAAAGCCCCCAAGATGCCGCTGGTGGGCTGGGCAGATAGACTGGGCGGAGTGATCTTCGGCTTAGCAATCGGCGGTGTAATCTCAGGTGCCATTCTATCCCTGATTGCCAAGTACTCCTCACCAGGGATGGAAGCGACGATTGGAGATTCTGGACTCGCTGCCTTCTTCCTTGATCAGTTCCCCTTTGTGCTCCACCTGCTTCCCAAAGAGTTCGATACGGTGCGCCAGTTTTTCGGCTGAGGTTGCCAAATACACTTATTGACCCAATTTGGCGCAGCAATATCAATGTGTTAGAATTGATTTCGAATCGTTGCTGGAGGCAGCAGAACAAACATGAATTGGCTAGATGTAGTACTCATTCTCATACTTGTCCTGCCTATGTTCATCGGCTACAGAAGAGGATTGATACGAACCGTCGTACCGCTGGTAGCAATAGTCCTGGGCATCATCATAGCAGGACGCGCCTACGATGACTTAGGAGGCTGGTTTCACCCCGGTTTGCTCAAAAGCGAAGCTCAGGCCAACATAGTCGCCTTCGCTATCATCTTCATCCTGTTCATGGCGGCAATGACGGTAGTATCCAGTCTGCTGCATAGATTTCTCAACCTGCTGCTTATGGGCTGGGTCGATAAAGCAGGCGGGCTAGTCTTCGGTTTAATCATTGGTGGGGTAATTTCCGGTGCCATTCTATCCCTGGTCGCCAACTCCTTCCCAAGCGTAGAACCTACATTTCAAGAATCCACACTTGCTGCTTTCTTACTCGACAAATTTCCATTCGTGCTCTATCTTCTGCCCCCAGAGTTCGAAGAGGAAGCGAGCCGGATTTTTGACTGAGGAACCTGATATATTCTTTATGACAAAGATTACAATGGAGAGCAAAGCAGACACAGTCTTCTGCTCCCTTCGCGTCACTATTTCACTCCAGTTGAAAGAGCGCGATAATCCATGAAAGCACAGTATTTACATGAGTGGCAAATGACGCCCGATCAAGCCAAGCAAATACAGCGAGACCTGGCGGCGATGGTTTCCAGGCGAAACGAGGTAGGTGACGTCTTCCTAGTCGCAGGAGTCGATATCTCTGCACCTAATTCCGAAGGGTTTGCACGAGCAGCAGTTGCCGTCCTTGCTTATCCTGAGCTGAAATTGACGGAGGCTAAAGTCATCGAGCAACAGGTCACCTTCCCCTATGTTCCCGGACTTCTCTCATTTAGGGAGTCCCCTCTGATCCTTGCTGTCTGCGAAAAGCTGAATACCGACCCCGACCTGATCCTCGTGGACGGCCAAGGCATTGCCCATCCCAGAAGGTTGGGGCTGGCCTCACATCTGGGGCTGCTATGGGACAAACCAACCATAGGCTGTGCCAAATCCAGGCTATGCGGTGACCATCAATTAGTGCCGCCAGAGCCAAGCTCCTACGCCGAGATCATCGACAATAGCGAGGTGATAGGAGCAGCGCTTCGCACCAAACAGGGAGCAGCTCCAATCTACGTGTCGATAGGACACAAGGTAGACCTGCAAGCTTCCATAAGCTGGGCGCTACGCTGCTGCCGCGGCCTGCGACTGCCAGAGCCCACAAGACTGGCACACCTGGCTGCTAGCGGGCATCTCAAAGCCACAGGAGCAGAAGAAACCACATCACAGCTAAGGCTCAAGCTATTTTAAACCTAAGGCCTAGTGCTAGAGAGGGCAACATGGAGGAACAGAAGCAGAAACTAGAGGACCTGAAGGGCCGCATCTCCAATACGCTGGTGCATCTTTGACGTCCCTGCAAAGGAAAAACAGATAGCCCAGCTTGAAAAAGAGACCTCCCAGCCCGACTTCTGGCAGGATCAGGAGAAGGCACAGCAGACCATGCGCCAGCTCTCTTATCTGAGGGAAGTAGTGACCACCTGGCGTGATCTAGATGAAAAGGTTACCGACTTAGCCACTTTGATCGATTTGTCCCTTGCTGAAGAAGATCGCTCCCTGGAAGAAGAGATCTCCCACGAAATAGAAAGCGTCGAGCATTCCCTCGAAGATCTCGAATTCCAATTGCATCTAGGCGGCAAGTACGACCGCAGAGGAGCCATGCTGGCGGTACACGCAGGCGCCGGAGGCACCGAATCCCAAGATTGGGCCCAGATGCTGCTCAGAATGTACCTTCGGTGGTCAGAACAACATGGCTACCACACTGAGGTTATCGAGAGCTCACCGGGAGAGGAAGCGGGAATAAAAAGCGCCCTCATCGAAATTGAGGGGGATTACGCTTATGGATACCTTGAGGGAGAGCGGGGGGTACATAGACTGGTTCGCATCTCTCCTTTCGATGCCTCTCACGGCCGCCATACTTCCTTCGCTTTGGTAGAGGTTATGCCAGCGGTGGAAAGCGGAGTCGATGTCACCATCGACCCCGATGACCTCAAGGTAGAGGCCTTCCGCTCCAGCGGTCCCGGTGGTCAGCATATGCAGAAAACCAGCAGTGCGGTTCGCCTGACGCACCTACCCACTGGACTCGTGGTTACTTGCCAGAACGAGCGCTCACAGTATAGAAACAAGGAGACGGCTATGCGGGTCCTCCGCTCCCGCCTCCTTGAGCTGGAACTGGAGAAGAAAGCCGCTGAGCAGGCAAGACTAAAGGGAGAACACGTCACCGCCGAATGGGGCAACCAGATTCGGAGCTATGTGCTCCACCCCTATAAGCTAGTTAAGGACCATCAAACAGGGTATGAAACCAGTGATCCCTCCGCCGTCCTCGACGGCGGACTTGACGAGCTGCTCAAAGCATACTTGAGATCCAAGGTACGAGGTTGATGAAAAGGCTCATTCCCCTTTTTCTTGCACTCTTTCTTCTCCTCACTGCTACCCTTGGGGCAGTTCAGGCTCAAGAGGGAATATCAACATCATCCACCACTGAGGTTCAATTCCCCACCGAACTAACCTTCAATCTGAGAGCAGAAAGCGCTGCCGACGTCACCCAGATATTCCTCCGCTACAAAGTAGATAAGATAACTACCGTCAAGGTGACCAGCGTCGTTCAACTTGAATTCGATCCTGCTCCCCTGGTCGAGGCGAGTTGGACCTGGGAGATGAAGAAGATGCTCGCCAGCCTCCCCCCAGGGACGGAGATTCAATATAGCTGGAGGATACAAGACGCTTCTGGCAACCAACTTGAGACTGCCTGGGAGACCGTCCAATTCAATGATGATAGCCACTCCTGGGACATCTTGACAGAGGATGATGTAACCCTGTTTTGGTACGAAGGGGGACTGCCCTTCGCCCAGGCGCTATTGAATGCCGCCACTGAGGCGCTGGAGAGACTGGCTGGCGACACGGGAGCACATCTTGAACGACCAGTAGCGGTATACGTTTATGCCAGCTCCCAAGAGCTGCGCGACGCCACGCTATATCCTCAGGAGTGGGCGGGAGGGCTCGCCTTTCCTCAATATGGCATTCTAGCCCTAGGAGTAGAACCGGCTGATCTTGCATGGGGGAAGGGGGCCACAGCTCACGAAATGGCCCACTTGCTGACCTACCAGATGACCTATAATCCCTACACCGATATACCGACCTGGCTCAACGAAGGGCTATCGATGTACGCTGAAGGCGATCTAGGACCCAGTTTCAAGTCTTCACTAGATAGGGCAATATCTGAGGACAGCCTTATCTCGGTTCAAACCATCTCCAGCAATTTCCCCACCAACGTCAGCGAAGCAAGGCTCTCCTATGCAGAGAGCTACAGCCTTGTCGAATTCCTCATCGACCGCTACGAGAGGGAGAAAATGCTACACCTTCTGAGCATCTTCAAGCAAGGCTCAACCTACGATGACGCACTTCTGGAGGTATACGGCTTCGATACCGCAGGCTTAGATGATTTGTGGCGTGAAAGCTTAGGCCTCGAGCCTCGGCCTTCGCCCTCACCCACCCCCCAAACCACGCCAACAGCAACGCCCAGCACCGGACTATTCGACTGCCAGGCGGCGTCCTCCACAGCAAGCCACAGCGGTCTTAGCGGGCTTGGCGCACTGGGTTTACTGTTAATGCCCGGTATCAGCGAGATCATTCACCTGAGAGTACGGAGAGGTAGGAAGTGAAAAGGAAACTGCGGCTGTTGCCGCAAATCGTTTGCGCCTTAATCGTGCTGCTATTCCTCGCCACAGGCTGCGACTCAGGTGCAACCCTGACTCTCTTTGACGTGGCCCCGTTAACGCTCGATCCAGCGGTAGCGCGATCAGAGACATCAATAACGTACATTGTCGAGATCTTCAGTGGGTTAGTTAGCTTCGACCCCGAACTCAATCTGACGCCCGACATTGCAAGAAGCTGGGAGATAAGCAGCGATGGAAAGACCTATACCTTCCACCTGCGTGACGGCGTGAAGTTCCACAACAGGAGAGAACTCACCGCCAGTGATTTCAAGTACTCAATGGAACGTGCCTGTGACCCATCGACCGGCTCCCAGACCGCCGAGACTTACCTGGGCGATATCGTTGGCGTAGAGGAGAGACTATCAGGGGAAGCCGACGAAATCAGGGGCATCAAGGTGATCGATAACTCTACCCTCGAGATCACGATAGATGCCCCCAAGGTGTATTTTCTGTCAAAGCTAGCCTATCCCGTCGCCTATGTTGTCGACCAAGCGAACGTGGAATCGGGAATACACTGGTGGCAAAACCCCAACGGCACTGGACCATTCCAGCTCAGGCAATGGCAGGAGGACGATTTCATAATACTAGAGAGAAATAGCCTTTACTATTTGGAACCGCCCAGGATAGAACATGTCGTCTATCGGCTTTGGGGGGGAGTGCCAATGAGGATGTACGAGACCGGCGAAATCGATGTCACCAACGTTTACCTCGGCGACATCGAGAGGGTGCTCGATCCAGCCAACCCATTGAATGAGGAACTCACCATCACCCCCGAACTCAGCCTCCTTTCTATAGGCTTCAACTCGGCCAAGCCGCCCTTCAACGACGCCAAGGTGCGCCAGGCGTTCTGCCATGCCATAAACAAGGGCAAGATAGTCAAGCTCGTCCTCAAGGATCTGATGAGCACAGCCCATGGCATACTGCCCCCCGGCATGCCCGGCTACAACGAGGATATTCAAGGACTAGCTTTCGACCCAGAACGAGCGAACCGGTTGCTCGCAGAATCAGAATATGGAGACGCCGCCAACCTACCACCCATCACCCTGACCTCCTCAGGCAGAGGCTCAGCCTCTAACCTGGAGGCAGCCTTGGTTGACATGTGGCGACGCAATCTCGGGGTAGAGGTGGAGATAAGACAACTGGAGCCAGAGAAACACCCCTACCTTATCATGCAAGAAAAGGACGAACTGTTTGTCCTTGGCTGGGGTGCCGATTACCCCGACCCACAGAATTTCCTGGACGTACTGTTTCACACTGGCACCAACGACAACATCGGTGAGTATAGCAACTCTGAGGTTGATGCTTTGCTTGAAGAGGCCCGAGAGGAAAGGGATGTCACTGCCCGAATGAACCTTTACCAACAAGCCGAGCAGATAATTGTCGACGATGCCGCCTGCCTGCCCCTATACTTCGACGTTAGCTATACGCTGGTCAAACCCTATGTTGAGAACCTACCCCTCACCCCATTGTGGATACCCCGTTTGAAGTACGTCTCTATTGAGCTGCACTAGGGGATATGCTTCGACAAGCGAGGATTTACTGTTCATAAACCCGCTTAGCAGGACGCATAGAACCCATACAGGACAAGCACATACATCCGGAGCGCAAATGTGCTATGGAGGAACGGCGCTCAGCTTTTCTCTCGTTCAGTATTATTCTTGATATCAGTGAGGGTTTCATTCATGCGGAAAAACAGGATAGTTATCTCACAGACCACCCTCCAATAAACTGGACCAACAAAAATGTACAATAGCCCAAGCAACCTCGCGCCGACTTCATCCGCAGTTGCCAAGACCACAATCCCAACAATTATGGCTACTGCGACGCCTATCCAGAAGATAATCTGGATAATAACTGGTGTAATCATCTTCCTGAATGATAAAAAGTCATCCATTATTCACTCCTTTCTTGTTGGTAGAAGAGTCGGGAGGTTCGCGCAAGACTTCACAATTCTATCTCTCCCTCAGCTGCTGCCATACATGGAACAGGCGCTGCCACGCGACTAGATTAGCCAGCACCGCTATTATCCACAATACCACCAGCATCTGATTGAAGATGAGGCCAATTGCCAGCACGATAACCCTTTCGGGACGGGTAAATATCCCAACCTCACACGTAAGCCCCAGTCCCTCAGCCCTTGCCCTCACATAGCTCGTCATCATCGCTCCCACCAGTCCAGCACCAACCAGCACCAGCTCTTGATGAGAGCCTTGATTTGCGTAGTAGGCTAATAAGCCCAAGAACAGCGCTGCCTCCGAGAAGCGGTCGAAAGTGGAATCGAGCAGGGCGCCAAATCGCGTGCTGCGCCCGCTGGCGCGAGCTAATGCCCCATCGAGTAGATCGAAGGCTCCCGAGAGTAGCACCAGAAAACCGCCCAGAAAAAAGTGGCCTGCGGACAGTATCCAGGCCACACCAAGAGCCAGTAATAAGCCAAAAACAGTCAAAACATTAGGGCTTAGCCCCGTTTTGGCCAGCAACTCCGCTGGGAACCTACTAGCGCGCAGAGTCAAGGAATGCCGTGCCTTGGCAAGCTGTGGAAATTTCCTCACTAATCACCCCGGAGCGACCTTTTAGCAGCTCCTGGTAATAATTCATTACTTGCTGGGCAACTTTCTCCCAGCTATAATCACCAGCCTTTACCTTACCCATCTCCCCCATTCTTTCCCTCAGCGACCCATCCTGAAGCAACTGAAGAATAGCGCTGGCTAATGCTTTCTCATCCCGGGGCTCGACTAGCAAGCCATCAACACCATCATTGATAACAGCAGCATAGCCTGCAATATCCGAGGCAACGGTTGGCTTCCCAGCAGCCATTGCCTCCAGCAACACCAGTCCGAAGCTCTCCCACTTGGTAGCAGGTGAACAGAAGATATCAGCGCTCTTGTAGTAACGAGGCAGATCCTCATAAGACACGTAACCAGCGAAAACAACGTCTCTTAGATTACGCTTGGCGGCAATCTTTTGATACTTCCGATACGAGCGGTCCCGAGGGCCGACCACGATGAGCCGACATTGAGGCAACTCCCTCTTAACTTTCTCATAGGCCCCAAGTAAGTACTTGAAACCCTTTCTTTTCTCCATCCTACCGACAAATAGGATGTTCAACTTGCCATCGAAGAATTGCTCAAGTGGGGTCACCTGACGGGAAAAGTGCGGAAGGTCAATGCCATTGGGAATTATCGTGTAATCACCCGGGAAATACCTGCTGACGAACTCCATTGCTGCGAAAGACACCGCTATTCTGCCATCGAGCTTGTTGAACCATCGATTTAGACATATCGGTTTCCAGAAAGAATAACCCCAACTTCTGCTGCGACAGGCATGGAATGTGCCCACGGTGAGTTCCTGCGATGCATGATGCAACACGGCTGTGGCAAGAGTTGGCATCAAGGGCTCGTGGATATGGATAACGTCGAACCTCTCTCGTCTAAGCATATCCCTGATACCATTGGAGAAAACCAATCCCGGCGATATGGGGCTGCGGACAACGGAGCCGCTGGCATGAATCGGCACTGGCCTGCCAAAGACGATGACATCTCCATTTTTCTGCGTTTCCTGAGGCCTAGAGGAGGGGGCAATAACTTTCACCTCGTGTCCCATGCGGATAAAATTCTCCTCGAGGTGGGAGATATGGGTATTCACCCCGCCCGGGTAAGCATAGTCATAAGGGGAAACCAAAGCTATCTTCATAGTCCCCTTGTTCCAAGAATAAAGGCTAATCCGTTCGCCCTGAGCCGGTCGAAGGGCCGTTCATGGTTCGACAAGCCTGTCCTGAGCGGAGCCGAAGGGCTCACCACGAACGGCATCTGGCATATCAATTCTCATCATTCGTTGATGGGCACTCGCTCATGTGAGTTTATTTTCGCTTCCGCCGCTTTATCACTGTGCCGCCAGCAGTGGTCGCTGGCCCTTCAGCCAGGCTTCCGGCAATGAACTCTGCGGTCGCCTTTCGAGCTTCCTCATCTGTGTACTGGACTGGAGGGGATTTCATAAAGTACGCAGAGGGGCCCTCGAGAGTCCCACTCAGGCCCCTGTCCAAAGCCAGCTTGCAACACCTTATTGCGTCAATAACCACGCCCGCCGAATTAGGACTGTCCCACACCTCCAGCTTAAGCTCCAAATTCAACGGCACATCGCCAAATGTGCGCCCTTCCATCCGAAGATGACACCACTTCCGGTCTTCCAGCCAGGGTACATAGTCGCTGGGGCCGATATGGATATTACCTGGGCCAAGGTCATAGTCAAGCTGAGAGGTTACGGCAATTGTCTTGGATATCTTCTTCGACTCTAATCGCTCCCGTTCAAGCATATTGTAGAAATCAGTGTTGCCCCCGAAGTTCAACTGGTATGTCCTCTCCAGCTTGACTCCGCGCTCGCGGAAAAGCCTAGTGAGCACCCGATGGGTAATAGTTGCGCCCACCTGAGATTTGATATCATCACCAATGACCGGCAAACCTGCATTCTTGAAACGATTTTGCCAGTATTTCTGGCGAGCAATGAACACTGGAACACAATTAATAAAGCTGCAGCCTGCAGCGAGGATCTGCTCCACATACCACTTGGTGGCCTCCTCACTGCCTACGGGGAGGTAACTCACTACCACATCGGTCTCTTTATCTTTGAGGATCTTAATGATTTCCGCAGTGGAGCCGGGTGCCTTGGTGATAATCTGGGAAAGGTATTTTCCCAGCCCGTCATGGGTCATACCTCTTTCCACCACCACCCCAGTGGAGGGAACGTTGCAGAACTCGATGGTATTGTTTGGCGGGGCTGATATGGCCTCAGATAGATCCTTGCCCACCTTATTGCGATCTATGTCGAAGGCAGCTACAAAGTCGATATCTCCTACATGATAGCCACCCAGATTGACATGCATCAGCCCTGGAACGAAGTCATCCCCAGAAGCGTTCCGATAGTAATATACCCCTTGAACTAATGATGAGGCACAATTTCCAACTCCAATTATAGCCACATTTATCTTGCCCAAGTTCTAGCGCTCCTTTCCTCTGGCAGTAGGAAGGCAGACTTGCCTAAGAGAGAACCTTATGCTATTCTCGATGCCGCAAAGATGCTTTATGATTTCCATACACACACATGTATAAGCGATGGCGCCCTATCACCACTAGAACTGGTGAGAAGGGCGCTCATCAATGGTTACCATGCTATTGCGATAACTGACCATGTCGGTATCGGATACCTACAAAGGCTGATCACCGAGATCACCGCGGATTGCGCCCTGGCCCAAAAGCACTGGAGAATCACCGCCATCCCTGGAGTTGAACTCACCCATCTACCCGCAGCAGCGATCGCCGAAACCGCAAAGGCAGCCAAGGAAATGGGTGCTAGTCTTGTGGTGGTTCATGGTGAAACCACCGCCGAGCCCGTTGAGCCAGGCACCAACTTGGCCGCGGCAAGTTGCCCACACGTCGATATCTTGGCACATCCAGGATTAATAACTCTCGAAGAAGCAAAACTTGCAACTGCCAACGACATCTACCTTGAAATCACCGCGAGAAACCAACACTCTTCAACTAACAAACACATTGCCCAAATTGCTCGCCTAGCCGGAGCAAAGCTCCTTGTCAACTCAGATGCACACAGCGAACTCGACCTACTCACTCCCGAGCTAGCCTATTCTATTGCCAAAAGCGCCGCGCTTACCAACAGTGAAATTGCAGATGCACTCCAACACAACTCACTCGCCCTTATCAACAAGCTGCTCCCAGAGTGAGCTGTATCGGAATCCCATAACTCAACACCTAGCCCCTTCCGATTCTAAATACCGTTGTCCCGCATCTACCGCACCTGCCTTTTGTCGCGGGCTTACCATTCTTAAGTGTAACTTGGGCCGGGCTCTGAATATCAACCTTTTTTCTGCATTTAAAGCAATACGCCTGCACTGTCTCACCCCCTTTCTAGTCGGTAAAGACTATACACATGTAAAATGCCAAATGTCAAGCTTTGCCAGTCCTTTTTGCGAAAACCTTCCTTGGCCGCCAGCAACCTCGAACCTCATCATAGCGCAGAATAGCGACAAAGCGCCGATCATGGGAATAAGCCCGACACAGCCCTTCAGAGGGCCAGTCTTCCTGTGCCAGCTCTAGGGGACGCCCGTTAACTATCGCACGCTCGTCGTCATCACCGACGGTCACGGCTGGCAAATGAAGGACAGCTACATCGATGGGGTAGAGTAGCTTGGCCCACCGGCCTTCTCTGAAAGCATCCTCAATCTGCGAGATAGTGACTGCATCACTTATAGAGAAAGGCCCGCTGCTAAGGCGGACCAAGTGTCTGAGATGGGCACCGCAACCCAGCTTTCCCCCCAAGTCATGGGCCAGTGAGCGGATATAAGCCCCCTTGCTGCATTCCACCTCCAAAGTGAGCAAAGGAGGCTGCCATTCTAATATCTGAATACGAGAGAACTCGACCTTCCTGGCTGTTCTCGGCAGTTCGATGCCGGCTCGAGCCCACCGGTAGAGAGGTACCCCCCGATGTTTGACTGCGCTGTACATCGGTGGGATCTGCTCCACAAGCCCGCTGAAAGACGCTGCGGCAGCCTCGACCTCTCCCTGGGTTAGTGCCGAGGCATCGCTCCTTCCAGTAACCTTGCCAGTAGCATCATACGTATCCGTAGATATGCCCAGCTCAATCTCAGCGCGATAAGTCTTCCCGGCCTCAGCCAAGAACTCAACCAACCTTGTCCCTTGCCCAAGGCAAATCGGCAGCACACCCGTGGCTTCAGGGTCCAGGGTCCCCCCATGCCCTACCCTCCGCTCTCCACTCAACCTCCTCACAGCAGCGACAACGTCAAAAGAGGTTGCGCCTCTGGGCTTGTCCAGGTTTAGGATGCCGTCAATAGCCACCTCTAGTCTGCTTCACCAAGACTGTCACCAGGAGCCACCTCATTGATCAATCCAAGAAGGTGACTCCCCCGCTCGATAGACTCATCCCGTTGGAAGTCTAGCTGTGGAATATGGCGCAACGAAAGACGCTCGCCCAAGCCACGACGCAGAAACCCAGCGGCTGCAGCGAGCCCTTCTTCTACCTGCCTCTTCTCCTCCTCGGAGCCCATAACGCTGACAAAAACCTTGGCATGCCGGAGGTCAGGGGATGTATCTACCTCGGTTACACTCAACAAACCGCCAAGCCTGGGATCCCTGATCTCACGCATAAGTAGATCACTTATCTCCTTGCGTATAAGGTCATTGACCCTGGCTATGCGTCGAGTACTCATCCCACCCCTATCTTGACTAGGTTCAGTCTGCCTTCTCTCTTCTATAGGGCTCGATGATATCGCCAATTTCGAATTCCGAGAAGCCCTCGATACCTATTCCACACTCAAACCCAGCCGTTATATCCCGAACGTTTTCCTTGAAATGCTTCAGGCTCGCGATAGACGATTCATGGATAGCCTCACCATTGCGAAGAACCCTGGCCTGTGCCCCGCGGCTCACCTTCCCATCAGTCACATATGCACCTGCTATCTTGCCCGGCCTCACGCTGAAAACAGCCCTTACCTCGGCATGACCTTCTACGACATCCATATAGGTCGGCTCCAGCATCCCAGCGAGCGCCTTCTCGATATCCTCAACCACGTTATATATCACTTGGTAGCAACGGATATCAACGCCCTCGGAGTCAGCAAGGAGTTTGGCTCCAGGCTCTACACGTGTATTAAACCCAATGATAATCCCCTGGGAAGCAATGGCTAGCATGACATCGTTTTCGGTAATGTTACCGCTCCCTGAATGGACAATCCTCACCTTGACTTCATCGCTCTCCAGTCGCTCCAAAGAACTCCTTATAGGTTCGAGGCTCCCCTGGACATCAGTCTTCAGAATTATGTTAAGCTCCTTCACTTGCCCTGTCTGAATCCGAGCGAAGAGGTTGCTTAATCTGGGAGCCCTGGACGCGCTTACTCTTCCCCCCTCCCTTTGCCGCCGCTGTGCCTCGGCTCGCGCCTCCTTTTCGCTACGGACCACCGCGAGGGAGTCCCCTGCCTGTGGGACGCTGCTCAAACCTAGAACCTCGACAGGCATGGATGGCTCGGCTTTCTTTACCCGTTTGCCTTTGTCATCAAACATGGCTTTTATCTTGCCCGAAGTCTCACCGACTACCACGTTATCGCCGATGTTGAGTGTGCCTGTTTGCACTAAGACCGTAGCTAAAGAACCTTTGCTACTATCCAAGCCTGCTTCAACGACCGCCCCAAAGGCTGGCCGTGTAGGATCAGCCTTGAGCTCTTGGATTTCAGCCACGATAAGCAGGTTTTCCAGAAGGTCAGAGATACCGTCCCCCAGTTTGGCTGAGACCGAGACACAGACAACATCCCCACCCCACTCCTCAATGAGTAGGCTGTTATCAGCGAGTTGCTGCTTGACTCGATCCGGGTTAGCATCTTGCTTATCGATCTTGTTAATTGCCACCACGATGGGCACCCCTGCGGCCCGGGCATGGTCAATAGCCTCCAGCGTCTGCGGCATCACCCCATCATCAGCAGCAACAACCAGAATCGCAATGTCGGTGACCTTTGCCCCTCGAGCCCGCATCGCGGTAAAGGCCTCATGCCCAGGAGTGTCCAGGAAGGTGATCTTCTGATCGTGGATTTCCACTTGGTAGGCACCTATGTGCTGAGTGATTTTCCCGGCTTCGGTGTCGACGACGTTGGTCTGCCGGATGGCATCCAGGAGTTTGGTTTTGCCATGGTCAACATGTCCCATAATGGTCACTACTGGAGGACGTGGTTGCTGAGCTGCACTATCCTCCCCTGTAAAGCGATACTTTTCAACTGTCTCTCCAGGAGCTTCCGGCTCCTCCTTGGCCTCATAGCCGAGGTCAGCTGCGACAATCGCCGCGCTGTCGAAGTCGATGGCCTGATTGATGCTGGCCATAATACCGCCACGCATCAGACATTTGATCACCTCAATGGCACTGACTCCCAAAGTATCCGCCAGTTGCTTTACCGTCAGCGCGCGAGGGATAACAACCTCTGTTTTGGCCCCTGACCTACTGGCAACCTGGCCTTCGGCCATCACAACATCCTCATCTCTCCCAACTTTTCGCTTCATCCACAAGCTCCTTCACCGCCAAGCTCAGGGCAATATCTCCTTCTCCCCAACGAGTTTAGGCATGGCCTTGCTGTACGCGATAAGCTCGGCATGCTGCCCCGACACAATCTCAGACTTCAGCGCGTATTGAAGCCTTTTCCTCTTTAATCCTATCTCCCAGCATTCCTGACGCCTACAGAGATATGCGCCTCGCCCCGCCTTCTTCCCCCTAGGGTCTATCTCCAGACCACCCTGCGGTGTCCGTACAATCCTCACCAGCTCCCATTTCGGTCTTTTCCCCCTGCAAGCGATGCAAGTGCGCTCTGGTACATGTTTGGGACGCTCTTGAGACCTTGTCATCTACTGACTTTCACTCTCCCCCGAAAGATCCTCGTACGCATCATCCACGACCAATGTGCTGGTCTTTCGGCCCCTCCGGTCCTTACTATCCTCCAACTTCTCCTCCCTGGAAGGCTTCTTCTTCCTACCCTTCTTTTTGCTCTCAACCCCAACGGCCCTGGCACCGAAGATATCCTCGGCAAACCGAATTTGAGGCTTCTCAGAAGGCTTTACCTCCTCGGGAGTTGGTTCATAGGGAACCAATACCTCTTCCTCCACTTCCCCTGCCGGCTCCAATACCTCCTCGGAGATTGTCTCAACTTCACCCCAAGGTGATTCTACCTCCTCCGTCGGTGTAGGACGCAGGTCAAGCGCTCCGAGTCGCTCCCTCACCTCGTTCAGCGACTTCTGGCCGAAGCCCCTCAGCCCAAGTAAATCTTTATCGCTCTTCTCCAGAAGCTCTCCAACCTTGGTTACGCCGCTTCCAAGCAGCAAGTTAAAGGTGCGCACTGAAAGGCCAAGTTGTTCCAGCGGGACCTTGTATTGCTCCCGAGGGATAGCAAGAATAAGTGGCTTCTCTACCCCCTCTTCCACTCCCTCCCCAGTCAAAACAGCCTCCACTGGCTCCTTCCCCGGCACTGCAGGCTTCTCTTCTCCTGCGGCTACCCTCTCCGCCTCAGCAGCGGTGGTGCTCTTTATATCAATTCTCCAGCCAGTGAGCCGTGCGGCGAGTCTGGCGTTCTGTCCCTCCTTCCCGATTGCCAGGGAGAGTTGGCCGTTAGGCACAACAACCACTGCGGTATTCTCTGCTTCATTGACATCTACGCTAACCACCTGAGCAGGGCTCAGCGCATTGGCAATAAAGACCTTAGGGACAGCATCCCACTGGATAACATCTATCCGCTCGCCATTAAGCTCATTAACTACGTTCTGGATCCTGACACCTCGCAGCCCAACGCAGGAGCCTACAGGGTCCAGTCCCTCTTGCTTTGCTGCGACCGCTACCTTACTGCGATAGCCAGCTTCCCGGGCAATGGCCTTAAGCTCCACGTTCCCGTTATAAATCTCAGGGACTTCCAACTCGAACAGGCGGCGTACCAGATTCGGGTGCGAGCGTGACACTATGAGACGTGGCCCTCTATTTGTTCGATTTACCTCCAGCAGGTACAGTCTAAGCCTTTGTCCCACGCGGTAACGCTCATTCCGCACCTGCTCACCTCCAGGAAGCATACCCTCAGCTTTGCCCAGGTCGATGACAACCTGCCTAGGCTCTATCCGGTGTACCACCCCGCTGACGACATCTCCTTCTCGATCGATATACTCCCCGAAGATAAACTCGCGCTCAGCTTCCCGGAGACGTTGCAGCACTACCTGCTTAGCAGTTTGCGCCACGATTCGCCCAGCATGGAAAGAGGTGGTCTCGAAGGAAATTGTTTCGTCCAGTTGGGCATCCTTTCTTAGCTTTCGAGCCTCGGCCAGCGATATCTCCTGGTAAGGGTCTGTCGGCTCCTCCACCACGATCTTAGCAGTATAGACCTTAACATCACCACTAACGGGGTGGATCTTCACCGAGATGTTTTGGCGCGCCCCGATCTCGTCCTTCTTGAAAGCAGTGACCAGTGCCGCCTCAACCGCTGCAAACACCACTTCCTTAGGCAGGTTCCTCTCTGCAGCTAACTGGGTAATGGCAAGTAGAAAATCGGTTTTCATCTTGCCCTAACCTCCTTTTGGAGCGCTGCTTTCCCTCAGCCAACAAAAAAGTGGGTAAAACCCACTTTGCTCCCGTCTCTGTAGACGCAGTATAGCACTTTTTGAGCTAGAATGCAACCCCTTGTACTCGTTCGTTACCGCCAATTTTTAGACGGTCGAATTCCAGTCGGTGCAATATCCTTTGCCTTCCTTCATCCTAGGAATGGCTTGTTTTCCTACTCCGGGATCTGGGAGCCCTCTTTTTTTCCAACTCCACCGACTGAAGTGTCACAGAATCAGTCCACGCTACCTTCCTGGGAATGCTGGCGGTCGCCTTTCGATAAACGCCTTTATCCCCTCAGCCATATCCTCTGTGGTGCCATGTCCGGTCATAGCCAGCATCTCCATCTCCAGGCCAGCATCGAGACTGCTTTCCATTCCGCGATTGACCAATCTCTTAACAGTCTTTAGAGCCATCGGGCTCTTGCCCAGTAGCTTCGTTACTAGCTCGTTAGTTGCCTCCTCCAGTTTATCAGCAGGAACAACCTTGTTGATCAGCCCAAGCCTTTCTGCCTCAGCAGGAGAGATCCTATCACCAGTATAAAGAAGCTCTTTTGCTTTCCTAATGCCAATAAGGCGAGGCAGTCTCTGGCTAGCGCCGCCGCCAGGCACTAGCCCATAATTGGCGTGCTGGTCAGAGAGCTTAGCCTCCTCAGCAGCGATTGCCAAGTCACAAACCATAACCAACTCCAGACCGCCGGCGTAGGCCATGCCGTTTATTGCCGCTATCACTGGTACGCTCAGGTTCTCGATAGCGCTGAACACCTTGTTCCAGAGCCGGAGGAAGTAGTCCCGAGGTTTGTCGGGAGGAATAGCAGCTATGCCTGTGAGGTCAGCGCCTGTGCAGAACGCCCTCCCAGTAGCGGTAATCACCACGACCCTAACCGAAGAATCATTCTCGATATCCTCCAACGCTGCCCACATCTCCTGGAGCGTCTTGACGTCCAGAGCATTGAGCACATCGGGGCGGTTCAGGGTTATCTTAGCCACTCCCTCCTTCTTCTCAAAAACTATGTTGCCGAACTCCATTGGCTACCTCCTGCTGGGTTAAAGACGTAGACAATTCTCGCTTTGATCAGTGGTCACTATACGAACGAAACCCCATGAACAACATTGTGGTGACAGGACGCGCGGTGAGAAGGTCAGGGCAGGTTCTCCCCACTATTGCCCTTCAAAAGAATGGCTACTTTGCGAGCTTCGCCTTGCCCTATGCTCTGGGTGGTCACATAGGGATCATCTCTCAGTTCCAGGTGAATAATCCTGCGTTCACCGGCAGGCATAGGCTCCAGGGTTACTGATCTACCAGTAGATCTCACCTGATCTGCCAAGCGCCGGGCCAGGAGTCGCAAAGACTCGTAACGCCGTTGCCGATACCCCTCAACATCAACGACCACTCCGACACGAGATCTAAGACGCCTGCCGACAATAAGGTTAACCACATACTGCAGTGAAAAAAGGGTCTCACCACGTCTCCCGATGAGGATGCCTAGGTCCTCGCCCTCTACGTCCAGCGAGATGATAGCTTCATCACCACTGCCTTTTGCCTCCAGGTTAACGCTCGCAGATATCTCCACCAGAGATAGGAGAGCCTCCAAGACCTCTTTGGCCATACCTCCAACATCAACGTCCTCGGTGGACAATAGTCCTAGCGGCGTCACCTTCACCGTGACCTCTTCTGAGCCTAGCCCAAAGAGACCACCCCTTCCCTTCTTAAGCACAACTACCTCTACCTCAGAGCGGCTCAGCCCCAGTTGAGCTAGAGCGAGATCAACGGCTTCTTCTTCGGAATTTGCGCTTATCTCGATGCTTTCCACTATGAACCTTCTTTCGAGGGGAACTCGCATCAGCCCCAACAGCTCCCTCTCCTTCAGAAACCGTGCTACCTGCCTCAGCCTCCTCTAGCTGCGGGGCCTCAATGCCACCACCTCTCCCACCCCTCCCCGAGGTTCCCATATTGCCTTGCGGGATATTAGCCGGCTGCGGTAACCCTCCTCCTTTTAGAGAAGCCAGAGAGGGGACCCGCAAAGTACCCCAGCCAGACACGCGGTATTGTATCACTATACTTATGAGGTTAGTGAATACCCAGTACAGAGAGAGTCCACTGGGAAATGTCAAAGCGAAGAAGCCGAACATCAGGGGCAGCATCCACAACATAACGCGACTCATAGACTGTTGTGTGGGGTCAGCGGACGGCTGCGTGGACATTTTCTGTATTACCCACATACTTGCCGCTACCAGTATAGCCATGACGATATGCCCGCTGCCAAGATCAAGCCAGAGGAAGTGGCTATTCAGCGGCACCTGTTCCTGAATTGGCGCCCATGAATAGAGCTGTTTTGATAAGCCAAGAAGGTTTTCGGGAGCTATACCCAGACCTTGTATAACCGCCTGGTAAAGTGCGATCCAGATGGGAAGCTGCACCAGCATAGGAAAGGCACAGCCTAGGGGATTCACTCCGTATTCCTTATAGAGCTTCATCGTCTCGTCACCGAGTCGCTGCCTGTCCTTGGCGTATTTCTTTTGCAGTTCCTTCATCTTAGGCTGTATCGCCTGCATTGTCTTGGCGGAATGCAGCTGCCTTACGGTGAGCGGGAAAGTAACCAAGCGGATGATAATGGTGAGTACGATAATAGCAAGCCCGAGGCTGCCGAAGAGATACCCGGACAGCAGGGTTAGGAAGTTCAACATAGGTCGTAGGAGTACGAGGTCGAAGAGGCCTACTATCTCTGTCATTCCCACCACCCCGGAGACAATGAGAAAAATCAGCACTACTAAGAGCAGGAGAACAATAGTCCTAGCTTTAGGCATAGCTTTCCTCTATATCAGTCAACATCACTTAGCGAAACGCTCCATTTCATTTGACCAGTCTCACCATCGAAGGCATAGAGGGTGTTGTCATGCCGACCATTTATGTAGACCAGACCAGCAGCGGCAGCAAGAGGAGCAAGAATGCTACTCTTAAGTTCACGCTGCCACTTCTCCTCCCCATTCTCCAAGTCGATACCATAGACCTTGGCTTTCTCTTTGTCCACTTCAGACGCCACCACTAGCACATCACCCACTATAACAGGAGATGACCTAATCTTACCCCCGGTGGGAAAGGGGTTAGGAGACCATTGGGACGTCAATTCCCCACTCTCAGCATCGAGGGCATAGACGTTGTGATCCAGGGAGGCTGCATAAATGATCCCATCATTATAAAGAGCCTCAGACCAAAACCAGTTTCTCGCCTCGTCGAAGACCCACTCTTCGGCGCCAGTGCCGGCGTTCACCGCATAGAACTTACTGTCGAAGGAGCCAAAGTAAAGGACATCCTCCACAATCAGCGGTGGCGAGGCAATGCCTCCACCGGTTTTGAAGGGCTTCTCCCATTTGAGTTCACCTGTGTCAGCATCTATAGCGTACAGCTTGTGATCCAAAGACCCAAAGTAAACCACGCCATCCTGGACTACAGGTGTTGACACTATCTTGTCCCCGGTCGGGTAAGGCTCAAAGCCGCGTTTCGCCTTACCCGTGCTTACGTCTACAGCATAGAGCTTCCCATTGGAGGAACCAACGAACAGGGTGTCGTCAGCAACAGCAACGCCGCCAACAATAGCGCCGTCAGTGTCAAAGGGCTCTTCCCACACCTCGTCCCCGTACTCAGCATCGATAGCATAGACCTTTCCATTGTAGGTCGTAATATAGACCGTATCATTGCCTATCGCTGGAGGACCGTAGACCGCCCCAACCGAAAATTGTCCTGCTCCAGCACAGGTAAAGATACCACCTGTCGTCTTCTTCTCCGGCTTCCACACCCACTCGCCATCAGGCTTGTATGGAACCCCCTTGTCCTCCTGGCGAGCAGAGACTTCGAGACGAACAACCCTGCCGTCCATGGAACCAACAAACAGTGTGTCTCCATCTACCACAACCCCAGGCCACCCCCTGGGGCCAATGCAGCCGGAAAGAGCCAAAACAGCAAGGGAAATGGCAATGACAATGGGTTTCGTCGATCTAGTTCGTTTGATGTCAAACATTCAGAAAACCACTAGCAAATGGGCAGAACAGAACAAGGCAAGGAAAGAGGTCAAGGCACAGGGTCCACACCACCTTTGCCCAGGGGATGACAGCGGCAGATTCGCTTTGCAATCAGCCAACCACCCTTTGCCACGCCATATCTCTCAATCGCCTCATGGCCATATTGGGAACAAGAGGGCACAAAACGACACGAAGGGGGCGTGTTTGCAGAAATTGCCACCTGATAGAACCTTATTAAGCTTAATGCAAACCTCTTCATACCTATGCCCCACCCATTCGCTTGACTTCGCTCTCATCTGCCAGAATTTGAGCCCGGCGGAGCAACACCACCACTGCTGCCGCTACCTGGTGATAATCCGCTGCTGCTGCCCCGTTACGGGCAATAAACACAATGTCCCACCCTGGCTTACTCGGGGTCGATCCTGCTGCCTCGCGCAACAACCTCTTTACCCTGTTGCGCACCACCGCCTTACCCAAGCGTTTCCCAGCCACGAATCCGTATCGGTTCCACCCAAGACCGTTAGGCGCCGCCCTGAGAACGACAAGATCACACGCCCACGTTTCCCCATGTTCACGAATCTCGGCAAACTGTGAGTTTCTCCTCAGCCTCTCCTCTTTGCCCATTCCCCCACTGCAGCAATCCTATACCGCAAGCCGGTGGCGACCCTTCAGCCGTCTCCGTTTCAAAATCATCCGGCCGCCCCGGGTCGCCATGCGGGCGCGGAACCCATGCTTACGTTTCCTGCGAATTTTCTTCGGCTGATACGTTCGCTTCGGCATCTCTTACCGTCTTGCTAAACTGATATTATACTTTATCCCGTTCTCGGCTGTCAATTTGGAAGCACGCCGCCTAGAGAGCGTGCTTTAGCACCATGATCTCAGTCGCTTCCGGGAGACGCTCCAACCTCAACTCCACTTCACTGGAATCCAAGCGCTTGACCCCGGACTTGCCTTTGAGAAACTCATCCACCCCGGATGTGGGAAAAGCGCACTTATCAGTTTTATAGTGCATGGGGATGACTACCCTGGGCTTGATCTTCTCGCAGACCTGGGTGGCTCCTGCCGGATCGATGGTCGGCCCACCACCTGTAGGAACTAGCAGAATATCGACCTGCCCAATTTGGGCAACTTGATCCTCCGACAGCTGATGGCCAAGGTCTCCCAGGTGGCAGACTGTGATCCCATCCACCGTGAAGCAGAATATGGTATTGGGACCCCGCTGCTTGCCACTGGAGGTATCATGAAAGCTTGACACTCCCTTGAATTCGACCCCCTTGGCCTTTTGGCTGCCGCTGCCAGTCACCAGTTGAGGGGAGCCTTTGACCGCCTCAGCATAGTTATGATCCTCGTGCTGTTTATGACTAAGCACCACGACGTCTGCAGCCTCCTCTATTCTGCCATATCTCAAGCCATATGCCCCAGGCTCATAGGGATCGGTTATGATCCTCGTGCCATCCTCCGCAGTGATCACAAAAGCTGCGTGTCCAAGCCATTTGACCTTCACAATAGAACCTCCTTAATAAGGCTTCCGTAACACCTATTTTGACTGCTCTTCAGCGAGAGCCAAGGCGAGATTGACCAGCGTTCTTACCCCGACCCCCGTTGCCCCTTTAATCAGATAAGCTTGTTCCTTCTTAATGAACGAAGGCCCGGCGATGTCCAAATGGACCCATGGCGTACCCTCACTGAACTCAGCCAGAAACTGGGCAGCAGTGATAGCCCCTGCATACCTACCCCCTGTGTTCTTGACATCAGCGACTTCGCTCTTGTTCTGCTCCTTATACTCCTCATACATCGGAAGCTGCCAAATCTTCTCCCCGGCCTCCTCACCAGCCTTAATCACCTTGGCCACCAGTTCCTGATCATTACCAAGAGCGCCACTACAGATATCGCCCAGGGCTATACGGCAGGCACCGGTCAGCGTAGCCACATCTACTAGGGGCGAGAGCCCCAGCTTCCTGGCATAGCTGAGGGCATCGGCCACCATCAACCGCCCTTCGGCATCGGTACTGACTACCTCTATTGTCTTGCCATTCATCGCCCTGAGGACGTCCCCCGGTTTGA
This sequence comes from Dehalococcoidia bacterium, assembly GCA_030619685.1. Next base: position 49,715 of record JAUXAX010000005.1, read on the forward strand.
GTGCAGCGCCTCCTGGGAGGTTCTCCGCCGCCGGCACGAGACCTGTAACATTAATCCCGGGCTTGAGTTCAGCGATGGCTCTCATAGCAGCGATGACCGCGGCACCACCCGCCATATCGCCCTTCTGCTCGTCCATACTCTCGGAAGGCTTGATCGAGATACCTCCCGAATCAAAGGTCAACCCCTTGCCGATCACACCCAACGGCATCGCCGCAGGATCACCCCCCCGATAGCCCATAGTAATGAGTTTAGGGGGCTGCCTGCTACCTTGGGCAACACCCAAGAGCGCCCTCATCCCCAACTTCTCCATCTCCTCTCGCTCAAGTACATTGAACTCCAGACCCCAGTCACCAGCAATACCCCGTGCCACTTCAGCCATATCAGAGGGAGTCATACAGTTAGCAGGCTGATTGATCATATCCCGGGCAAGATTGGCGGCCTCGGCCAGTACCCTACCACGGTTAACACTGCCCTCCAGGAGAGGTAGCTTGCTTTCATCCCGCTCCACTATCAGCAGTTCCTCAATGTCTCCATGCTCCGGCTCCTTGGTGATATGCTTACGGAATTCATAAAGGCCGAGGATACTCCCCTCCGTTAGAGCTTGAACAGCTCTCCCCACATCCATGCCACCTGCCCCTGTCCCATGGACAATGGTTGCCACTCGTTTGGCACCAACCTTCCTCAAGAAACGACATGCCGTTGCCATTACCCCGCGAATGGAGTCATAGGTGAACTTCTCTTGCTTACCCAACCCCACCACTGCCACCCGCTCCGGCTCCATCTTACCCATCGTGTGGATCAGCGTAACCTCGTTGAGCTTGCCCTTGATCTCGCCATCGCCGATAAGCTGACTTATAATCCCGCCTAGCGCTTGATCGACAGCGCCAGTGGCGCCACCGGGATGCTCGACCCCTTCGAAGAGGTTAACTATAGCAGCATCAACCTTAACCTTGGTTATGTCACCGGAGATAACCCTTACCTCCACTTCGCCCTCCTTTTTCAGCTGGATCTCTCATTGCTTCGAGAATAGATTCTGCCCCCTTTGCCCCAGATGGGGAGGGTTTACTTTGTGGATAATATCGAAAAGGCGACACAATTGCAACACACTGAAGGGGAACATTACCAGCACCAAAACGCTTACGTGGTCTTCAAGCTAAGAGACTGCTCAGCAGCAGTAGGGTGGGTGTAGCGTAGCGAAACCCACCACTCACTCTTAATGCGTTTTATCTAACGCGGAGGACGAAAGCGCACCCGGAGCAGGCCCTTTATATCCTCCCAGGCGGTCTTAGCAATGTGCACCCTGGTATCCTCATCCTCCACCCATTCCACAGGCACATCTTTGATGCGATAGCCTTTCATCCCCGCGAGGAGCAGGAGCTCGGTATCAAAAAACCAGGCCTGATCCCTGATTAAGGGTACAAGCTCCTGAGCCACATCGCGTTTCGCCGCCTTAAAGCCGCACTGAGCATCGCTGAAACTGGGACGGAACATTGCTTTAATCAGCAGATTATAGCCGCGTGAGGCCACCTCCCGCTTCAGGCTGCGTTTTACCCTGGACCCTTTCATCAGGCGAGAGCCAACAGCGATGTCATAACCCTCGTCGAGGGCACGGATCAACTCTGGGAGGGCATCCAGCTTCGTTGAGAGATCGACATCCATGTAGGATACTGCATCCGCATCGCTCTCCAGCCATGCCTTCCTCAAGGCACGGCCACGCCCCTTTAGCTCCAGATGTATGTATCGCACATCAGGGTACTCCTGGGACAGGTCCTTAGCAACAGCCAACGTCCCGTCAAGGGAACCGTTATCGGCGATAACAATCCGCCAGCGGCACGAGAGATTCTCAGCGAGAAAATCCCGCAGGACAGCCACGCTGCGAGCCAGGGCCTTTTCCTCATTATGAACAGGGACAACAACATCAACGCTGTTCATTGTCTCGCCCCTTCTTCAGCTGTTTCAGGCACTCTCAGCCAAACCAAGCACCTCGCAAATTTCGGCCACGAGCAAGTATGTTAGTAAAACGCAACGCTTGGCTTCTTTCCTCGTTGTACCAGGATCGTGTCTACGAGCGGTCGCATAACGATTCAACTTGTCCAGAAGATCACGAAGTTCTTTGCCACTCTCTCCTGCGCGAATGGCTTGTTCAAGCTTCTTTTCAAAATGAGCCGAACTTGGGACGTCCTCATTCAACATAGAGGCGTATTCTGGCTTGTAGACGGCATTAGCAAACGACCTCAGCGCTGCCTGACAACTAAGAGCTACACCTGACCAGTTATCCTCGGGCTGGTCAATCCAAACCTCGTCGTAAGCCTTTTTCAGATAGGCGACCACGTCTGGATAGACCGTGCTTATCCTGCTATCAACGAATTCCCGCCGTTCGTATGCCAAACCCGTGGGAAAGTCATGCTTCTCATCGTAATACCTGAAAGCAGACTCCATTAAATGGACAGTATCCAGTGAATACACCGTCGTAGCCCCTTCGAAGCCAGAAGACCGAACCATGCCACCCTCAACATAGCCCAGTTTTGCTAACTCACCAAAACATTCTGCATCAGTTGTCAGCCTAGACTCCTTTGAACTTGCGGCAGGTTGAATCAAGGCTTCGGGAGCTTTGCCTCGTCCGCCATATACCTTCACCTTGAAGCGCCTCGACTGCTCCTCCCGAGGTAAGTTTCTCTCGATCTCCACGAGTTGAAATAGTATTGTTTCGTCATGCGGTGACAATTGTGATTGTTCCATCGCCAAGCTCCTCCCCTCTAAACCAGCAGACTTTCCCTCACCACCTGCGCAACATCAAACGGGTCACTGGAGATGACGCTCGAGGCGTAAAGCTCCATGCTTCCGATATCTGAGGCCTTGCTTTGGGGGTTGCCACGATCAACAAGACGAGCAATCACTGGAAAGCCCCTCCAATCCTCCTCCACGGGGGCAATGGGAGGCAGATAGAGAGCGGCATTGAAAGAGGTCACCCCCATCCGGTCACGGAAACAAGCCAAAACTTCATAGAGCCTTTCCTTCAGCGACCTGCCAAGCTCCTGCGCTATTAAGACAACCTCCTTCTCCTTGACAGGCGTCAGGTACGCCATAACCCTGACCCCATCTTTCTCGAAACCACAGCCCAGCGCGCGGTGAACGCGGTATAGGTCGTCGAAATAGCTCGCCCCGTATTGGTCTCTGTAAGAAAGGGCAGCACGCCGAAGTTGCTCGACCTTGGCATAGTGCCTCCGCCTACCAAGCATAACCTGCGCATGCCCATGCGGTATGGAAGCGCCTGCTCTCCCTCCACAGTTCCACATGAAGAAGAAGTGCCTGGCCGCAGGGTCGGTGGTGTGCGCTTTCTGCGCCCATCTCCAACCTGTATCGATGTAATCGATCACCTGTTCTCTGGTGAACCGAAGCGAGTTAGGCTCTCTGAAGATTATCACGCCATGAAAGCCCTCGTACTTCGCAACATTGCTGGCAGTGATACAGTGCTTCCCCCTAACCCGCCCAAAGGTATCCTCCGGCGTCGTAGCTAGTGGGTCGTGGAACAGTTCATCCTGTAGCTCTTCCGTCTCTAAGGGCTCGCAAACAAGGCTTTCTCCCTCAGGCCGGCTCGCCCGCAGTTGATTGAAAAGCGCCTCCTCCAGAGTAACCAAGTTCGTGACCCGAACAATCTTTTGCTCCAGAGTTCTATCCACCGAGCCAAAATGCGCCTCAATCCAGGGCTTCATACTCTGCGGAGGCTTTAGCTGCCCTTTAGCTACGCCAATCTGGTAAATGCGTTCAAAGAGCTCCTTTTCGGCCATAGGAAGGGAGGCAACAACAGTGTCCAGATTGGCAATTTCAGCTTCAGTCCCAGACACACCAAATCCTAATGTCTGAAATGTCGGACGCCGGTGAAGACCATAGCGACATTGTATTTATTCGCAGTCGCTATGGTTTCCTCATCCCTGACCGAGCCCCCGGGCTGGATGATGGCGGTAGCCCCACCTTTAGCCGCCAGCTCAACGCCATCGGGGAAGGGGAAGAAAGCGTCAGAACCGACTACACTCCCCTGACTGCGCTCGCCAGCCTTTTCCAGGGCGATTTTCACGCTTGTCACCCTGTTTGGCTGCCCTGCGCCCATACCCAAAATCATGGAGTCCTTCACCAACACGATAGCATTTGACTTGACGTGCTTCACTGCCTTCCAGGCAAATAGCAGGTCCCTTAACTCCTCCTCGGTAGGCTCACGCTGGGTCACGGTACGCAAGCTCAGGCCGCCCTCAGGCAGGGAATCTGACGTCTGAACGAGAAAGCCACCACCAACTCGACGAAAGTCTAATGTAGATAGAGCCTCTTTACCAGGACCACCCCCCTGCGAGCCCATGGCGAGGATACGGAGGTCTCGCTTCTGCTTAAGCAAGTCAAGCGCCTTCTCTTCGTAATCAGGAGCTATGATCACCTCGTAGAAAGTCTTGGCGATCTCCTGAGCGATAGCAAAGTCCACCGGCCTATTCAGCGCAACTATTCCACCAAAGGCAGACACAGTATCCCCTGAAAGGGCACGTCTGTAGGCCTCGGCAAGATTCTGATGGGAAGCCAAGCCACAGGGGTTAGTATGCTTGATAACAGATACCGTGGGAGCCTCAAAATCGGTGGCCGAGCTCCAGGCAGCATCGGAATCAAGGATATTGTTGAAGGAAAGCTCCTTGCCCCAGAGTTGTTTTGCTGAGCTTATGCCACTAACTAACCCACCCGCCACCTCCTCTACATAGAAAGCAGCCTCTTGATGAGGGTTCTCGCCATACCTCAGATCGTATCTCTTCCTGAGTGCGATGGTCGCCTCATCGGCGAATCCCTCCTCACCACGACGTAGGTATTGAGCGATAACAGTATCATAAGCGGCAACATGTTGGAAAGCCTTCTGTGCCAGTCTCTTTCGCTCCTCCGCGGCCACTCCTCCCCGCCGAAGCTGCCCCACAAGTGATTCATAGTCTGCGGGATCAACAACCACCAGCACATCGGGGAAGTTCTTGGCCGCAGCGCGAATCATCGCCGGCCCGCCGATGTCGATATTCTCCAACGCCTCATCCAAACCCACTCCCGGCTTAGCTACGGTCTCCCTAAAAGGATAGAGATTCACCGCCACCAAGTCGATAAAACCCATCTTGTTTTGCTCAAGCTCAGCGACATGGGCAGTGAGACTTCGCTTGGCCAATATCCCACCATGCACCGCGGGATGCAACGTCTTCACACGACCATCCAAGATCTCAGGGAAACCAGTCAACTCGCTAACGCTGTGCACCGATACGCCCGCCTCCGTGAGCGTTTTCTTGGTACCCCCAGTGCTGTATAATTCGAAGCCAGTCTCTTCAAGACCACGGGCGAAATCGACCAAACCCGTTTTGTCGGAGACACTTAAGATAGCACGCACAAATCTCTCCTCTCATGTTTTTTTCGACTGAGGGAATTCCCCACAGGCTGGGCAATCCCAAGAGACAATCACCCGTTCCTTCCCTCTACCCTCCACCACCTCACCTATGAGCCTGGCCTCTGGAGCAGAAGCGATAATCTCTTCAACACGGCCCGGCGAGCAAATAAGGACCATCCCGATCCCCATATTGAACACACGATACATTTCGCCTTGCTCGGCACCACAGGTGAAAATGTCGTTTACACAATGATTGACCAGGTCAATGCCGATGGTGTCGTGTCGGTCGAGGGCGATAGCGATCTTGACCTTGGTCCCCACCCCATCAACGCTGGAAACCAGGACCGGCTCTTTGTAGCCTGAAAGCTGAAAGAGCCCGGCAAAAGCCCCGATATCCGTCAAAACCTCGGAGCGGAAAGTGGCACGGGCCTTTCTCTTGATAAGCTCCACTGTCCTGCTGGCGGCATCTATGTCCACACCAGATGCAGCGTAGGCAGTTCCTTGGGTTTTCTTAGTTTCCCGTCCCACTGAAGTGTCTCTTTCGTTGAAGCTAAGCGCAACCTAGCCTGCGTCGGGGAACGTCTCCAGAGCAAGCTTATCCATCTCGAGCTGAACGGGCATCGGATAGTCTCCGGTAAAGCAAGCAAGGCAAAAGCTCTCCTTGGGTAGACCCACAGCCTGGATCAAACCGTCTATGCTAAGATAGCCCAGAGAATCAGCACCTATGAACTCGGCAATCTCAGGAACCGTCTTGTGGGCAGCAATGAGCTCTCGTCTCGTGGCCATGTCGACGCCAAAGAAGCAGGGGTAGCGAATCGGAGGGGCACAGATACACATATGCACCTCACTGGCACCTGCCCTCCGCAGCAAGTTGATAACCTGAGGTGTAGTGGTGCCGCGAACAATACTGTCGTCGACCACAACCACCCGCTTCCCCGAAAGCACCTCAGGCATGGGATTAAATTTCAGCTTGACCCCGAGGTCTCGTAGCCGTTGCTCTGGCTCGATGAAGGTACGCCCCACATAGCGGTTCTTGAGCAGACCCTCAGAAAACGGGATGCCGGAAGCCCACGAGTAGCCGATACCGGCTGCGGTAGCCGAGTCGGGAATGCCTATGACCAAGTCGGCATCCAGCGGATACTCACGAGCCAATTGCGCCCCCATAGCTTGGCGCGCCGGGTAGAGGCGGCGACCGCTGATCATGCTATCGGGGCGAGCAAAGTAGATAAACTCAAATATACAGAGCGCCCTTCTCCTCGCTTTCCTCACCCTAAAGCTATTAACCCCCGCCTCATCAATGAGAACCACCTCTCCAGGATCGACCTCGCGAAGAAACTGCGCCCCGAGGTGATCCAGGGCACAGCTCTCCGATGCCAGAACCCAGCCTCCATCAAGAGACCCCAGACAAAGGGGACGCACCCCCATAGGATCGCGAACCCCAAGCAGTTTATCCCGGGTCATAATCACCAGGCTATACGCACCCTGGAGCCTGCCCATAGTATGCTTTATCTTCTGGATCAGGTCCTTCCCCGGAGAGGAAACGAGCAGATGAGCGATGACCTCAGAGTCTGAGGAGGTGGAAAAGGTATAACCCCTTTCCTCTAGCTCCCTGCGCAGGTACTCAGCATTGACGATGTTGCCATTGTGCGCCAGCGCCATATCTCCTGAAGAGCTAGACACCATTATCGGCTGTGTATTGAAGATGCGGTTTGACCCTGTTGTGGAATACCGATTGTGCCCGATGGCGATGCTGCCCCGTAGTTGGTCTAGAGTCGCCTCATTGAACACCTGGGCCACAAGCCCCATGGCTGCGTGCAATCGAATCCGGCTCCCATCGGCAGTGGCTATGCCCGAGCTCTCCTGCCCACGGTGCTGTAAGGCATAGATACCAAAAAAAGCAAGGCGAGCTACTTCGTCCCCTGGGGCATATACACCAAAGATACCGCAAGACTCGCGCAATCTAGTTCCTTCTCCCCAAGAGATCGCTCATCTCATCGGGCCTTCCTCACTGATTATATCCCCAATAGACTTGAGGGTCAATCTCATGTAGCCCTTGGTTTTCCTCCGTCATGATCGCCAATAAAAGTGGTGACACCGGGTTCGCATGTGAGACTTTTCTTCACGCTTTCCCGGTCAACGCTCCGCTTACTGTCAAAACGAACCGCAAGCTGCCTGCTTCCGTCGGGCCTGCGATTGCCTGGCAAAGCGCTGATTCTTGTGAGAGTCCTGTGCTATAATCGGAGGTGAGATGACGGGTGAAACAAGCGGGCTTATGGTAGAAAACCGGGGATCTGAGAAGTCCACAGAGATAGCTTTTGAACTGCCCATTTTGGATAGGGTGGCTCATTTCTTGGAAAACGTTGGTGCTGCTTCCACCAAAGCTACGTAGGAGCAACATAAACAGGCTCGCAAATGCCCTGTTTGAGCACATCATTATCGAGCATAATAAGGTTGTCGGAGTTAGGCCGAAGGCAGAACTGCGACCATTCCTTAGGTTGTCATATGAGGAGCATCTAAAAGTCCCACATGCGAATCGGGTTGATTTCAGATACGCATATCCCTGACGCGGCGAAGGCGATTCCTCCCCAGGTGATGGAGGTTTTTAGCGGGGTAGACCTGATTCTACACGCCGGGGATATATATATCGTTTCCGTGTTGGACGAACTGCAGAGTATAGCTCCGGTGCTTGCAGCTAGAGGTGACGACGACTACGAGATACGAGATGAACGCGTGCAGGAGATGCAAAACCTGACCATTGAGGGTCTTACCTTTTATGTAGTACACTCTTCTCAGTACTGGGCCCGTGACCTGATTGAACGCCCAGAAAGGCATAATCTTGCGCAGGCACCCGATGTCATCGTCTTTGGGCATACCCACAGGGATGTTGTGCAAACCGTCGGAAAGTCCCTCCTGGTTAACCCCGGCAGCGCAACCTTACCCTACTATCAACTAAGGTTAGGCACCGTAGCCCTTGTTGATATCAACGCAGGCAAAGTTGAGGCACATATCGTCGAGCTTGGAAGAATCTGAAGGCATAGGCCGAATCCAATGTCAGAGGAACACAGCCCCCTTGAAAGAGATGCCGGACCCAGAGGCCGCGATGCCCAGGCGCGTGCGGCATTGCGGAGAGAACGGTTCTATAATCTAGTCATGAAGGCCATTGGCAGCCTGCCACCGGAATTTCAGGATAAGCTGGAGAACCTCGATGTAGCTGTGGCGGACTGGCCGACCCCATCGCAACTCGCCCAGTCTAAGATCAGGAGCCGTTTTGGGCTGCTGGGGCTTTATGAAGGCGTGCCTCATACCAGGCGAGATAGAGGCTATGGGATGGTGCTGCCCGACAAGATAAGCATCTTCCGCAGACCAATCGAAGCTCGGTGCCACTCCTGGGGTGAGATTGAAGAGGAGATTAGAAGAGTGGTGCGGCATGAGATAGCACATCACTTTGGAACTGGTGAGCAAAGATTGCGGACAATTGAAAGCAACAGGCGCAGAAAGAGCCACACGCGCTGAATTAGCTTCGAGAGCTATGGCTCCACACCCCTTGATGTCAGCGGCCAAAGCCCCCGTCGGGGGTGTGCTAATGATTGCTGCTAGACACAACCTCATTGCAGCTTTGCTTGACACCGACGCCAGCTTTTGCTATTCTCATAAATGCCAGTAGTCTGAAAGGACCGCTCTCGAGGCATCGAGTGATAAAGCTGGCTTTTATTATCATTTAGAGGGTGAAAACGGGGATATAGCTCAACTGGGAGAGCGCTGCGTTCGCATCGCAGAGGTCGGGGGTTCGAATCCCCCTATCTCCACCAAAGGTAGTATTCAGGGGCACCGGTTAAAAAGTGTGAAAAGAGCCCCTGTAGCTCAGAGGATAGAGCAGCGGTTTCCTAAACCGCGTGTCGGGTGTTCGAGTCACCCCAGGGGTACCATACAATATATTGTGCTATGGGTGCTGGTTCCGCCGTTCCCGATCCTGAGCTCTGGCCGACTCGTCTGCTCCAGCCCACCCACCACCCCCACCGCCGGCCGACGCTCCTTCAAAGTGAGTGCGCGGAACCCATCTCAACTGTTCCAGGATGGACGCCATCGTTGCCCGAATTTCCTCCTCGGTGACCACTCTAGAAAAGTCCAACCGAGGCAACTCCGCGACGAAAGGGTCGGGAAGAAGCGGGTGCTTCAGCACCGCCCGCCGCTCGCCAAGCTTGGGCAGGTATTCCATCTGCTCCCTGGTCAAAGACAAGGCCTGGCCTACGGCTCTTATGCACTAACCCTCTGACGTCCGGAAAACCAGAAACGTGCCTCTCAGCATTGGCGAGTAGCTAACATTTAGCTAACGAACTCACCGGCACGGGGTGTCACTGAACGGGAGCGATTTGTCCCTGATGCCCTGCCGATTTCACTTGATAGCCACTATCCCATCACCCACATGGGCTAACTTGGACAGTAGCTAATAGTACAGAAGTACCAGATCGAGAGGAAACGATAACTTAAGTTGATTGACAATTGCTGCCTTTTTCGCTATCATTGTGGTTAGGAACTAGTCCCGGTCACCTGGACTAGTTCTCTGTTCTTTACGAGGTGAGTGGCCAAGGGCAGCGGGCGCTGGCAGGACAGTGGGACAGGGCCGTGGGATGCACGATGCGGTGTCAACCCCACTACTTTACGCGCGAAGGTCCTGCGGAAGCCCGGATATTGGATCTCGAAGCCGTCTTTCGGGGTAGTTGTCATGAACGGGCTACTACTGGAAAAACTGATAGAAGAGAAGCAGCGTCTCAGAACGGAACTGGTGCAAGCTCAATCCATGCTGCACTTGGTCGATGACCGCATATTAGAAGAGCTGCTAATGGAAGTCCAGAGCAGTGATGAGCCTGTCGTAAATAAGGTAGACCAGGGCTAGAATAACTTTCCCGTGGTTACGGTGTTGCTTCCTCGCTCCTTAGCCGTACCCCTAGCCTGGTGCTCTCAGAGTACCCGGAAAGCAGCACCACAGCAGCTACGGAATCCCACCCTCGAATCGGACAGTCCCCACCTCTGACTTCACTAGTTGCTATCGAATCCTCCAGCCAGCTCTTGGCATGGGAGAAGCCCTCCATATTCAGCTCGTCTGGAGGTCCAGCAATAATCATTAGCGCCTTTTTAGCCTGCTTTATGTCGCACTCGCCGGTTAACCTTAGAGTAGCAGCGTTCCTTACGGCTGTGTAGCACCTCTGGGCTGGACTTAGCTGGTCCATCGAGTTCTTCTTCCTAAAGAAAAGGAACCTGTCACGAGCACTCTTGGCCTTCATTTCTGAATATCCGATGTAGCTGAACCCGTGCCAGGAGTTTATGATGTCAGAGGCATCAATCACCTTTATGCCGACCCTGTCATTCGCTGTCTCTCCGGCACCCAGCATCAAGGGGAATGGCTTCACCAACTCGTAGTTCATTTTGCTGTAGCTTGTCTGCAGCGCGAGCCCCTCCTTTTTCCAGACATCGTTGTCAAACAAAAGAATGCCATTGACTATCCCATCAACCTCTTGTAAGCACTCGATGGCATTCGAGGCCATCAGCTTCCCCTCGTCCTCAGACGGAAGAATGCCAATCAAGTAGATCGGCTCTTCGTAGACCTCTCTCAGCCTAGTAATGATAACTGGCGCCCCACCAGATCCGGTACCTCCTCCGAGACCGGCAACGACTATAAAGGCATCTACATGGTGGACACCTTTCTCCGTAACCGCATGCAGAATCGAATGGAGCCCCTGCTTGGCGGTTTTCGCTCCCACTTTTCGATTGAGCCCCACTCCGTGACCCTTCACCACCGTTTGGCCAACAAGAATTCTGTCCTTCTTCTCTATTGTTTGCAGTCCTAGCAGGTCGGCTTGCGCCGAGTTAACAGCTAGGGCGAAAGGAACTATACCCTGATGCCGGCCCCACCTGCTGTGATACGTCAACAGGTCAGCAATCCGCCCCCCAGCTTGACCGATACCGATAACTCCAATCCTCATCTTTGACCTCCACATCCATGATTTTGTGTCTCTGAGTTTCTCGCGTTCTCATCAAGAGAAGTTGCTATACCGTAGAGTAACTTGTTTAAAAGACGGAAAGAATCCCGCTTTCGTACTAGTCTATCTAGTGCTTTCGTCATGCTATGGTTCGCTGTAGAAGGGGTGCGGTTTTGCCCGTTGAATGATGTGAGCGGAGCACACTAACCGGTCTTTGCAACGAAGCCATGATTCTCCTCTTGTTAGACACAGGGCTTCGCTGTGCAGGGCTGGTAGGTCTCGAGATGAACGACCGATTTCTCAGAGACCATCGCCTAAAGGTGATGGGTAGAGGCCAGAAGGAAAGGATAGTGTCATTCGGTGATCGAACTGCGAGAGCGCTGCTTCGGTCATCTGCGCTCTAGGCGACATATAGTTCCTTGTACAGCTCGGTCAACTTTCTCTCCTGGTCCATGAGGTAGTAATTCACAAAGGTGAATATAGAGTGATCGATCCTGACATCCAGCACAGCGGGCAACCCCGAGTCGAAGGCTCTTTCCAATGCTGGCCGGATTTCTTCGGGGTCGGTCACCAGCTCTCCGTAAGCACCCAGACTCTCCGCATACTTGTCATATCTCGCGTTTTCATTCAATTTGCCGCAAACATCATGGTAGTTGCCGAGCTCCTGGCAGTGTCTGACTGCACCCCACTGGCAGTCATTACCTACCACAACCACGATTTGCTTGTTGTTTCGCACAGCCGTATCGATTTCGCTCGCATTGAACAGGAATGATCCGTCTCCCTCGATAACGAGGACTTTCGCATCCGGCTTTGCTGTCTTAACACCAATTCCGAAGGGAATGCCTCCTCCTAAATGCCCTAGCGGGCCGCCCAAAGCCGACACGAAACTGCCTGGGAAGCTGGCACAGAATTGAGGGACGATGTGAGACTGTATTTCCCCTCCATCCGCTACGAGGTATGCGTCCTTACCCAAAAACTCGCAAATCTCCTTCCCCAGTCTTCTAGGATCAATGGGTTTACTCGAACTTGAGGCTCCCGAGCGGAAAATATCCCAGACGGATTCTGCGGTATCCCTCACCCTCCTGACCCACTCTGTCTCCTCGCGTTTCCTCCCAGAACTCCCGAGAGCTTCATTCGCTGCCTCGATTAGCTGTGTAAGGACAGCCTTGGCATCTCCCCATATCCCGATATCGATGGGTCTATTTCTACCGATCTCGAATGGTTCGATATCCACAGAAATCACTTTTACGTCGGGTGCAAACAAAGTGCCGCTGCCATAGCTGAGTATTTCCCCAAATCTCACGCCGATCGCAAGAAGTACGTCGGCTTCTGATATGGCCCCAAAGTCGTAAGCAACAATGCCACCGCAAAGAGGATGGTCGTCTGGCATTGCCCCTTTTCCCTCAAAGGCGTAACACACCGGTATCTTGAGAAGCTCAGCAAACTGTATTAGTTCTTGCGAAGCACCCGACCAAAGGACTCCGCTCCCAATTAGTATTGCCGGCCTCTCAGCCTCCAATAGCCATTTCAGAGCTTTTCTCACCAGCGCCGGCTCCCCGTAAGGGCGCGCGCTGGTCCTATACTTCTCCGGAGGCATAATCTCGGCTCGCTCCTCTTTTGCCTTCAACAAAATCGTGTCATCGGGGAAATCCAGTAGCACAGGGCCTTTGCGACCCGTATTGGCATACCTAAACGCTGTAGCTACATATTCTGGTATGCGATGTGTCGCCGTACAGTAGCCTCTCCACTTCGTAATACTCCTGAACATGTCTCCAGAGTCGAATTCTTGAACAGATCCCTTTCCCTCAAAATAGTGTGGTGTATGAGCGCAAATACCGACAACCGGTGCGCAAGTGTACCAGGCAGCGGCCATGCCTGACGCCATGTTGATCACACCTGGGCCTGATGTAACCATGGCCACTCCAGGGCCCTGAGTGGCCATGGCGTAGCCGGTTGCGGCGTTTGCCACTGCTTGTTCATGTCTCATATCTATGAGCTCAATACCTTCGTCTACGCACGTATTGTATATTGATATCAGGCTTGGGCCACCACACAGGGTAAAGACCGCTTTTACACCCTCATTCTTTAATGACCTGCCGACAAGTGCGCTCCCAGCTACTTCTGTCATTTCGACCTCCAAGAGTTGGTTTGCTTCAGCCCACCCAGGGTAGACTATAACGTCTCCGCATGTCAAATAGGGAGTCTTTTCCGAGCACAGCATAATCCAAAGCACATACCTGACAAAACTAGGTCAATATTCGTTATACATATAGAAAACACACACGAACCCTTGGTTCTCAGACATTAGGGAGGGCAACGATGATGTTCCATCACGAACGCGGTCAGATGCAGCTGTCGGTGGTGGCTATGGCAAACAACGGGATAATGCCTGAACCTGAGGCCTCGGCGGAGCTGGTCGAAACGCTCAGAGAAGCAGACGAAGCTCTCCAGTTTTCACACAAGAGGACCGTCTCCAAACTCTGGGATTGCTACGCCGAGATGCTCAGAGAAGTAGACGAAGCTCTCCAGATTGCATACGAGAGGACTGTCTCCGAACTCCGGAATTGCTACGTCGAGATGCTCAGAGAAGTAAACGAAGCTCTCCGTATTCTATACGAAATGCCCATGTCCGGACTCTCGACTTACTACGCACCAATTCCCAGAGAGTTGAACGAAGGACCTCTTAGTCAATGTGAAATCGCCCAGTTGGAACTCTGGAGTCCCTCAATCGAAACGCTCAGCAAGCCAAACGAAGCTCTCGGGAGGGCAGAACCTTTTTCTGAGCTGGTGGCAGCAGTGGAAAGCAACGACCTACTCAAAGAATACGGGAGCCCAATCTACGGACGGGCTGTTGGTTTCTCTCTAAACTGATGGATAAGTCCTTTGACGCATTGCATTGCGCAACCGAGCTGTCAGGGCGATGTGAATTATCACTGGTGGACAGAGGATGAACAATGGTATACTCTAAACCAATCGACTTATTGCTCGCTCTGAGACGGAGGTCATGCGCCAGCAAGAAAGCAGCAGCGAAAGAAGGCGCAAGGAAGCTACCTTGGCCGCACTCTACGATGAATATTACGAGAGGATTGCTCGCTACATTTTCGTCAGGTTGCGTGACCGGGCAGAGGCAGAGGATCTGGCTGGAGAAGTCTTTTTGAAAGGGCTGGAATCGCTGGACTCATATAAGGAACGAGGCATACCAATGCAGGCCTGGCTTTTCAAGATTGCTCACAACATGGTCGTGGACCACTTTCGCAAAACAGCTAAACGCAAGACAGTCCCGATCGACAATGTGCAGATTATGGCCGAATCCGATCTGCAGCGAACAGCGGAGGCCAATATTGAACTTACGAGGGTCAACAAGGCAATGGAACAACTTACACCGGTCCAACGGCGCGTAATAGAGCTGCGTTTCTTTACCGAGCTGACCTCGGAGGAAGCCGGTCAGGTTCTCAACAAACGGGCCGGTGCTGTACGGGAGCTCCAAAGTGCCGCCATTAGAAGGCTGCGCAAGCTGCTCCATGAGGAATCCCAAGAGGAACCCCAAGTTGAGCGCGGTGCGATATGAACAAGAGCTTTGACGAGATACTTGACGAGTGCGTGAACCGCATCAACCGCGGTGAGAGGATCGAAGACTGCCTTGGCAGCTATCCTGAGCACTCGGAGGAACTCCAGCTGCTTCTCTCCGCGATGCTCGATACCCAGAGGGCCTACCAGTTCACGCCCTCTCCTGAGGCCAAGTGGGCAGCAAGGCAGCGTTTCAATGCCGCGCGTGAGCAACTTGAACGGAGATGGGAGGCGAAACCACCGCTGTTCTCCAGGATATTGGGCAGACCGGTGGCATGGGCTGCTGTAACCGCGTTGCTATTGATATCCTTGATATCTTACTTTGGAATAGTACCAATGCTGTCTCCCGGAGAGCCAGGTCTTCAGCCAAGCACAACAGGCAACTTCGCATTCTTGATAAGCGATGAGGTGAATGCTATCGGAGACTTTGGCAATTTGAGCGTCTCCATCTCAAGCATCGGTCTTCAGTTGAGTGGTGAGTCTGTTCGGTGGATAAAGCTTGACCCGGAGGTTCAAGTAGTAGACCTGACCCTCCTGCAGGGAGATATAGCTCAGGAAATCTGGAGAGGTGACGTCCCCGAAGGCCAATATACCAAGGTGTTTATCCAAGTATCCAGTGTCAGCGGGATCCTCGAGGAGACTGGTGAGTCGGTTGATGTGAAACTGCCCAGTGAAAAGCTGCACATATCAAAGGGATTTGAGGTTACGAGCAGCTCGATGACAAACTTTGTCTACGATTTAACAGTAGTTGCAGCTGGCAACACTCAGAGCGGCATCCAGTATATCCTCAAGCCGCAAGCGGGGCAGAGCGGAGCCGACCAGGGGTTCGAATTGATCGACGGCAAAGGTGGAGATTGACAGCCACCAAGACCGCGGCCCCAACCCCCACGAGTAACTCCCAGCGCGCCAAGTTTTGGTATTCATATACCAGACGTTAAGATACAGGAATCAGAAGTTGTCTCATCCGCAATGGCTTACCAAGTTAGCCTCGTTTTCTAGCTTCAAGAAAATCTGAGAATAAAGTGGGCTTGAGCTGAGGAGGTGACTAATGAAAAAGGCACTATTCATTGGGCTGGCGGTCATGCTATTGGCCGTGGGATGTGCTGCGGAGGAGGAAACACCCACGCCCACACCGACACCGACACCGACAGCGCTTTTCCTCGAAATAGTAGAGCCTGAAAATGAAAGCATAGTCGGCACCGCAAGCATTATTCTCAGCGGCAGCACCATCCCTGGTGCCGTGGTGAGCATATTGGTAGACGATGATATAGAGATAGCTGACGTTGATGAGCAGGGCAATTTCAGCGCTACGGTTACCCTTGCAGAGGGGCCAAACTACATCGAAGTACTCGCCAGCGACCAAGAAGGGAATGAGGAGTACTCTACCCTGGTGGTAATCTATATCCCCTAAAAAATAGGGAGGTTCGGGTAACTGACAAAATGGCAAGCTTTTTCGTTATAACTAGTAGGAAAGCAATATCAGGAAAAGGAGCCCAAAGATGAAAGCGTTACGAACTATCGGAATATTGGTCTTGGTGGCCGTGCTAATGCTAGGCAGTGCGGGCAGCATCCTTGCTCAGGGCCCGCATGGTGGCCCTCACTCGCCGGGCAAGAGGCACGGTTTCGCCGGCAAAGTGACCGATGTCGATATCACCAGCGGGAATGTGACCATAGGCACAGCGCAGGGGTGGAGCGTGACAGTGACCCTGAATGATGAGTTTAGATACAAGATACCAAAAACAACCAACCGTTGGGAATTGGGGAACGTCAGTGACTTTGCAAGCCACTTTGGGGACGACCTGACCACCATCGAGGGCAGAAAGGTGGTAGTCCTTGCTTACAACGTCATCGAGACCGCTCCAGGGACATTCTCAGGTGAAGTATTGAAGATCATGGTCCTCCCAGTCCCAGGCGAGCGGCTACACGCTCACCGCACCGGCAACGTTACTGTGTTCAATCCGCCGAGTGCAGCCAACACTTACATTGGCAACATTACCATAGTCGATGTACATGGTGGAAACCATACGTTTGTCGTTGATAACGACACCCTTTATCACCCGGATGGAATCACCGCTGGAAACATAACGGCGTATAAAAGTTTCGTGACCGTGGTTACCACCAAGAATCCAAAGCTAGAGCCTGACGAAAAAGCCATTGCCAAGGCCATTGTGCTGCACCGTTGGCGGCAGGATACCTGAAGGCTGGCTAACACCCTAATCTAATAGACCGAGGTAGAAAGGCAATACCGGAGGAGAGAAGATCTCTGGGGGCCTGCTGGATAGCAGGCCCCCAGGTTTGTGATACCTAGGCTCAAATCCGGGTAAATAGAGTCCTTGTGCAGCAGCCACCCTGAGCCGCGCCTTTCATATCCTGTAGTCTTCCCTCATCTCCTTCCTTCTACCAAAACCTATCTTGTTCCACAGTCTTTCATGCGAGTAGTAGGTAAATATTTTTATTGCTGAGTCTGCAATGCCTATACCTGCTGACAACGCTACCTCGCGGGTGAATAGGAAAACGACAAATGCTGTAATAAGAGCAGCTATAAGACGCCATGATACAGCTTTTGCGATGCTTCTCTTATGACTTTCCATACCGAGCAACCCATAAGGCAGGTTGCTGAAAACAGATAGAGGGGTGTAATGCCATTATCTGGTGATGGTCAATATAAACCTGTCTCCACCCTCTGTTTCGAAACCTGCTGCAAAACCTCTGGCTTTTAACTCTTGTGCCACGCTTTTGAGAGAGTCTTTATCGCCCAGTATTATTCTCGCTGTTTCCCCCTCGTCCAGACTATCGATTAACTCGATTGCTTTTATCTTTGAGAGAGGGCAAACCAGATCGCACAAATCGTATTCCCTTCTACTAAGTTCGCTGGATTCTGTTTTCAGGATATCCTGGTAAAAACTGGCATATTTGAAGGCGTCATCTGGCGAAATAACAACAGCCAAGCCTCTATTTGACCTGGCATAATTTAAGGCAACATGGAGTATGGCCCCGGTTGTCGGCCCGACAGGAATCCCATCCTTCCTGGCTAGCTCCATGGCAGTGCGGTACGCATCCTCGTCTGTTACTTCTACAGTGTCGTCGATCACTGAGCGATCTAGAATTCCGGGCATAAACTCAGCATCTAATCCGGTAATTCTCTTCATACCAGGCAATCTATGGTTCGGGGAAGAGGGCTCTACCCCAATAATTCTTATTGCTGGGTTCTGCTCTTTGAGATACCTGCCGACACCGGTTATCGTGCCGCAAGTACCAAATCCAGCAAAGAAATAATCGATCTTGCCCTGTGTTTGCCTCCATATTTCTGGCCCCGTCGTGCGGTAATGGGCTTGAACATTCAGTTCGTTCTCATATTGATTAGGGCTAACGTAGCTATCCCTGGTAGCCGGACTTCTCACCAGGGAGTCAACCAGTCCCCTCGCTCCTTCACTGGGAAACAAGGGGCACAGCGCATCATCTGCCTCCCTCACTGTAGCTCCCAAGAATCTTAACATTACCTTCTTTTCCTCAGGGATCCTTTCGGGAACGGCTATCTCTATCGGCATTCCCAAGGCATTGGCAATACAAGCTAAGGCAATTCCGGTATTGCCCGACGATGGCTCAACAACCGTCCTACCGCCTATTTCCAGCGCCTTTAGCATTTCGTAGGCAATTCTATCCTTAACCGAGCCAAAGGGGTTGTATCTTTCAAGTTTGAGATAGATTTGAAATCCCCTATTTGCGTTGATTTTATTCAACCTGACCAATGGTGTTGGGTTCTGTACGCTGGCTATTAGCTGTGTTACATCAGAATAGACCCTTAGGGTATGGTCTAATTCCCTGTCTTTTACTCCGTTTTCTAGCGATGTGTCCCTTTTTATCATTTCAGTCTTTGAGTGTGTATACCACACTCCCCTCCACATTTGCTGGTGCCCTTCCATCTACAATCTCGCTCAAGCTCCCCCCCGGGAGCTGAGCAAGGGGCACAGCCAAGAGACCGGTAACCGCTTCCATACCAGGGATGGGGTTCAATACCTTTGGTGGCGATATATCTCCATATCTCGGCTTCGGTAAAGGTTAGAATGGGGTTTATCTTAATAAGCCCACCCTTATTTTCTATTTCCTCGTAATCTACCCTTGTCTGCCCCTCTGTGCATCTCAACCCAGTTATCCAGACATCCAAACTACTTACGGCTACCCTTGTAGGTTCCACTTTAAGCAGTTGGCAACATTCGTCTGGATTTACTGCATAGATTTCGTTTCCTGTTTGAATTCTAGTTTCAGACGCTTTCTTGTTGAATTCCTCAGCAGGCAACAGTCTCACTTCCAAAGAACCATCCTGGAGAGCCTCCGGCACATTATCAGCAACTATATATACAGTTGTGCCAAGATCCATTTTCTTATTCATTAACCGGAGATACTCAAAGGTTTCCCTTGGTTTGTACTGCGTCATTATTGAGAAAATCTTAATTCTTGGATTTACCTCTCTCGCTATATGGACTGTAACCATACTGTCTTTGCCAAAGGAGCAAGCCACCGCTACCCTCGGATAGTTTCTTATTGCGTATGCAATCAACTCTTTCGCATGCTCAACTTTGTCTTCCATTTCTCACCACTCAAGAACAAGTACCTGAGCGAAGGCTTCGCTCAACAGGCGCTGCCCTCAGGTATACAGGTTCCCCTCGGCCCTGAATTTCCTCCTCTCTTCAGCCTTTTCGATGAGTTCCAAGCCCAAGGGCTTCGCTGCTTCGTCGAGATACCTAGATATACCCAGACGACCGATTGTAGCCCCAATCCTTTCTCTACCCTGAGCATTGGCCTGGTACCACTCCATAGTCCTCTCGATTAAGGAGAAACATTCCGCGTCAGAGACGAACTGAGCTATCTCGTAGGCATAAATAGGGTGTCTTCCATGCTTCCCGCCCACCCGGACAAGCCATCCCGTCCTCGTCGATACCATGGCATCCACCGGGCAGACTTTGACACAATCCGCGCAATATATGCACTTTCCATGATCCCTTACGGGCAGGCCATCCACAAGGTCAAGGGCATTTTCCTCACAGCTAGTGATGCAGAGGCCACAGCCATTACATAGTTCTTCTACCAATTCTGGTTCAGCTATTCCCTGAAATCCTAAGTCCATCTCTCTGGTTCGGGCACAATCAATCGGACATCCAGAAAAGGATATCTTGAATTTATGATGACCGGTGGCGATTCCAAAATAGCGCCTATCCACCTCCAGACACATGGCCTGCGTATCCGTGAGACCATTGGGATTATAGGTGCACCCCGCACAGGCAGTCGGCACCCTGATACGAGGGCCGCAGGAGGCGACTGACCAATTCATTTCCTTCAGCTCCGCAACGATAGCGTCGAAGTGCTGGTGGTGCACATAAGGGATTTCTATCGACTGTCGAACAGAGGTATGAACCTCTCCCTGCCCATACTTCTCAGCAATCTCAGCCGCTTTATGCAGTTGTTGAGATGTCAGTTTCCCCGCTGGGCATCGCAACCTCACTGTGAAAAGGTCACGTTGAGTTTGCTTGATAAACCCCCCGCTCTTGAGCGCCTCGAAATCCAGCTTCAAACGGCGAGCCTCCCGTTTCAGTTGTGCGTCCATCTTCCCCCTATTACTCAAGAAAATCCTTGGTGCAACCTGCAACTCAATGATTCACTCATCCCCTTTCTTGCTCTTCAACATCGCTACCGCCATCCCCGGATAGAGCAAGCTCCGCTCCGGAAATAGATAGGAGCGGTCTGCATACCCCTTTCGACCTATCAACCAAACAAATTTATATGTAGTACATCACCTCGTCAGGCTGCTCTTTTCTTTTCTGCCGCTCGGCCAGATCCTGCAAAGTGGTGGACTCCAGAATTTCATTCATCGCTCTATCGAGATCGCCCCACACATCTCTCGGGGCACATAGTTCGGAGCGGGTACATATCCCTGGATTGTTTACACACTCCACCGGAGCAATTGAACCTTCAAGAGCTGCAATCACCTCACTAAGCTTTATCTGGTGTGGGGACTTAGCCAACCTTACGCCCCCGGCGGGACCTCGCGAGGTCCTAACCAAGCCCGCCGCTGCGAGAGGACTGGTCAAATGTTCCAGATATTGAAGCGAAATCTGCTGTCTTCGAGCGACATCCTTTAGTGGAATCGGGGCCTCGCCTTGGTGAAGCGCCAGATCCAAAAGGAGTCTGGTTCCGTATCGTCCTTTAGTGGAAAGCTTCATGATTTCCGATCATTGTTGCCTATCTTGATCAACATTGGCAAGAATATCACACAAAATAGGGATTGTCAATAGCCTCTGTGGGTTGCATAGGGCATAACTTGGCTGACGCTTTTCTTGGCGGACAGCAGACTGCTTCGCTACGATAGCTCCATACGTAAAGAGGGACAAAGGAAGAGCACATGACTGCTCATCACGTGCCCCTCGCGAGAAGTCTTGTGTGGCACAGCGTTGCTAAAGCATAATCCTCGCTGGTCCGGCTATTCCCCTTCCTCATAGGGGTGATTGAAAACGTTGCGATCGATTTCAGCAACTACTGGTAGATGGTCAGAGGCCCTGCTCATGGGCACGCGAATGTCGTTCACCGTCAGATCATTCGATACCCATATATAATCGAGACGATGCTCAGGATTAGCCGAAGGCCAAGTGTGCACAGGGGGCGGCTCTATACTCGCCACGACATCCACAAGTCCCGCCTGACGCAACATAGCCATTTCAGGTGCATCGGGATCTGCGTTCAGGTCTCCCAATAACACCGTGCTGCTGTCACCGCCCCAGAAGTCAACAACCTGCTGAGATTGGAGCACCCGAATATCTGTGTCCCCTTCGACGTGATGGAAATGGGTAGCGATAACCTGTATGCGATCGCCATTGCCCAAATCTACAACCGCCACAGAGAATCCTCTCAATACAGGCAAATCCCGCGGCGGGAGGTCATAATGAGCGTGTTCTACAATGGGGTAACGGCTAAGGATCGCGTTGCCCCACAAAGGATCGGCCGTAGGGCCGAACACATATGGCATATCCAGTCGCTGTGACAGCCACGACAGCATATCAAGGCGGCCGTTGATTACCCAGCCCCTTGACACTTCCTGCAGCGCCACGATGTCAGGATCCCACTTCTCAACCTCCTTGGCGATGTCATCCATCGCCAAGTATCCCTCAGCATTGAAGCCGTTGTGCAGGTTGTAGGTCATCAGGCGTACGGGAAAGCCATTGCCTGAGACCGCCGTCGGTGCCTGCCAGGTGAGTACTCCAACCAGGGGCAGCACCAGGAGCGGCAGTACAAGCACTGCCACCAACCATGCCCTGTCGCTGCTACCTGTCCTCTCGTGGAGGGCAACTGATGAACCCAAGGCGCAGGACGCCACGACGAAGGCTGCTATTGGCTCCAGCATTGTATTGCTATAGGGAAGCCTGAAGTAGTAGACCAGATAATATCCCGCGAGGAACAGCAGCATGAGGATCATACCTATGCCGTGGGCTACGGTAATGGCGCAAAAGGTCCTTTTCAGCGGCTTCGCCCCAATGGCCACGAACACTAGCACTACTAGCAGCGACAACAGGACCTGTCCCAGCACAAGCAGGATGGCATTGACCGCCGCGCCTTCCGGATAGGACTTAGCTAGGATGGCCACCAGGCCAACTCCAGACAACAGGGCCAGAAGCCACAGACGCCGACGAGGCTTGCTCAGCAGCCATGCCCCGACGCCCAAACCCGCAATCTGGGCGAGCAGCGTCCAACCAAAAGCCGTCGGCAGGGGCCAGTCACTTAGCGTCGCTGCACGCGCCACGTTCTGGAGAACCACCACCTGCAGGAACAGAATGGGCCCGACAGCCATCAAGGCCAACGGGTTCACCGAGGCGTTCTTTTCGGCTGGGCCGGCGACCCCTTCGGCAACATCCGCATTACTGAAGCGTGTGACGGCCGCCAACAGTATCCATTGAACCAGCACCAGCAGCGAAGTCACAAGAAGCGGAAGCGAACCAGGCTGCCAACTAATGTCATAAGTATAGAAGGCGCCGTGAATAGCGGTGTCCAATACCAGCCCCACCAGCAACCCCAGGGCGAACCGACCGGTGCCAGCGCTGCCGGCAAGCTGCGCTTTCCACACATAAGCCGGCACAAAGAGAACAAAGAGGGCCGTTCCTGCCATGGCGAGGCTCACAGCGAGCACCGCCTCGCCGGACCAGATCTGCATCAGCAATCGCAGCACCCCTAGCCCACCAGCAGTGGCAACGATCATAAGGCGATCGCCCAGCAACCGTCGGAGTCCCCCCGCCAGGAACGCAGTGAGGAATACGAGAAGCGCTATTATGCCGACAAGCGGTTCGCTCCAGCCCATGTTGTCGCCGAGCACCCAGACCAGACCAGGAAGGAACACCCTCAGCATCTGGATCCCAAGAACAACTGTCAGCGCGGGAAAGAAGACCCCTGTCAGCAGAGGTCGAACTCGCAGCCGGGCGACTGCAGAGGACACTCCATCCTGTCCCCTTGCGGTGTCGGCGCTAGGCAACATCGCTTCACCCTCTGTTAGAACAGCACTCAGATACGGTGGCTAAGCCCAAACTCACCATCGGGGGGAACATAACAGAATGTAACCACGCGGTCAATGTAGACGAAACCGAAGGTCTCGAGTAGTACTTAGCTGACCCCGCTAGGATTGAAAAAGGCAGCAGCGCTAGGTAGCGCTTGACCAATCCGTGCCTGCAGCCTGTTGAAGTCCCTCGTAATACCTGGGAAGACCCATGAGGGACTGGCCCCCATCCACATAGACCATTTGGCCGGTAACCCAGTCAGCGTAATCTGAGGCTAGAAAGAGGGCTACCTTTGCAATGTCCTCCGGCTCGCCGAATCTACCCTTGGGCGTGCGATCCAGAAAAGCCTCTTTCAAACCGGGGAGATTGTAGAACCCCTCTGTCAAAGGAGTCAGCGTGGTCCCGGGAGCAATGGCGTTGACATTGATTCCCCGTGGTCCCAGTTCCAGAGCAGCTGCCCGGGTAAACATGAGCAGCCCTCCTTTGGAGGCGCAGTAGGCGGCAATTCCCGTAGTAGGTATGCTGGAATTGCCAGAGGCTATATTGATAATCCTTCCCTCTATGCCCTTCTGAAGCATGACTTTCGTCACCTCTTTCGTACAGAGAAAAGCGCCCCTGAGGTTAGTATTGATAACCGCATCCCAGTCCTGGACAGGCGTCTCCCAGAAGTAATTCATTCCACTAAGGCCTGCATTGTTGACCAGGATATCGATTGCGTCAAACTTCGAGACGGCCTCGGCAACCATCTTCTTGACCTCTTCTTCAACGGAAATATCTGCAACTATCCCGTAGACTTTTCCTCCAAAACGGTGTTGCAGATCGTCGGTCGTCATTCTTAGTCCGTCTTCGTTTCTATCAGAGATGACAACCGTCGCCTCCGCATGGAGGAAGGCCTTCGCTATGCCCAGCCCAATCCCCTGAGCGCCTCCTGTAACCAGGGCTACCTTATCTTTGATTTTTATCCCCATTCTGCTCCCTCCTTCTTTCCTGCAAAAAAGACGATTCTCTGACATTATGGTAATTGCGTTGCGCAAGGTCAAGAGGATAGGTGCGGTGGATGCGGAGAACTACAACGCCGGCTTCGGTGCGGTCGGCAAGGGTCTGAGCCTCATCGTGGGCGGTCGTGTGTGCCACTGCGACCACTTTCACCAGGGATCGCGCCAGATCGTCTATTTGACACATCTATGTGATGAGAGTTAACCTATGTTTGTGCCCTTTGATATGAATACAAGGCCGTATGAGATTCGGTGGCATGGCCGGGGTGGCCAGGGGGCGATAACGGCTGCCAAGATAATGGCACAAGCGGCTTACCTCGATGGCTACCGGGGGGTAACGGCTGCGCCATCTTTTGGCGCTGAGAGGAGAGGTGCTCCGGTAAGCGCATCAACCAGGATCTCCCCGGAACCGGTCATGGTCATGTCGCAGGTAGAGGAGCCCGATGTGGTGGTGGTCCTGGACCATACCCTGCTGCGAGACCCGGATGTAACCAGCGGACTGCGCAAGGGAGGATGGCTGGTGGTGAATTCCCGGCAGCGTCCCCAAGAACTCAAGGTTACGGGTGATTTCAACATCGCTACTGCCGATGCCACCAAGGTATGTCGGGAACTGGGGCTGATAGTCGCTGGACTCACAGTGGTGAATACAGCCATATTGGGCGCGTTTGTCCGCGCAACCGAAACGGTGGCCATGGCAAGCGTGGAAAAGGCAATAAGGGAGAGGTTCTCCGACAACGCCGTCGATATCAACCTCGCCGCAATTACAAAGACCTACGAGATAACGGAGCTGGGTGAATCGAGGCAATAGAAAGCCAGGTTCGGTGTGGTCAAAGGGTTGCGGTTGCGCAGCTAGTACCGGGGTTGGCCAAACGAGTGAGGAAGTGATCCCAACTGAGTAACAACAACGAAACCAGCAGCGCAACTAAATAACGAACAACTAATGAGATTGAGGCAAGATGGGAACCAGGGGTTGCCAGCACATATGCGGTGAATCCTCGCCAGGTATCGGCGAAGGGGGCAGGACAGGCGAGTGGCGCAGCTCGCGTCCGGTGATAGACCAGGGCAAGTGCACCCCGGCCAGGCAGAATAAGCCAGCCTGCTTTCTATGCTGGCTCTATTGCCCGGATGCCGTCATCAGCAAAACCGTGCCCCTCTGGATAAACCTGGAGTACTGCAAAGGATGCGGAATATGTGCGGAGGTGTGCCCGGCACACGCCATAACCATGGTTGATGAAGAGGAGTTCTACTGTGAAGAAGGTAGATAGAAAAGCCGACATACGGATACTCGATGGCAATCATGCCGCAGCCCACGGGGCAAAGCTCAGCCGCGTCCAGGTGATCGCTGCCTACCCGATTACGCCCCAGTCACCAGTCACCGAAACGCTCTCTGAATTTGTCGAAGCAGGAGACCTCAATGCTGAGTATATTGCCGTCGAGAGTGAGCACAGCGCCCTCGCCGTATGCACCTCGGCCTCTATCGTGGGGGCCAGAACCTTCACCGCCACCAGCTCACACGGTTTAGCCTATATGCACGAGATGCTGCACTGGGTTGCCGGGACGCGCCTTCCGGTAGTCCTCGCCTGCGTCAACCGCGCCATCGGAGCCCCCTGGAATGTGCTCAACGACCAGCAGGACTCCATATCCCAACGGGATACCGGCTGGATACAGATATACGCTCGAAACAACCAGGAGATACTGGATTCAGTGATCCAGGCTTACAAGATCGCCGAGTCAGTCTATGTGCCCGTTATGGTCTGCTTCGACGGTTATATTCTATCTCACACTGAAATGCCCGTGGATGTGCCATCACAGGAGGACGTGGACAGGTTTCTACCCCCGTACAAACCCCACACGGTACTGGACCCGGCCAATCCCAAGAACTATAACCTGGTAACCCTGGCGAATCCCAGGGTAAACGCCGAGGGCGTGCTCTGCCATGGATACATGGAGCTGAGGTATCTCCTCCAGGAGGCTTTGCAGAACTCGAGCGAAACGATAGCTGGGGTGGGCCGGGAGTTCGGTGAGTTCTTCGGAAGAAGCTACGCCAACATGATCTGGGAAGACAGAATGGATGATGCTGACATAGTCATTGTAGCTATGGGCAGCCTAGCGATGGAGGCCATAGTGGCGGCAAACATGCTTCGGGAGGAAGGCCACAAGGCAGGTGTCCTGGGCTTGAGAGTGTTCAGGCCGTTTCCTAAAGCCGATGTGGTTAGGGCACTGGGTAAGTCCCGCCTCGTCGTGGTCTTCGATAAGAATGTCAGCTATGGCTCGGAAGGGGCTACCTGCTCCGAAATCAAGTCAGCCCTCTACGGAAGTGGCACAAATGCGGTAATACGAGACTTTATCGTGGGACTGGGTGGCCGTGACGTTAAAGCCAGGGAACTGGCAGACGCGGTAACAAAATCGCTGCCATCGCTGAAAGAAGGCGTCTTAAACAGAGAGTATCCCGAATGGATATGTCATATTTGAGGAGGCACGCGCATTGAAGGCCAATGCAGTCAACCTGACGGAAACCGAATATATGCTGCCGGGCAACAGGCTCTGCGCCGGCTGCGCCGTATCCCTCGCCTACCGTCATATTCTAAAAGCGCTGGAGGGGCAGGCTATCGTGACGGTGCCAGCCAGTTGCCTCACGGTACTGCACGGCATGTATCCGCTAACAGCTGTTAAGGTTCCCTGTGTAAATACGCCATTCGCCTCCACCGGGGCATCGGCTACTGGATTGGTTGCCGGGCTGAAAGCCCTGGGCAAGAAGGGATTGACTGTCCTGGCTATCGCCGGCGATGGCGGCACACACGATATAGGAATCCAGGCCTTGAGTGGCGCTGCCGAAAGACAGGACGATTTCATCTATATCTGCTACGACAATGAAGGCTACATGAACACCGGCAATCAGCGCTCAGGCTCCACTCCCCTGGGCGCTATTTCGGGTACTACTCCTATCCTGGGCAAGCAGCAGAACCAGAAAGATATGACCGCGATAATGGAAGCGCACGGCATCCCCTACGTCGCCACCGCCAATGCTTCCTATCCCCTGGACCTTTACCAAAAAGTCAGGAAAGCAAGGGCAATAGAGGGAACCAGGTTCATACACGTGTTCACACCCTGCCCCCCAGGATGGGGCTTCCCCTTCAGCGACACCATCAGAATCGGCGAGCTCGCGATCCAAACCGGTTGGAATGTGCTCTATGAAGTTGAAAACAGCGTTTTCCGCCTCACCTCGGCCAGCGAATCCACTGCCCGAAAGGGGAATCTAAGGCCGCTGAGAGAATATCTCACGGAACAAGGAAGGTTCAGGAACGCTACCGAAGAGCAGATCGATGAACTACAGGACTGGGTAAACGCCCGGTGGCAGCGCTGCCTGGAGCGGGCAGCCAAAGTCAAGCACTGAATCCGAAGCACTATCAGCAAGCGTAGCGTTGCCACTCCTGTGGCAACGAATTCCTCGCCCAGGAGTCACGATGCTTCAGGGCATTATGCTATCCGATCGCTGAATGCTGCTGGCTATATGCTCAAAGCGGTGTTAATTCCTGGAAACGGCGCGGGGGAGATGAACCCTGGAGAGACCCCGCCGAAAATGTAATGACTTCTTAACCTTTTGCCCTCTCACGCCAGACCTTCTACCTTGTTGCCAAACCCCTGTCGCCGTATAATGGAGGCAACGCGAAAGCTCAGCCCACCTTGGGCCCCGATGTTGCTGAAGGGTGTAGTGTCATTGGACCTAAACGAGCGAATCAAGACCCTGGCTCACTGGATGTTTGAGGCGAGATACCTAGTGGTCTTCACAGGTGCTGGGATCAGCACCGAATCAGGTCTCCCGGACTTCCGAGGACCTGACGGCATCTGGACCCGCCAGGCACGTGGACTTCCCACGAAAGCGCGAGATTTCTCCTCTGTGGAGCCCAATGCGGGCCATATGGCTATTGTGGAGCTACAGAAGCTGGGCAAACTGAGTTTCCTCATATCGCAGAACGTGGACAACCTTCACTTGAGATCGGGCATCCCTCTGGACTTGCTGGCAGAACTACATGGCAACGTAGCCAAGCTGCGGTGCAGTCGCTGTCAGGCCCAGGTGGACAAGTCTATCGGCCCAGATAGGTGCTCTTGCGGAGG
The DNA here is from genome assembly GCA_030619685.1 of Dehalococcoidia bacterium. The sequence continues at coordinate 78,300 of JAUXAX010000005.1, forward strand.
CAAGCTGGTCTCCAGCGTGGTCAACTTTGGCCAGTCATTACCTCAGAAGGAACTGGCCGATTCTTACTCACACTCACGAAGCTGCGACCTTTTCGTGGTCGTCGGCTCCAGCCTTGTTGTTTATCCAGCAGCTGATATGCCCGTAGTGGCTCTTGAATCCGGGGCTCGCTTGGTAGTACTCAATCAGGGTGAGACTCCATTTGACCGACTGGCTCATCTGCGCTTTGGGGAGGAAATAGGCAAGGTCCTGCCCCCAGCAGTTGATCAGTTAAAGGAACTCATGAAAATAGCCTGACCGGGATTGAATCCATGGAGATGCAAAGCCTCATTATCTACGAAAGACCAAATCTCGTTCAGCCCTATCATTTCGTGTGGAAAGAATAATAAAGAATGAAATACAACAAAGACTTGTACATTCATAGTGTTAAAATCCCACGCTTGATGCTCGGTACTTCCCCCTTCTTGGGAGCTGGTCAGTTTGGTCATAGAGCAATGGAATACCGAAAGCGCTTTTATGAAAATCCGGGGAATATCACAGAGTTGATAGCGGAGGCCGCTGATTTTGGTATCCCATATGTACAAGCTTTGGGAGATGAAAGAATAGCCAAAGCAATAGATGATGCTAGAGAACAAACTGGAGAAGATATTCAAGTTGTCGGCTCTGTAGGAATGTACGATTTCGATCAAGAGCTAGAAATAATGAAATCACTTAATGCAAAGATTATCTTGACACACGCTTTTATCACTGACAGATTAGATGACTACTTTGGCAAATGTATTGATGAGATAAGCAATACAACCATAGTGGGAGCGGTAACCCATAATCCCGGTGTAACAATACCGGAGCTGGCTAGCTACGACAAGGTAAAAGTGGTCATGGCTCCGATCAATAAAATGGGGAAATACATGCTGCCCTCAGCTAAAGAGACTCTGGAAGCTATTGAGAGTACGGATAAAATAGTCCTGGGTAAGAAGACTTTAGCAGCAGGCTCGCTGGGACCAAAAGATGCTTTAGAGTATGTATCAAATTTCGTTTATGGTGTTGCAATAGGTATAACATCCTCACAGGAATTAAGAGAAACATTTGGCATCGCCAAACAATTGTGGGGAAATGGTTGATAGCGAACAAATCAGAGAGAAATTCCTTGGCTCGCTCTTGGGGGCTGCTCTTGGAGACGCTGTCGGCGCTTCTTGGGAAGGGCGTGGAATGGCTGCTGAGCATGAAATCGAGCTTGTAGCCAGTGTTTCACACCCCCTACGCTATACTGATGACACCCACATGACTATCGGGGTGGCTGAGTCATTGGTTGAATGCGGCGGCTTCAATGGACCTCATATGGCTGGACGTTTTGTCAGCAACTATTCGCAGGAGCCATGGCGGGGCTATGGTCCTGGCCCGCCGCGAGTATTCCAGCTAATAAGGGGCGGTGAACCATGGGATAAGGCAGCGGCCCATATCTATGGTGGCGGCTCTTTTGGGAACGGAGCAGCCATGCGAGCAGCACCAGTAGGTCTCCTCTTCTGGAGCCGGCCGGCCGAGTTGAGAGAGGCGGCATATCTATCGAGTCTCATCACGCATTCTCACGTGCTGGGCATGGAGGGAGCAGCCGTACAGGCTATGGCGGTAGCACTTGCGGTTGCGGAAAAGCCTGATAAGCCCCTTGACACGTCATCCTTCGCATCTCGACTTTTGAACTTCACCACAGAGGATGTCTACCGCGCCAAAATAGCTGAATTCAGCACTCTTTTGGAGAGTCCCGATGACAGAGAGAAAGTGGTGGGTCAACTGGGGCATGGAATCGAAGCTTTCAATTCTGTTCCTACCGCCATATTTGCCTTCCTAGCCCATTCCCAGCACTTCGCCTCGACAGTGATCTACGCAGTTAGCTTAGGAGGAGATACTGATACTATAGCGTCGATGGCTGGAGCCATTTCCGGTGCCTATCTGGGAATCGATGCTCTTCCTTCCGAGTGGCAAAGACAGCTCGAGAACCGAGATTATATATCGAACCTTGCCGATAGATTGTGGCGAGCTACTTTGTCCCGGGAGGCTTCGTAGCGACTTCGCCTTCTGCGGGGAGTTCGAATGGGGAGAGGATGCCCCGAACCGCCGAGGGAAAACCCAACTTCAACCTTCTCTCCTTAGGAATTCTTCCACTTCCCCAACCAGTTTCTCGCTTTCCTCCTCAGTCAGGGTGAGGTTACTTTCCAACCTCTGGATATAATCGTCAACCTCGGGGGAACGAGTTCTTAGCTGAGCTATCTTTTCACTTTGCTTTGCCAAATCCTCATTGATATCGCTGAAATCGATCCCCAAACCAAACCTCTTGTCGAGAAACTCAAGGACTCTTTTCTGGGCTTTTGAATCATCCACTGCTGCCAAATAGAATGGAATCACTGGCCAGAGACTTACTCCAGGAATACTTCTTCTTTGAGCTACCCACAAGAGGAAACTGTTCAGAGCTGGCGGTCCTTCCCAATCCATACCTTCAAGCCCATAACCTCGGAGCTCTTTTTGGAATTCTAGCCCATTGAAAACGGTCAGTATATCTCGGGGGGTGGTGTGGGCGACCAAAGAGATAGTTCCACTAATGGTATACAAGTCTTTTATCCTACAATGGTGTTCAGCAACATCCAGAATTGTCTGCAAGAATTGGTACCGTTCGAATCGAGGTTCGCTACCCTTAAATATCACCAGATCCTTTCCTTCGCTGAAATAGAATTTACTCTCGGGAAACTGAGCAATGTCGTCTTCAACTGCGACTCCGCCCAGAGAGAAAAAATCTGATGGCTCGATTTCGCAAAAACTCTCGCCCTTAATCTTTTCATTCAAATAGTCGATCACCTTCGGCGCCAATCTACCAGCATCTTCCGAGAAACCTACAATCAGAGATGGGGTTTGGAGCTCGGGTTGTCTGTAAAGCCTAAAGAGGTCTGTTATCTTCCTCGCCTCCCCCCTTGAAAAGTTCATCGATATGTTCTTTAATCCATTTCTGATCCTCTTCAGTTATTAGTCTGGATTCAGCGGGTTTGTATTTAAAGCTTTCCAGCCAATTTCTTATCCGCTCGGCTACTTCTGGTGGTGCCTGTTCATAAAACTGTGTCTCAAGATGTCTAATGCCTTGATCTACTCGGGCTACCATCTTATCCAGAACGCTAAAGTCAATCCCGATTCCTAGAGTCTTAGTCAAAACCTCTAGGACCGATTTCGAAGCTTTTGGATAAACCATTGGCAATCCTTGAAGATAAAATGGTATCTCACCCAGTAGGCAGACAGCCTCCAGACCTCTCTTCTTGGCAACTCCTAGCAGCAGCCCGTTCAAACCAGTGATATTGCCTTGCCCGGCTCTTCCCTCGATGTCTGACATTAGTATGGTATTCTCATAGCTTTTCACTTCACTCAGTAGACTCTCGCTATTAGGCACTGCCCAGACTCTGGGTCTCGCCGTGTGATGGATGGGGGCAACAGCTGCTCCTGAAACGTATACTCTGCGACATCCAAACTTGAGGGCCACATCCAAGACAAGATTGGCTATGTCGAGAACCTTTCTTCCCATCGGATATAGTGTTCCAGTATCAGCAGGTTGCTGTTCTCCAACGAAAAACATTAGATCCCGCTCTTGGGTTCGCTGAAAATAGAACTTGCTGCTGGGGAACTCCAGGTCTTTCAACAAGCCTCCCTCAATCAAAACCCCCCGAGGCTCAAAGAAATCCCAGGGTTCTATCTCTCCGAACTCTCGGGCCTTTACCATTTGTTTTAGATAATTAACCGCTATTATCCCAATGTTTCCAATCCCTGGCCAACTAGCTATCAGGATCGGGTTCGTAACCTCGGGTTCTTCATAAAGCCTGATCCCCATCACTCCTCTTCTCTATCTACACGTGGCGGATTCATTTGCCAAGGTTATGCTCAGACAATCTCAGGAACTAAAGCCCAGTTTACCAACCAGCTGCTATCGCTCCTGCCGAGGCAAACTACACCGCCCATCCTGAATCTAACCACTTCCTTCTCAGGGTCGCCCAAGATAAGCAAAGCCGCTAACCTGCTCAAATGAGGGAGATGCCCCACAAGCACGAGCGGCTTCCCAGCCTCCTGTATCAGCCGCTTCGCCTCCTGAGGACCGTCCAAAGGACCAAGACCCGTCTGCTCCAATACGCCTTCAGCAGGCACCAGATGCTGAGCAAGGATCTCTGCTGTTTGTTTTGCCCTAAGCTTGCCAGAATGGAGAACCTGAGAAGCCTTTACCCCCAAACTGGCAACATAACGTGCTACGGATTCCACCTCGCTCCTACCCTTGTCTGTCAAAGGGCGTTGGGGGTCTTCTGACTCTGGCTTAGCTTCCCCGTGCTGTACCAGATACACTTCCATACTAAGTCTCCAGTGATGTTCTTATGCCACCTGTTTTGCTATTATACCAACAATCAGGCACCAAACCCAATATAAGTCCCAACGTGTCAAGGATCAGGCAAGGGGCACCTGGGGCAGGAACCTCTGGTGCTTAGGCTAGGCAAGAACAAGCAACCAGACATTCAGGAACACGGCCGGGGTGCAGTGCTAGGTTGACTTTTCCCTCAATTTCACTCAAAATATCCTCGCGAAAGATAGAAGCTGAGAATAGATCAGGGCAGGTTAAAACAGGGGTGTAGCTCAGCCAGGTAGAGCGACGGTCTCCAAAACCGTTGGTCGTGGGTTCAAATCCTGCCACCCCTGCCATGCCGAGGTGGTGGAATAGGTAGACACGCCATCTTGAGGGGGTGGTGAGCGTA